>JAQVFM010000049.1 GCA_028697255.1 Oscillospiraceae bacterium
ATGGTACAGGATGTTGTTTTGGACTTTTTCGGTATGGTTTGCGGGCTTGCTGCCTCTTTGGTTTTTATTGTTATTTATGACTTAAGAAAATCAAAAAGCTTAAACGACAGTAAGAACACAGGTTCGATGGATTGTTGATTTATTAACACCAATCCATTATAATAATTGTATTACCATTGAGTGTAATAAACAGGAGGAATAAATTTATGGCGGCTAATGATAAAGGAAAGACGACAGCACGAAAAGGCAGTGCCACTGATAATGATAACAAAAAAAAGGCGTTAGAACTTGCACTTATGCAGATTGAAAAAAACTATGGCAAAGGCGCAATTATGCGGCTTGGGCAGAACATCGGCATGAATGTCGATGCTATTCCGACAGGATCAATGATGTTGGACGCAGCCTTGGGCATTGGCGGTTTGCCGCGTGGGCGCATTGTTGAAATTTACGGACCGGAGGCATCGGGAAAAACGACATTGGCGCTTCATGTCGTTGCCGAGGCGCAGAAAAAAGGTGGCGAGGCCGCATTTATTGATGTCGAGCACGCACTTGACCCGGTTTATGCCGGTGCGCTTGGCGTTGATGTTGATTCTCTTCTTGTGTCGCAGCCGGATACAGGTGAACAGGCATTGGAAATTGCCGAGGCTCTTATAAGGTCGGGCGCTATTGATATTGTGGTTATAGATTCGGTTGCTGCGCTGGTTCCACGTGCCGAAATCGAGGGCGAGATGGGGGACAGCCATGTTGGTTTGCAGGCACGTCTTATGTCGCAGGCTATGCGCAAGCTGGCCGGTGCAGTGTCAAAATCAAACTGCATGGCGATATTTATTAATCAGCTTCGCTTAAAGGTCGGAGTAATGTATGGAAATCCCGAGGTAACAGCAGGAGGCAATGCGCTGAAATACTATGCATCGGTTCGGCTTGACGTACGACGTACAGAAACACTAAAGTCAGGCAGCGAAGCGATTGGATCACATACCCGTGTTCGTGTTGTAAAGAACAAAGTAGCTCCTCCTTTTAAAGAGGCCGAGTTTGACATAATGTACGGTGAAGGTATATCACATGAGGGCGAATTGCTGGATTTGGCTGTTAAGCTGGACATAATTCAAAAATCAGGCTCGTGGTTTTCATATAATGATAACCGCTTGGGACAAGGGCGTGACAATGTTAAAGCCATTTTAAAGGATAATCCTGAATTGGTTGCCGAACTTGAACAGCATGTTTTGAATAATATAGATAAGCTAAACCCGGTAGGGCGCTCGGCTAAGCTGAGCCGGAAGCAGCCCGTCGAAATTCCGATTGAGGCAGCCGCAAAAATCAGGGCCGATGTTGCAAAGGCAAAAATTGATATATCGGTCGACGATTGAAATACATAGCTGAAAGTCGGGTTTGCCAATGGTTATAACCGGTATAAAAAAATGCCGTGGTCGCCTGTATCGGCTTGAGTTTGACGACGATGAGACACAAATGGTTCACATCGGTACGTTTGAGGAATCGCCTTATAAAATTGGTTCTGTATTAACAGATCTGCAGCTTGAGGAGCTTGTTACGCAGTCAAACAAGCGGCGCGCGAAAGAAAAAGCACTGTATCTGTTGTCGATGCGCGATTATTCGCTTGCCGAGCTTGAAAAAAAGCTGCGTCTTGTTGCCGATCCAAACACAGCGGCAGAAACTGCAAAGCAAATGCAAAGCTTAGGTTATATTGATGATGAGCGATTTGCAAAACAGCGTGCCCAATACTTGATTAAACATAAGCTGTATCCCAAAAGGCGTGTTGTTATGGAGCTTTGCAGACTTGGTGTGGACAGGGAAACCGCACAAAACGCAACAGAATCGATAGAATCAAACGATGTGCGGCAGGCGCTTGCACTGCTGAATAAAAAGCATTATAATAAAAAAAGCTGTAATTATATAAATAAAGCTGCAGCAGCATTGGCACGTTATGGCTTTGACAGTTGCACAATAAGGCGGGCTATTGAAATGTGGCAAACCGAAGAACAGGATTTTGATATTGATGAATTATAAAATTGGAATGGTTACTCTTGGCTGTCCTAAAAATCAAATGGATGCCGAGATAATGCTTGCCAGCTTAAAAAACGCAGGTATGAAGCTGACGGAAGACAGCGGACTTTCTGATGTTGTCATTATCAACACCTGTGGTTTTATCGAAGATGCGAAAAGAGAATCCATTGAGCAGATTCTCGAATTTGCTAAACTCAAAGATGAAGGGCGAATAAAGAAGATTATTGTTACCGGGTGTATGGCTGAACGATACAAATCCGAAATAATGAAAGAAATGCCCGAATGCGATGCCGTTATTGGACTGGGTGCGAATAGTGATATCGTGCAGGTGGTGAAGAAGGTTGTAAGCGGGCAGCGCGTTGAACGTTTTCCCGACAAAAGCTGTTGGAGCCTTGACGGTGAGCGTATCCAAACAACGCCGTCGTTTTACGCCTATCTACGCATTGCCGACGGATGCAACAACTGTTGCTCTTATTGTGCAATACCGATGATTCGCGGACGTTATCGCAGCCGAAGTATCGAAACACTTGTTGAGGAGGCTCGGTCACTTGCCATAAACGGCGTTAAGGAACTTGTTCTTGTGGCGCAGGACACCACGTTGTACGGCATTGACATTTACGGACGCCCCATGCTGCCCGAGCTTTTAAAGGAGCTGTGCAAAATAGAGCAGCTTCGCTGGATTCGACTTCTTTACTGCTATCCGGAACATATAACAGACGAACTTCTTAACACAATTGCACAAGAGCCCAAAATCGTTAAGTATATGGATATTCCGATACAGCATTCAAGCAAAAAAGTGCTCGCCGCAATGAACCGTGAGGGCGATGACGCTGCACTTAGGCAAAAAATTGACAAAATCCGTAATACTGTCAAGGATATAGTGTTGCGTACCACCATTATGGTGGGCTTTCCTGCAGAGGGTAAGGCAGAATTTGATGAGCTTTGCTTATTTTTAAATGATATGAAGTTTGAACGGTTAGGTTGCTTTGCATTTTCGTCCGAGGAGGGCACAAAAGCTGCAAAAATGCCTAATGGCGCGGACGAAAGGGAAAAGCAAAGACGCCGTGATATTGTTATGGAAATGCAAACACGCATATTAGATGACTTAAACAAAAAACAAACAGGCAAAATTATTGATGTTCTTGTTGAGAGCTATGACCGTTACGCCGGGTGCTGGTTTGGTCGCAGCGCGGCCGATGCTCCCGACATTGACGGCAAGGTGTTTTTTACCTGCCCTGCAGGTAAAGTTCGTGCCGGCGATATCATTAAGGTACGCATTGACGGTATTGTCGATTGGGATTTGATGGGGGAATACTGCGAATGAATATACCCAATAGGCTTACATTATTTAGGGTTGTTTTGTCACCGGTGTTTTTGCTGGTGCTTTTAATAGATTTTCGGTTTCATTACCTGACAGCTGCGCTTGTATTCAGCATTGCAGCACTTACCGATATGTTTGACGGCAAAATTGCCCGTAATCATGGGCTTATTACTAATTTTGGCAAATTTCTTGACCCATTGGCCGACAAAATGCTAACTACAGCGGCGTTTATTGGTTTTCTTGCAATCGG
The DNA here is from genome assembly GCA_028697255.1 of Oscillospiraceae bacterium. GTDB lineage: Bacteria > Bacillota > Clostridia > Oscillospirales > Acutalibacteraceae > Avimonas. Next base: position 3,594 of record JAQVFM010000049.1, read on the forward strand.
TCAACTTGATGTTTGGGCGGTTATGCTGATACTGACTCGTGAATTTATGGTGACATCGGTGCGTTTGGTTGCCGCAAAGGACGGCGTTGTTGTGGCTGCAAGCCTTGCAGGAAAAACAAAAACAGTGGCTCAGTTTGTGTCTATAATATTTATGCTTGCCGCGTTGGAGTTCGGGACATGGCAAACAACAATTTTGTCTAAATTCGGTCTGTCTCAATCGGTATATACAATCCCGGTTAATATAGGTCGTGTTTTTATATGGATTTCAGTTGTATTAACGCTTGTATCAGGATTTCAGTATATCTGGGAGCTACGTCATTATTTTAAGGACAGCAAATAGTAAGCGAAAAACTGTGGACTTTTTGCAAAGTTTGTATATAATGAAGTAAATGCATTGACAGGGAGAAGTAAGCGTGTATTTTATATCAGAGAAAAAACGCCTTGGCTGAAAGCGTTTTTTATAAAAAGCACGTTGAAATGCGCCCTTGAGCACACAGGGTGAACTTATAGTATCTCTGTGCGGGTTTACCGCCGTTATACGGAATAATGAGTTAAAACAGGAGTGGAACCGTGCACTGCACCTCCGTTGCATAATGCAGCGGGGTTTTTTATTTGATTAAGGCAAAAGGGGGCGTAAATTATGTTTGAACGTATTAAAGAGGATATAGCTACTATACGCGACAAGGACCCGGCAGCCCGTACTTCACTTGAAGTTATGATGCTATACAACGGCTTTAAAGCAGTGCGCGCATATAGGCGCGCAAACTGGTTCTACCGCCATAATATGAAATTTATCGCACGGTGGATTTCACAACGCTGTGTTCGCAAAACTAACATAGAGATACACCCGGCAGCAACGATTGGGCGCAGGCTGTTTATAGACCACGGAACCGGCGTTGTTATTGGCGAAACAACCGTTATCGGTGACGACTGCACAATTTATCAAGGTGTAACGCTTGGCGGAACAGGCAAAGACAAGGGCAAGCGTCATCCAACACTGGGTAACGGTGTTATGGTAGGCGCAGGTGCCAAAGTTTTGGGGCCAATAACCATAGGAGATAACTCCCGTGTTGCTGCAGGTGCGGTTGTACTTAATAATATACCCGAAAATTGCACGGCGGTTGGTGTACCCGCGCGTATTGTAAGGCGAAATGGTGAAAAGATAATGGAGATGGACCAAATTCATATACCCGACCCGGTATCACAGGAGCTGTGCAAGCTTGATAATAGATTAAGGCAAATAGAAGCACAAATCAGCAGCATTAAAGAGAAAGAATAAAGTCGGCAGGATATCTCATCCCGCCATTAAACAAAGTTTAGGGCGCGATGCCACCACCGCGCCGCTGTAGTCATCGTAGTGCGCGATGCCACCACCGCGCCACATTCAATAAAAAAACAAGACTATTAAACAGGAGGCCGATCCGGTTGAAAATATACAACACGCTGACACGACAAAAACAAGAGCTTGAAACAGTTGTAAACGGCGAGGTTCGCATTTACGCATGCGGCCCTACCGTCTATAATCTAATCCATATAGGCAACGCACGCCCTTTGTGTGTATTTGACGTGTTAAGGCGGTATCTCGAATGGCGCGGTTGGAATGTCAAATTTATTCAGAACTTTACTGATATTGACGATAAAATAATACGCCGGGCAGCAGAGGAAAAAATCTCTTTTGACGAGGTTGCTGAAAAATATATTAAAGAATTTTGGATAGATGCGGCCGGACTTAATGTTAAAAAAGCGACTGCCCACCCGCGTGCTACGGATAACATCGACGAAATAATACGGTTTATAACCGGACTGATTGAAAAAGGATTTGCATATAAGGCGGATAACGGTGACGTATATTTCAGCGCCAACAGCTTTGATGAATACGGCAAGCTATCTCATCAGTCTTTGGACGACCTGAAATCCGGCGCGCGCGTCGACGTGGAGGAGTCAAAAAGAGATGCAATGGATTTTGCGCTTTGGAAAGCGGCAAAGCCCGGTGAACCGTACTGGCCGTCACCGTGGGGTAATGGACGCCCCGGTTGGCATATTGAATGCTCGGCAATGGCACACCGTTATCTTGGCGATACAATAGATATTCATTGCGGCGGACAGGATTTAATTTTTCCTCATCACGAAAATGAAATTGCACAAAGCGAGGCTTTTTGTGGTGTTCCATTTGCACGGTATTGGATGCATAACGGATATATCAATGTTGATAACCGCAAAATGTCAAAATCGCTCGGAAATTTCTTTACGGTGAGAGCTGTAGCTGAAAAATATGGTTATGAGCCTATTCGATTTTTCCTTATATCCTCGTCTTACCGCAGCCCTATTAATTTTAATACTGAAGTAATTGAACAAAGCAAGGCGGCATTGGACAGGCTTTACACCTGCCGTGAAAATCTTAAGTTTGTGCTTGAAAATACTGACAACCAAGGTGGTGAAGATAAATATATTGAATTATTCAAGCAACGGCGTTCTCAATTCATTGAGGCAATGGAGGATGATTTAAACACGGCTGATGCTATTGCAGCCTTATTTGAGCTTGTTCGTGATATAAACGTAGCAACATCGGCAAATGCACGCCCGTCGCGTAAACTATGTGAAAATGCTATCGAAATTTTTGATGAGCTAACCGGTGTATTAGGTCTGCTTTATAATACACAAAAGGAGGTTTTGGACAGCGAAATTGAAGAAATGATTGAAAAACGAAACCTGGCTCGTCGCGAAAAAAACTGGGCAGAGGCTGACAGACTGCGTGATGCTTTAAAGGATATGGGTATAGTGCTTGAGGACACTCCTCAAGGAGTTAAATGGCACCGTGCATAAATTCTTAAATTCCACGCACACAACGGAGGTAAATTTAATTGCACAAAAGTATAATTTGCATTACACTAAATCCGTCTATTGACGTAACTTTATGGACCGATAGCTTGCATTATGACAAAACCAACCGCATAGTATATGAAACACGCGGTGTCGGGGGCAAAGGCATAAATGTTTCTCGCGTTGCACATTCTTTCGGAATGCAAACACTTTGCTTGAGTGTTGCCGGTAAAGATAACTGCAGTGAATTTGCCGGTTATCTTAATCAGGAGAATTTAAAATACGAGCTTATAAAAATTGATGGAGCGGTTCGCGAAAACCTAACGCTTCGGTGCGGTGAACAGACTATAAAGCTCAATCGCAAAGGGCCGGAGCTTTCTGCAATGATGATAAATGCACTGATGGAGTTGATTAAATGTCGGGTGAGTGCAGGAGACATTGTGGTTTTTGCCGGAAGTCTGCCCGTAGGTTTTCCGAAAGAGTATTATATCGAACTGATACTTGCTGTAAAAAACATTGGTGCTCTTGTTGCAATAGACAGCGATTTTCTTAACTTTGAGGACTATAATAAAATATCACCGTGGCTTATTAAGCCAAATATACACGAGCTTAGGAGCATTGTGAGTGTAAAGGGTGATTCGGTTAACGATATTGCAGATTCGGCACACATATTATGTAGCAGTGGCGTGCAAAATGTTCTCACATCGCTTGGCGGCAGCGGCATGGTGTTTGTATCAAATAATAAAAGAATTAGGGCAGTCGTACCCAAGGTCGATGTAAAATCAACGGTAGGCTCGGGTGACAGCTCGCTTGCAGGATTTATTATCGGTTATATCAAGGGGAATGCGGCAATCGACTGTGTACGTCTGGCGGCTGCGTGCGGCACCGCCTGCGCAATGAAGGACGGCACCATGCTTGCCGACCGTGAATCAGCACTGAAAATATTAGATGATATTGTCTTATCGGAATTTTAATATTTTTATATAAACGCAAAACCCACGACGTATAAACGGGAGGGAAATAGTATGGGCGTATCACGATTTGTCAAAGCAATCCTTTACCTTGCGGCGGCTGCTTTGCTGCTCGCTGTATCTGTATATTTTCAGCATTCCATGCGAACACAGGGCGGACTTGAAGCAGCATATTTTCGTTCATGTACATATTTATACCTTGTATCCTTTGCGATTGCCGGTATAGGACTTTATTCTTATTTGTCATATTCTCGAAAGCATCGTGAGTACGCGGCAGATTCTATTTTTCTTTTACTATTAGGGCTAACACTCATATTTTTATCCATTTTAAACATTATAAAGTTCGGGGGGCTTTATGCGCCATTTGGCAATGAGGGGTTTTTTGCGGCAAATGTGAATATTATTGTGCTTTCCCTAATGCCACTGCCATTTTTTGTGCGCGGATTTATACTTGCGATTTCAAAAGAGCAAGGCAAACCCGGCAGACTAAAAAGGGCGGCACTGATAATAAGCGCACTTACCGCGGCAGTGTATATTGCCGCGGCGGTGTCCGGGGGAATATTCAGGCTTGTATATTTCGACACCGACCATTCGTTTTCGTCCGCTTATATACAAGACTAAGCTTAAATGGTTAAATTTTTTTAAACTTAAAGCAATTAAGTTGCAGTGTAGTATGAAAAAGGGTACAATAAAGAAAAACTTAATACCACGCATCGGATTTTATTGTTAGTGGATTTCCTTAATACTAATCGGATAATTAGTATAACTTTAAATTTCCAACCTTAATGTAAGCCGGCAGCGCACACAATCCGCCGGTGAAAGGAAATGGTAAAATGTTCTTTTATGAAGGATATGTGTGTCCAGTTTGTAAATCAAAATTCAAAGAATCGGAAGATATTGTCGCCTGCCCCGACTGCGGTGCTCCTCATCACCGCGATTGCTGGAAGCAGGTAGGTCATTGCTTATTTGCAGATGACCACGGCACATCGCGTCAATGGAAGCGTCCTCATGACACAGAGTCTACGCAGCCGCCGCGCAGTAAGGCGGATTCGCAAAATTTTAATACAGGTCGCGTTAATACCTGTTCCCGTTGCGGAAAAGCCAATCCCGAATTTGCGGAATTTTGCGCCAGGTGCGGGCTTGCATTAAAGCCACCTGATTGGAGTAGCCGGGACAATTCGAAAAGGGGCGCCCCATATCAACCCCCTTATGGCCCTCCGCCTTTTTCCGGCAAATATGGCGAATACACCCCGTTTCGTATGCCGATGATGGATCCTTTTGGTGGCATCTCTCATGATGAAAACATTGACGGAATCCCTGCCGAGGACTATGTTACATTTATCGGTAATAATTCACATTA
>JAQVFM010000014.1 GCA_028697255.1 Oscillospiraceae bacterium
ATACAATAAAAACGTACCTTTAAAAATACTGTCTGAACAGACATTGCCGAAAAACAGCTCCTCACAAACCATTAAGCCTATGCCAAAACCTCAGCCGCTGCCCGTGGACAGCCCGCCTCCAAAACCTCAGCCGCTGCCCATAAACAGCCCGCCTCCAAAACCGCAGCCGCTGCCCATTAAGCCTGAAAATCTTAGACAAAAAAATGATAAAACTGAAATCCAAACTGTAAAGCAGACAACTGTTATACCGACAAAAGACGAAACAAAAGCGCGTGACCAAAGAATAATTGATCCGCCAAAAACAGGTGTTCCTGAATATGACAATGCGCTTAGGGATGTTCTTTCGATATTGAATAAACACTGATGCGCTCGCTGCAACCCTGATGGAGAGGTATCACAATTTTGAACCGAGATTACAAAGCGTTAGAACTTGATAAAATACTTGAAATGCTGGCTGATGAGACAAGCTGCGAGGATTCGGCTCAGCGTGCCCTCATTCTTGAGCCGTCCAACAACCTTGAAACGGCATCACGCAGGATGGAGGATACGGCTGCAGCCTTTATGCTTACGGCACGATTCGGAAGTCCGACAATAAGCGGCGTCAAAAATCCAAGCAACGCATTGCAGCTTGCTCGAACTGGCTCGTCTCTTTCAATGCGCGAGCTGCTTGACATAGCCGAAACACTGCGTGTTATACGCTCATTGCAGCAGTGGCGTGATCATTGCATTGAAGTTGAAACCTGTTTGGATGATCGTTTTAATGCGCTTTCTCCCAATAAATATTTAGAGGACAAAATAACTTCCGCTATTATTTCAGAGGAAGAGATTGCAGATAATGCGTCGCCCGAGCTTAACAATATACGGCGTAAAATGCGTGCAATTTCTTCGCGTATACGCGAAAAGCTTGATAAAATGATACGCTCGCCCGAATACCAGAAGCTGCTGCAGGATCCGATTGTCACAATACGATCGGGGCGTTTTGTCGTACCGGTAAAAACCGAGCATCGCGGCCAAGTTCCCGGTCTGGTACACGACACATCGTCATCGGGAGCAACAGTTTTTGTCGAACCCATGGCGGTGGTTGAAGCAAATAATGAAATTCGTGTGCTACTGTCAAGGGAAAAAGTCGAGATTGAGCGCATACTATTAGAATTGTCAATAGAGGCTGGCAGCTTTGCCGAAACTATTATCGAAAGCTACAACATGGTAGTTGAGCTTGATTTTATATTTGCTAAAGCGCGTCTGGCATACAAGATGAAAGCCTGCAAGCCTATAATTGCCGACAACGGTCATATTCTTTTGCGCCGCGCACGCCATCCGCTGCTTGATGCGAAGGCGGCTGTTCCAATTGATGTCGAACTCGGTGGGGGATATGATACACTGGTCATTACCGGTCCCAACACGGGCGGTAAAACAGTAACACTTAAAACCATCGGACTGCTCACGCTTATGGCAATGTGTGGACTTATGGTTCCTGCAGGCGAGGGCAGCATTTTGTCTTGCTTTGGCGCAATTTTTGTCGATATTGGAGATGAGCAGTCGATTGAGCAATCGCTGTCGACTTTTTCAGCACATATGACTAATATTATAAGAATTTTAAATAAAGCGGGTTCAAGCAGCCTTGTATTAATGGACGAGCTGGGTGCGGGTACCGACCCCGTAGAGGGTGCAGCACTTGCCATCGCAATTCTTGAGCGCCTGAGGCTTCAGGGGGCGCGTATTGCGGCAACTACGCACTACGCCGAGTTAAAGGCATTTGCAATCAACACCCCGGGAGTAGAAAACGGCAGTTGCGAATTTGATGTAAATACACTTCGTCCCACCTATAGGCTTTTGACCGGTGTACCCGGGCGTTCAAACGCTTTTGCAATATCCGAACGGTTGGGTATGGATGAAGCGCTTGTCGCGCGTGCTAAAGAGCTTATATCGGACGATAACCAGCGCTTAGAGGATGTTGTTGAAAGGCTGGAACGACAAAGACAGACTCTCGAAATCGAGCTTAAAAAAGCGCGTTCAATTAGTGAAGCGGCGCGCATGTCCGAGCAAAAGGCCAAACAACGGCTTGCAGAGCTTGAACAAATACGGGAGAGAGAAAAAGAAAAAGCAAAGGCCGAAGCCCGACGCATTGTTGAAAAAACGCGTGCTGAGGCAGAAGCTATAATAAGCGAGCTTGATGCCTTGCGAAAAGAAATGAACGCCGCCAATTTTTCCGCGCAGGTGGGCGAGGCAAAAAGTCGGTTGCGTTCACGACTAAAGGCTGCTGAGGATGCTGCCGATCCGGTAGAAAAATTCAATAACTCAAATTATAAGCTTCCACGACCTCTTGTTTCGGGTGATGATGTGGTTATTGTAGATATTAATAAGAATGGCGTAGTAATAGCGCCACCCGATTCAAACGGCTATGTTCAGGTTCAGGCCGGAATAATAAAAACTCGTGTCAAGGTTGATAATCTGCGTTTAATTGAAACAAAGGCCAACAAATTAAAACCGCAAATGAGCGGCGTTACTTCGGTGAGAAAACGGGCAATCCGAAAGGTGCGCACAGAAATTGACTTGCGTGGCAAACTGACCGACGACGGTGTTTTGGAATTAGACCGGTTTATCGACGAAGCGCTAATGTCCGGAATAAATCAAATTACCGTTATTCATGGTAAAGGCACCGGTGCTATGCGCGCCGCTGTTCGCAGTCATCTAAGCGGTCACCCATCGGTAAAAAGCTTTCGCCCCGGCGTATACGGTGAGGGTGAAGATGGCGTAACAGTTGTTGAAATTGGATAAAAAAACAGCAGCCGCTTTACAGGCTGCTGTTTTTTGCAATGCAGCGGGACGATGTCATCCCGCCTTACTGCCGCGTTTTTTATTCGTCGTTTAAGTCCTTATTGAGCAACGAGCCTAATGATACGCTGTCCTCTTTACCTTGAGTTTTTAATTCTGTGTTCAGATTGTATGGTGTTTGCGGGTGGAAATACTGAATTTCTTCCTGCAAATCGTCGGCAGGAATAGGTTTGCGAATAAAGAAGAAGTATAAAAGTGCACCTGCACCTGCCAACATGAGCAGACCGAGTACTATTATGCCGATTGCAATATAAGGGATACCGCCACCGTTGATACCTAAGCCCATAGAGTTATCAAAGCCAAGAATGACTATTGATGAAAGTCGGTTTGTTTTGAACTGTAAAATTCCGTTATCAACTTTGGTTTCTAAAAACTGTGAGATGCCGTTCTCGTTGCAAAGTGCAGCAACGATTGTATAATCTGATGTGTTTCTCATTGGTTTGGGTACAGGCAACTCAATGATAACTTCGGATTCGGGCATGCTGACAGGGGTATTGACCTTATGCTGATTATCCACAATCAATAATGACATATTGATAGGAATGCGTAGAGTTTGTTCGGGCTGAAACAGACTGTATTTAGATTTACCGCTTATTGCAGAAAAAATGTGCTGGTCTGTAATATCTAAATTAGACGTCTGCGCAAGCAGCATAATTGTGGCGGATGAGCCGCCGACAATGTCCGAGTACATTGCTTTGCTCACCAAAAGCCGTGCCCGGGCGGCAAAATCTTTTGAAGAATACTTAAAGCTTTCGGCAACACCGGTGTCAAAGCTGACATTAACTGCGATTTTATCACCAAGTACCGCCGTGGTGCCGGCACCCGTAACTATTGGCAGTGTTTGTTTAGTTGTTGGTGCCGTTGTCGTTATGTTCTGTGTTCTTTTGGTTGTTGTTCGTCCTTTTGAGGTTGATGTGGTTGGCTTGGTAGTAGTTGTAGATGTTGATGGAGTGGAAGACGGGGGATCTTTAGGAAAAAAGCCTTCGGCCCCCTCATAATATATTTCGCCGTTTTCAAGCGGAACGTAAAATGACTCTACCTTGCACATAACCTTGGTTTTATCTTCGGGAACGGGAACAGGGAAAACCACATTGCCGTTCCTGTCTGTAAACTGGGGATCTATTTCCTCGATCAGACTGCCGGAAATATAGAGCAGCACTTCACAGTCAACAACCGGGCGACCATAGTCGTCAATAATGCTCGCAGCAATATACCCGTCCGATTCTCTTAAGTTGACATTAATGCTAAGCTCACCTGCTCGCACAACTTTTTTGTCGCAAGTATATGTTGTTATACTGTCATCCATTTCGAATATGACATCGTAAATGCCCGGCGGCAATTCATAAATATTTACAAAAAAGCTACCGGTGTTGTCATTAACAGATTCGAAAATATTACCGATTTTAACACTTTTGACTGACAGTCCGCCAGCATCCTCGGCATTCCATGTGACTTTAATGCTGTAATCACTATCATATACAAAATCAAATATTAATTCATCGCTTGGAGTTGTGGTTGCTGTTGTGGAAGTGCCGGAGGTTGTTGATGGAACGGTTGTTGAGTCTTCAGCAAAGACAAGCCCGGGTAACGAGCTTATCGCCAGCGCAATACCGGCTATGGCAATTATCCATTTTTTCATAAAGACATTTCGTCCTTTCCATGGCAACTCTTATAAGCCTTCTTATAAGCCTAATGACTAATTATAAGGATATCATAAAACTTCTTAAAAGTAAACGAGTTAGGAATAAATGGATTTAAATGCTTTTATATCAAAAAAATTACTGCCCAATACACGCGGCGCCTATAATACCTGCGTCATTGCCAAGCTCGGCTACACACAAGCGGGTTTGGCAGGCACAATATCTGCTGTATCTTTCTTTTTCAATCAGCTTTTCAAGCGGTTTTATCAGAGTGTCGCCCTCTTTGCATATTCCGCCGCCAATGCAAAGCACCTCGGGCTGGAAAATGTTTATTACATTAATAAGCCCGCATGCAAGATAATTAATATAATTGTCGACAACCTGCCTGCCGCTTTCATCGCCTTGTCGCATTGCATCAAACGATGTGCGTCCGTCTACATTGTCAAGTGTTTTTGCAATCGTCCACATAATGCTGTTTTTGTCTGCCTGCATTGCGGCTTTGGTTTGTCTAATCAGTGCGGTTGCCGACGCATATGACTCCCAACAACCATTTCGCCCGCATGTGCATGGCTCGCCGTTTAACATTATTACGGTATGCCCCAGCTCGCCACCCGAAAAATTAAAACCGCTGTAAATCTTGCCGTCTATAATGATACCGCTGCCCACACCTGTTCCGAGTGTTATGCATACGCAGCTTTGTGCACCTTTCGCGGCGCCGGCCAGAGTTTCTCCGAGTGCGGCTGCATTGGCGTCATTTTCAATATAAATTGGCTTTTTTATAGCGTCGTATAATATTTCACGTATCGGGACATTAACAAAATCAAGGTTATTACTGTATTCCACGATGCCGGAGTCATTATTGCATGTACCGGGGCAACCTACACCTACATAAGAGATGTCATCAAATGAAATTTTGGCATTAGCTGCAGCCTCAAGCGCAATGTTTGCCATGTCACCGATTATTTCCTTAGCCGGACGCGGAAGCCGTGTTTTACAGCGTGACGAGCCAATAATACGGTAGTTGTCGTCAACTACGCCAGCCACAATATTTGTACCGCCTAAATCAATTCCTATTCTGTACATTTTTATTTCTCCTTTTTGATACATTTCGCAATCGGCTAATATGTGTTTATAAATATACGGAATTTGCGGGGCATTTTGTTTAGCGCCCAAAATAAAATTATATGTAACTGTAAAGAATTTTTGCCGGTTGCTTGGCTGTAGATGTAATATGTGCGCCCATACCAGCCGGCAGAAAAATACTGCTGCCTTTTTTAAGTATTAGCTTTGCATTTTCTGTTTCAAGTGTACATTCGCCCTCAAGATTAAGCAGAGAACAAAAGCTGTCTAAGTTATTAATTGTTATCGCGCTGTTGACGGTTAATAAACAGCAAGTAAAATATTCGCATTGGGCTAAAGTTTTAATTGTTCCGCCGTCAATCGTTTCAGTATTAAGGGTTTTTTGATGGTTGGGCGTAGAGGTATTTGTCACATCAACGGCTTTTTGAATGTGCAATTGACGGGGATTGCCGCTTGAATCGCGTCTGTCGTAATCATATACACGATATGTAATGTCAGAATTCTGCTGCACCTCGGCAATCAATATGCCACCGCCAATCGCGTGCAGGGTGCCGGCCTCAATAAAAAAGACATCACCTTTTTTTACGGGCACAAAATTACAGACCTCTAATAGTGAACCGTTTTCAATGTGGCGGCGAAACTCGTCCTTTGTTAAATCGCGGTTAAAACCGTAAATCAGCTCGGCTCCGGGGTTGCAGTCAACAACATACCACATTTCGGTTTTTCCGGGCTCCCCCTCGACACGTAGCGCATAATCATTGTCGGGGTGCACCTGAACCGAAAGCTTGTCGCGAGCGTCAATAAGCTTTATAAGCAGTGGAAATTGCGGGGATGATGCGGCTCTTTTGCCCAGCGCGTCATTACCCCACAATGCGATTGCGTCACTTAGAGCTGTGCCTTTAAGTGCACCGTTTTGAATAATTGCCGCTCCGTCCGCACGGCAGGACAGCACCCAAGCCTCGGCAACAATGTCTTTGCCACTATAGCCAAATTCTTTTATTAATCGGGTGCCTCCCCACAGACTGCTTTTAAGTGCGGGTTTAAGCATGAGCGGGTAGGTTGTCATGTGTTGTCCTCCTAAAGCTGATAATTGCGGGCGAACACAGTTCACCCCTACAGCATAGTTAAGCGAATTTATAATGAAACCACAGCTTGTAGGGGCGATCTTTAGTCGCCCGTGTATTTCGCAATTGATTAGCTGATGTTCACACATTATTTTAACCGCCGCCAAGCGTTAAGTCAAGAAATTAAGTTTGTCTAAGTATATATATTAGATTTAGGGAAAAAATATGGTAATAATGGGGTGGTTAATATGCCTATGACAAACACAGTAAATAACAGGCAGCTTTTTTATATTCTTTTTCTTGTGCTAACAACGTATGATTCGCTGACTATCCCTTATATTATGGCGCGTACCACCGGCCGGGGTGGATGGACAACAATTATTGCAGCTTCTTTAATCTTTGCGTTAGCCGCCGTGGTTATTGCAAAGCTTCAAAATATGCATAAGGGCAAGATGATATTTGATTATTGCACTGAAATGCTTGGTCCGGTGCTGTCGTACATTATTAGTGCTGCTTATATAATAGAGTATACATTGCTTATGGTATATCTTAATTCACAGGTGTTCGGGCTTATACAAACAGAATTTTTAACCCGTACGCCGATTTGGGCTACTGTATCGTTAGGGCTTGCCGTTTTCGGGTTCATTGCCTATAAAGGCATCACAAATGTTGCACGACTGTTCGAAATTATAGCACCTCTGTATATTATTTCTTCTGCATTTATATTGGTTTTAGTATTAACACAGGGCGACATTAACAATGTTTTGCCACTTTTCGAGCCTGATCACATTATAGATTATGTGTCTGCTTTAAAGGATATGGCACTTCCGTTTATGGGACTTACGGTTATTACGGTTATTCCCTTTACCTCGCGCAATAAAAAAGCACCGAAATGGGCCTTTTTTGGAGTGCTGTTTATCGGAGCAAATTATTTGATAAATATGGAAAGCAGTTTTAGCCTCACAGGCATAAATACGCTTATGCATTATAAAACCGGAGTTATCGAAACATTTAGACTTGTGGATTTTCCTGTTATTGAACGTATAGACATATTGTTTTTGACAGTTGGGTATTCGGGCATGTTTATGGGCATTACTTTTATATATACCGCAATGACCGAGCATGTATGCCGAATGTTTCCTAAAATAAAACGCCATTTTATTGTTTTAGCGATTGGGATAATAATATTTATTATAAATATGTTTTATCATGATTTAAGAAGGGAAAATGATGCAATAAGTATTGTTTTGTCGATTATGGTTACTTTTATGTCTATTGTTTTACCTATATTTTTACTGATTATGTCGAAGGTGAAAAAAAGTGCACAAAAAGATAATTAGCATGTTACAGGTTGCAGTATTATTGCTTTGCTGTTCCGGATGTTGGGATTCAAAAGATATAAATGATAAGGCCATCCTTGCAACGGTTTTGCTTGATAAGCAAAATGGCAATTATGTTTTTTATGTTGAGGTTGCCCATACAGATAGAAGCGGCGGTCCTGAAGGGCAGAGTGCGAGCCCCGAAAAGTTCACAATAATAAGAGGTGAGGGCAAGACTTTAATTGAGGCACGGGATGAATTGGACAGGCGTTTAAAATATCCCATTTATATTAGCGCCGTAAGATCACTTATCATAACGCAAAATTTCGCGCGGGAAGATATTGCCGAGTATTTTAATCGTTTGCGTGCTGATGTTGAATACCGAAAAAAGGTGATTTCGGTAACTACAGACGCCGATCCCGAAGAGCTTTTGAACATTTTCGGAAGAGAAGAGTCGGTTGGATTATATATAGAAAAAACATTAGATCAAATGACAAGCTACCGGCAGATGATCCGCCGTTCGTCCTCAATTTTTATTGAAAGCTTATCCAGCAAATATTGCGGATTTTTAATACCTGATATCGGGATTAATCAAAACATGATTGATGTTAAAGGCTTTTCTGTTGTTTTAGGCAGCAAGGTTGTTGGTTTTATTCCGGCAAACGAATGGAACGGTATTATTTTTATTAATGCAGGAAGGCCGGAGATTGAGTATGTTATACCTTTTGAAGATAAGATGTTGACTTTCCTTATATCGCTCAATAACAGGGATATTAAGCCAACGTATAAAAATGGTATTGTAAAATTTGATTTAAAGTTTGATTTTAAAGCCGAGCTTCAGTACACGAGCGGTCGCTGCCCTTGTAAATTTACAGAAAAACAATTCGATCAAATGTCTGATATCATAACTTCGGTATTAAAAAAGGATATTGAAGATGCAATAAATACTTCACAAAGAAAATTTGGCGGCGATTATTTTGATTTTAACAGAAGATTCCATGCCGCATATCCCACGCAGTATCATAAAATGTCGTGGGACAAGGCTTATTCAAAAGCAGAGTTTAATGTGCAAGTAAAGGTTAAGACAAAAGAACTAAAAATGTTTGACTATAGAGCGCATGGGGCGGAATAGAAAAGAGGTCTATTATGAGCAATGCCGAGCAAAGATTTAACCAGCTGACAAATTATTTAATAAAACAAAACCTTGATATGTCTCAGCGTGAAATCCCATTTGAGGGCGGCAGGCTTAGAATCTTTTTTATAAAGCAAATTATTGATGTCCCGCTGCTTTCTCAAAATGTTATTAGACCTCTTATTAATAACTGCGCCCGCTCAAAAAAGCCAATCACCGCAGAACATGCGCTTAACCGAATTCTTTTTTCATCCGTCTGCAGTGTGTCAAAAGACGATGCGGCAATTGTGGATCTATTATTGTCGGGCAACGTCGTAATACTTTTTTCAAACGACGAGCAGTATCTTATTGTCAAGCTTAAAAGAATTGAGCACCGAAATATTTCAGAACCCGAAATTGAATACTCTTTGCGCGGCTCAAAAGATTGCTTTATAGAAAATTTGGATGTCAACATTTCCCTGATACGGTATCGTATCAAAGACAACATGTTGAGATTAAAAATGATTGATGTAGGCAAGCGTACCAAAACCCGTATCGCTATCGTATACATTGAGGACATTGCAAGTGACGTCCTTGTGGGAGAAATACAAAAGCGCATAGAGGATATCAATATCGACGGAATAGTTGATTCGGGCGAGATTCAAGAGTTTTTGCTTAATAAAAAGTTTAGTCTGTTCCCTCAAATGGGTCTGGTTGAACGGTCTGACTTTGCCTGCCGGCTGCTGCTTGGCGGGCGTGTTATTACGCTGGTTGACGGAAGTGCACTGGCGCTGTCTGCTCCGGCAACATTTCTTGAGTTTTTTTATTCGTGTGATGATTGTTACGAAAACAAATTTTTTGGTATGTTTATGCGTATCATTCGTTATATATCACTTTTTGCTGCCCTGACAGCTTCAAGCTTATATGTTGCATTAACATCCTTTCATACCGATGCGCTGCCGTCCGATTATGCAATCCTGCTTGCCGAGATGAATGCCGCCGTCCCCTTTCCATCGGTTGTCGGCGCATTTCTTGTTGAGTTTTTAATGGAAATAATTAGAGAATCTTTGCTTAGGGTGCCCAGGCGTATAGGCTCGGCTATCGGTGTTGTAGGCGCCATTGTAATCGGGCAGGCGGCAATTTCATCCGGGCTTTTCAGCCCACTGCTCTTAATTATCGCTTCCTTATCACTGCTTACATCCTTTGTTGTGCCGGATTATACTCTTGTTAATGCCGTGCGCATACTCAAATTTATATTGTTATTATTCACATGTTTATTCGGGTTTTACGGATTTTCAATATTTATGTGTCTTATACTTGCCGAATTAGTATCAATTAACAGCTTCGGATTACCTTATATGGTACCCTTAGCACCTTTTAACCGATACGATTTTTTTCGTGCGTTTATGGAAAATAATACAATATCGCCCTTTAGAAAAAAATATATGCATAACAAAAACAGGAAAAGAACGAGAAAAATTTAGCCGAATTTTACTGTAATTCAAGATTTGATGTGATATAATATAAAAATATTTCTGGGTGATTCGATATCTAATTAACCAAGTCGAATAAAATGGTGTGGGCGGATACGGAATCCCCCCTACGATAATCAAATATAGAAACACCCCGCCCCGGGTGACGAAAACAGGAGGGCGGGATGCCCTCATCCCGCCGATAAAAATCTTTTAAATCATGATATACCAAAAACCACAAATATACGGCGCGATGGGGGCATCGTGCCCTACGGTTAAAAAAACGTGTTCCACTCAAAATGTTTGGTACGCCTAAGCAATCGGAACGCCGAGGACGGCATTCCCTACAGATTCCTTGATTTGGTTTTTGGTGCACAACGTTGTACGATAAATGGATCTTTAAAATAATATAAAACGGAGGTAATTTTGTTGAAATTTAAGTATTTGGGAACGGCTGCCGCAGAGGGCTGGCCGGCAATGTTTTGTGAATGTGACCATTGCAAAAGGGCGAAAAAAAGCGGCGGGAGAAATATCAGAACACGCTCACAGGCGGTTATTGATGAAAAGCTGTTAATTGATTTTCCTGCAGACACTTATATGCATGTGTTAAATTTCGGTCTTGATTTGACAAAAATTCATTCCTGCATTATAACGCATAATCACAGTGACCATTTTTATCCGGCAGACTTTGGAATGCGCCGAAAGGGTTTTGCACATTTATCCTGTGACAGGCCGCTTAACATATACGGCACTTCTCCTGCTTTAAATCAGGCAACAGAAATCATCAACAAGAGTCTTAGTGATGAGAAAAGGGTATTGTTCAATAAAATAACTGCATTTGTTCCGTTTGTTATACAGGAATACACTATTACACCGTTAGCCGCAAACCATGACAACCGATGCGAGCCTGTTTTCTTTATAATCAGCAACGGTGTACATACAATTCTCTATGCCA
Organism: Oscillospiraceae bacterium; assembly: GCA_028697255.1. Taxonomy (GTDB): domain Bacteria; phylum Bacillota; class Clostridia; order Oscillospirales; family Acutalibacteraceae; genus Avimonas. The sequence goes on from JAQVFM010000014.1 coordinate 11,477, forward strand.
ATGATACGGGTTATTTCCCCGAAAAGACATGGCAGTATTTGAAAACGTATAAGCCGCGTTTCGATTTTGTCTCTTTGGACTGTACGTCGGGGCTTTTAGATTGCAGAGATGGGCACATGGGCTTTAGCACAAATATTGAAGTTAAGCAGCGTCTAAATATGTTAGGCTGCACGAACGAAAAAACAATCTATTGTGTCAACCATTTTTCGCATAACGGGCGGGCGATCTACGATGAGCTGGTTCCAATTGCACAAAAACACGATTTTTTGGTATCCTACGACAAAATGACGATTGATTTGTGAGTTTTAACATCGTTAGTGTTAAATAATAACACTTTATGTTAATTAACAATTAAAATTTGACATTGATGTTTGAATCTGTTGTAGCAATTTACACTGGAAAAATAAATTTAATTGAAGTATGATATATTATAGAATTAATACTCACTGAATAATACCGTTTGCGATCGATATTATCTTTAAACACTCATTAATGAGGCTTGCGGAAAGGCACGATTAAATATGGGCGGCACATTTGTACAATATGGAGCAGGCAATATCGGACGGGGGTTTTTAGGGCAGGTTTTCGGCGAGGCAGGATATGAAATTAAGTTTATTGATGTTAATCCCGATATTATCAATGAGATGAACAAAGAAAACAAGTATCCTATAAATATTATATCTCGTCATAACCCCCGCGAAGTATGGATTAAAAACGTAAGCTGTGTCAACGGGCTTGACGAGCAAGCGGTAGCACTTGCGATATCCAATGCCGATATCATGGCAGTTTCTGTCGGAGTTAACATACTGCCGCGAATTGTGAAAAATTTAGTTAAAGGCTTTAGATTGAGATGGGCGCAAAACAACTTGAAACCTCTTGATATTATCATTGCTGAAAATTTGATTGATGCAGACAGTATGTTGCGCGGGCTTATAACCGACATTTTATCTGATGATGAGCAAATATTGTTCGAAAAAACAATTGGGCTTGTCGAGTCATCAGTAGGTCGCATGGTTCCGGTAATGACCAGCGAAATGTCACGCGGTAATATCTTAAGAGTTTGTGTAGAAAATTATTGTGAATTGCCGGTTGACAAATCGGCTTTCAAAGGCGAAGTTCCCCAAATACCGCATCTTCACCCGTTTGAACCGTTTGAATTTTTTATCAAACGAAAGCTGTATATACATAACATGGGCCATGCACTTGCTGCTTATTTAGGGTTTGTTTACGGGTATGATTATGTTTGGCAGGCAATTGAAAACCCCTATATAAAGCTCATTGTGCAAAGAGCGATGACCGAGTCGGGCACGGCACTGTCAAAGCAATTTTCTGTGCCGCTTAGCGGTATACTTGAGCATATATCCGATTTGCTGTTGCGCTTTGCAAACCGTGAGCTTGGCGATACCGTATCCCGAGTCGGAAGAGATGTTTTAAGAAAATTAAGGTCGACAGACAGATTTGTCGGCGCAATTAACATGTGTAACGGTCAATCAGTCAATTCTCTGTATATTCCTGTCGGGATTGCCGCCGCATTATTGTTTGCAGGCTCAAGTGATACCACTGCAATAGAAGATGCTGATACTGTTTTAGTAAATACTTGTGGTCTTGAAAAAGATTCGGCAGAATTTAACATTATCAAAGATTATTATGGTTTGCTGATTAAAAACATAAAACCCGACAAACTTTTGAGTCAAATAGAGGGTCGCCAGGAAATACAATTTAGCAAAAAAGTTATTATATAATATTAATTCAGTTATACTGAAAAGTTTGATTAGAATGACTGAATATGATATACTTTATAAAGTGAGTTTGAACTATAAGACTGGAGGTTTACTTGTTGAAAACAAAAGCTGTACGCCTTTACGGTGCCAATGATTTGCGTCTTGAGGAGTTTGAATTGCCCGAAATTAAAGACGATGAAATTTTGGCAAGGATAATTACGGACAGTATTTGCATGTCCACATATAAAGCAACGATTCAGGGCCCAAAACATAAGCGTGTGCCGGATGACGTTGCTGAAAACCCTGTTATCGTAGGGCATGAATTTTGCGGGGATATTATAAAAGTCGGAAAGAATTGCGATAAAAAATATAAGGTCGGCAACAAGTTTGCGATACAACCTGCAATCAGTGATCCTGCCAATGTTCATGCAGCTCCGGGATATTCGTTTAAATACATAGGCGGAGCCGCTACATATGTCATTATTCCGAGTGTTGTAATGGAGCGCAACTGTTTGATGGATTATTCCGGCGAATCGTATTATATGGGATCTTTGGCCGAGCCCGTAAGCTGCATTGTCGGAGGATTTAATGTAAACTATCATAGCGACCCGGGAAGTTATGTTCATAAGATGGGCATTGTTGAGGGCGGAAAAATGGCGCTGCTTGCAGGCGTCGGTCCAATGGGGCTTGGTGCTATTGATTACGCTATACATTGTGAACGCCGCCCGTCACTGTTAGTGGTTACCGATATTGATGATGCACGCCTCAAGCGTGCCGAGCAAATTTATACGGTTGAAGAGGCTGCAAAAAATGGCGTTGAACTGATATATGTGAATACATCCGGAATTGAAGACGTTTCCGGCAAACTTCGGGAGTTAACCGGCGGCACCGGCTTTGACGATGTGTATGTATACGCGCCTGTAAAAGCGTTGCTGCAGCAGGCAAGTGATATATTAGGATATGATGGTTGTCTCAATTTCTTTGCCGGGCCTACCGATCCTGCATTTTCGGCGGAGTTCAATTTCTATAATGTTCATTATATGAACACCCATGTTGCCGCAAACAGCGGAGGAAACAATAATGATTTGCTTGAAGCTATTGACAAAATATCGAAAGGCATCATAAATCCGTCACCAATGGTAACACATATCGGCGGGCTTGATGCCGTTATCGACACGACAAAAAACCTGCCCAAAATCCCCGGTGGCAAAAAGCTTATATATACGCAAATATCAATGCCGCTTACTGCGATTTCGGATTTCAGGGAGCTGGGAAAGACAGATAAGATGTTTTCTGATTTGGCAGACATTGTTGAGAAAAACAATGGTTTATGGTGTCTTGAAGCTGAAAAATATATATTAAAAAATGCAAAATCAATTTAGGTAAAAATTTATTACCGGAGGGGAATTCATATGAAAATCTTTATTGATACCGCAAATCCAAAAGAAATTAAAGACGCGTATGAGCTTGGCATTGTGGAGGGCGTCACTACCAACCCGTCAATAATTGCGCGTGAGGGCAAAAAGTTTGAGGATGCAATTAAAGAAATCGCAGGCATTGTCGGAGATGATACATACATTTTCTGCGAGGTAATTTCTTTAAAGGCTGACGAAATGGTGAGCGAAGCACACGAAATATCCAAGCTTCATAGCAACACTATCATTAAAATACCGATGTGCGCCGAAGGATTAAAAGCAGTAAGCCGCCTTAAAAATGAGGGTATAAAAACATGTGTAACGCTGTGCTTTTCTGCCGGACAAGCATTGCTTGCGTCCAATGCAGGCGCTTCATTTGTCGCACCGTTTTTAGGCAGGGTAGACGATATTGGGTGGGACGGCTTGCAGCTTGTTTCGGAAATTGCAGAGATGTTTGCTATACAGGGCACTGAGACTCAGATAGTTGCAGCAAGCACCCGCAATCCGCTTCATGTAATCGGGCTTGCAAAGTGCGGTTGCGATATTGCTACCGTACCATATAAAATTATTATGCAGATGATAGAGCACCCTTTGACCAAAAACGGGCTTGAAAAGTTTTTAAAAGACTGGGAATCAGTCCCGAAAAATTAAATTTCAAAGCGGCGTTGTGGCGGGCATGTGATGTCCGCCATTTTCCAATGGATTTTAGAAAGGTGTGATTGTTTTGGCTAAAGACAATTTATTGAGACTTATTGAAATGAGCCGCAAATACGGGAGCAATGCTGATTTCGTTCTTGCGGGCGGCGGAAACACTTCATATAAAGATGAAAATACACTGTATGTCAAGGCATCCGGTGTTTCATTGGGTCAAATTGATAAAAACGGTTTTGTTGCAATGAATCGCAATGCACTTGATAGCATGTGGGAAAATACTTTTAGCAGTGACGAGAAAACTCGCGAATCAGAGGTATTAGATTTATTAATGGCTGCAAAATGCGAGCCCGAGCTAAAATTGCGACCAAGTGTCGAAACTTTGCTGCACAACTTATTCGAGCAGAAATATGTGCTGCATGTGCACCCTACGCTCGTAAATGCGCTTACATGTTCAATAAACGGTGAGAAAATGGCCGCGTCGCTTTTCCCCGATGCGCTGTGGGTGCCGATTACAAAGCCGGGCTATACCCTTGCCGCTCTTTGCCGCAAGGAAATGAACGAGTATAAGCGTAAAAACGGCAAAAATCTGCAAGTAATGCTGCTGCAAAATCATGGCGTATTCTTTGCCGCCGACACAACTGAAGAAATAGACACCCTTGTAGATAATATGATGAAGACACTGAAAAAGGCGGTTGGTGATACCGCTTTTACACAATCTCCGGTTTTAAGTGAATACGCTTCGGTGATAGCCCCTTGTTTAAGGATGCTTTATAAAAAACAAGAGCATTGTAACAGTTCAATTGTCCAATATTTTTCAAATACAATTATTCAAAAATATATAAATACCGCCGACAGCTTTAGTGTTATTTTGAAGTCGCCTACACCCGACCATATCGTGTATTGCAAAGCTCAGCCTTTGTATGTGCCGTTCGACGGGGACGTCGATGCTTTTTATACAACACTGGAATCCTCTTTTGCCGCATTTAAGGATCGCAACAAATACACTCCAAAGATAGTTGCAGTGCAGGGCGTTGGTGTGTTTGCGTGCGGGCAAACCATAAAAGAGGCCTCTACAGCACGCGCACTGTTTGAGGATGCGATAAAGGTAATCGAATTTGCCGACAGCTTCGGCGGTTATTTGCCCATGACAGACGAGCTTATAGATTTTATTGTAAACTGGGAGTCGGAAAGCTATCGGCAAAAAGCAGCAGCGGTTGCAACTTCACAAAAAAGGCTTACCGGCAAGATTGTTATTGTAACCGGTAGTGCACAGGGGTTTGGCAAGGGGATTGCCGAGCTGCTGGCCCGTGAGGGGGCATATGTTGTCGTTGCAGACATGAATGCAGATGGTGCAAACGAGGTTGCATCCAATATATGCGATGAAAATGGGTTTGAAACCGCCCTTGCCGTCGGTACGGATGTAACAAACGAAGATTCGGTAAAGAATATGGTTGAGCAGGCCGTACTGCATTATGGCGGCTTAGATGTTTTTATTAACAACGCCGGTATTGTGCGTGCAGGCAGTCTTGAGGAAATGACAAAAAGCAGCTTTGAGCTTGTCACAAATGTCAATTATACTGCGTATTTTCTTTGTGCCAAATATGCCACGGTGCCGATGAAAATACAGCATCGGTTTGCTCCTGACGAGATGTTTGATATAGTTGAAATAAATTCTAAATCAGGGCTTGCAGGCAGCAATAAAAATTTTGCTTATGCAGGCAGCAAGTTTGGTGGTATTGGGCTGACACAAAGCTTTGCTCTTGAGCTTGCAGAGTATAATATAAAATGCAACGCAGTGTGTCCCGGAAACTTTTTGGACGGTCCGCTGTGGAGCGACCCTGAAAACGGGCTGTTTGTACAGTATTTTCGTGCAAATAAGGTGCCTGGGGCAAAATCGGTTGACGATGTGCGAAGGTTTTATGAAAACAAGGTGCCATTAAAAAGAGGTTGTCATCCGTTAGACGTTGTTCGCGCAATACTTTATGTAATTGAGCAGGATTATGAAACCGGTCAAGCGGTTCCCGTGACCGGCGGACAGCAAATGTTAAAGTGAGGTAAGGTATGGATTACAATTATTTAACGCAGTTAAACCAGCCTGATATAAAAAAACGTCTACAGGCTCTCGAAGAAATAGCAAAGCTGTATTCACAGGGTGAAATAAGCAGAGAGAACAGTGGCAGTGTGAATAACCACATTCATACAACGTATTCGTTTTCGCCCTATTCGCCCTCGGCTGCAGTGTACATGGCGTGGAAAAACGGTCTTTTAACCGCGGGCATTATGGATCATGATTCAATTGCGGGTGCTCACGAATTTATTAAAGCCGGAAAGATTTTGGGGCTTGCAACCACTGTAGGGCTGGAATGCCGTGTAAGTATGAAAAATACGCGCCTTGAAGGCAGAAGGATTAACAATCCCGACCAGCTTTCGGTTGCCTATGTTGCACTTCACGGTGTATCACATAAATATATAGACTATCTAAATCAATATTTTGAGCCGTTTAGAGAAAAAAGAAATGTTCGAAACCGTGAGATGTGCCATAGAATAAATAGTATTATTGAAAACATCGGCATAAAACTTGATTTTGATGATGATGTATTGCCGATTACGAATTATAGCTGCGGCGGAGGCGTCACAGAAAGACATATCCTTTTTGCCCTTGCAAAGAAATTTAGTGAAAAATATGCTAAGCGCGCCGAACTTTGCGAAGTATTAATAAAACAGCTCAATATGCAGCTAACTGATGATACTTGTTCAAAGCTGATTTCAAGCCCGAACGAATACTATTTGTATGATTTGTTAGGCGTTTTAAAAAGCAATATGGTCGAACAATTTTATATTCCCGCAGACGAGGAGTGTCCTCATGTCACGGATTTTATCGAGCTTTCGAAAAAGGTGGGAGCAATCTCGGCTTATGCATATCTTGGGGATGTTGAAAACTCGGTTACCGGAGATAAAAAGGCGCAGCGCTTTGAGGACAGCTATATTGATTTGCTTTTTGAAGAGCTGCGTTCACTTGGGTTTGATGCAGTTACATATATGCCGACTCGCAACACCGAAAAGCAGCTTTCGCTTGTTATGGACTATTGCAATAAATACGGCTTTTTCCAAATAAGCGGAGAGGATATAAATTCTCCAAGGCAGCAATTTATTTGTGAAGCACTCGAAAATCCGGCATACCGGCACCTTTATGATTCCACATATGCGCTTATAGGTCACGAGTTATCTGTAAGCGAATGCTTATCAAAGGGCATGTTTAGCGAAAAAACTCTTGAACAAATGCCAAATTTGAGCGATAGGGCAGCCTTTTTTGCAAAAGCCGGTAAAAAGTTAGTGAAAGGTATGGCGTGATGCCCCGCATCACGCCGTTTGCCGGATGTTCTCCCAAAAACAGCCGAACCGTATTAACGGGAGGCTGTTTTTTAAAATTTCCACTTTATTAATACCGGTTTCCCTTGACAAAATGTTAATTGGTGTGTATTATTAACATGATATGTTAATAATTATCACGAATTTACATCGCGATAAGAAAAGGAGCGTAGGAATGAACATAAAGAGACGCCAGGCGATATGGGAAATGCTCAAAAGGAAAGGAACACTGACATTAAAAGAGCTTGAAGAAGTTTTTCCGGACATTTCTTCGATGACGCTGCGTCGCGATTTTCAATATTTTGAATCAATCGGTGAGGCGATACGCATCAAGGGCGGTATACGCTATATTCGCTCGATGGGCGGTGTAATGCAGGAGGATGTCTATGCAATGCGCCTGTTGATGAATCAGGCAGCAAAGGACACAGTAGCGCGTATAGCCGCAGAGTACATAGAAACCGGGCGTTCGATATTCTTTGATTCGGGTACTACCGCGCTTAATCTTGCCCGAATTATTCCGGATAAGCATCTTTCGATTTTAACAAGCAGTCCTAATATAGCGCTTGAGATTTTAAAACGACATACGCCCAGCGTTAATCTGATTGGCGGGGCGGTAAACCGCGATAACCTATCGGTATCCGGTGAGCAGTCGCTAAAATTTATTAAAGACTATAATTTTGACGTTGCTTTTATGGTACCGTCGGCTTTTTCATGCGAAAACGGGTTTTCAATAGGTAATTACAGCGAATGTGAGCTTAAGCGGCATATTGTACGCAAATCCAAGCAAACAATCGTAATGGTCGATTCAAGCAAGTTTGAGAAAAGTATGCCGTTTACTTTTGCAACACTTGAACAGGTTAGTATTCTTATAACAGATGTGAAGCCGTCCAATGATGTGCTTGACGCCGCAAAAAAATACGGCGTTTTGGTGCGTTGGGAATAAATTTTCAAAGCGTTGGCTGACATGCAAAAGTCAACGCCTAAACTTTATCAGGCAGGAGGAATGATTAATGGCTCATCCAATCTTGATGCCAAATGTCGGTATTACCGTTGAGTCATGTATTTTGACCGAGTGGCACAAAAAAAAGGGCGATGAGGTCAAAGAAGGGGATCTGTTGTTCACTTACGAAACAGACAAATCCACAATTGAGGAAAAAGCCCCATGTGACGGTACAATTTTGGAGTTGTTTTTTGAAGAGGGCGACGATGTTCCGGTTATGACAGTTATCGGAGTTATCGGTACCCCCGGAGAAAACATTGACGAATTTAAACCTAAAACCAATGAAGAGGAGCCTAAAGAGGCTTTGCAGCCCGAAACAATCGAAAAGTCCGAACAGTCACAGCCCACACCGTCAACCGCTGCTGTGTCTGACAACGGCTTTTTAAAGATTTCACCAAGAGCAAGGGCACTTGCTGCAAAAGCGGGTGTCGATGCACGTTTTGCAGCACCGACCGGTGCAGAAGGACGGATAGTGGAAGCTGACATACAAACACTCATTGATAAAGGGCCGTCTGCTACGTATGCCGCGGCAGAGTCTTTCAGCGGTACAGAGGGCACAGGCATAGGTGGCAAATTCTCTGTCGCCGATATTAATGCGCCTGCCATATCCGCGGCACAGACAGTGCAAGAGATGCCTGCTTACACCGATGAAAAAATGAGCGGTGTACGCCGCGCCATAGCCAAGTCAATGAAACTGTCATTGTCAACCATTCCGCAGCTTACACATACGCTGACCTTTGATGCAACCGAAATTCTTGCGTTGCGCAAAAGGATAAAGCTAAACGCAGAGAGCTTGGGCCTTAGCAACATAACTCTCAACGACATTATTTTGTTTGCGGTGTCGCGCGTTTTGTCAAAGCCGGAGCACCGCGCGCTAAATGCACATTGCCTTGAAAATGATACTGTGCGCTATTTTAACAGCGTCAATTTGGGCGTTGCTGTCGATACCGAAAGGGGTCTGCTTGTTCCCACACTGTTTGACGCCGATAAGAAATCGCTAAATGAAATTTCTGCTAAATCTAAAGAGCTTATTTCGATTTGCCAAAGCGGTTCGGCCACGCCCGATATGCTAAGTGGCGGTACATTCACTATTTCAAACCTCGGCTCGTTCGGGATTGAAAGCTTTACGCCGGTTATCAATCCACCGCAAACCGGAATACTCGGTGTTAACGGTATTACGACACGTGTACGCGAAGTGGACGGAGAGCTTAAAGCTTATCCTGCAATGGGCTTGTCACTGACATACAATCACAGTGTTGTAGACGGTGCGCCCGCATCCCGCTTTCTTGTCGATTTGAAAAACACACTTGAAAACTTTACGGTTATGCTCTGTATGTGAGGGGATAAAGCAATGAAACTTTATGATTTGATAGTTGTCGGTGGCGGACCGGCGGGGTATAATGCGGCTGAAAAAGCCGGAACTGCCGGCTTGAAAACGCTAATTGTCGAAAAGAGGGCACTTGGCGGTGTTTGTTTGAATGAGGGGTGCATTCCGTCCAAGTCTTTGCTTTATTCTGCCAAAATTTATGATTATACAAAGCACGGGAGCCAATACGGTGTATCCGTACAAGGCTCGTCGATTGACCAAAAGGCAGTTATAGACAGAAAAGACAAGGTTGTCAAAGCGCTGGTGTCAGGTATCGGAATGTCAATGAAAAGGCACGGTGTGACCGTTGTAAACGGCAAGGCGGAGATACTTGGGCGCGGCAACGACGGCTTTGAGGTTTCGGTTGACGGGACTGTATACACCGGACGGCAGCTGCTTATTGCAACAGGTTCGATGCCGGTTATACCGCCTATTCCGGGTCTGCGCGAAGGGGTTGAAAGCGGGTTTGTTTTAACGAACCGTGAAATACTCGACTTGAAAGAAATTCCCGGCGAGCTTGTAATTATAGGCGGCGGTGTAATTGGTCTGGAAATGGCGTCGTACTATAATTCGGTTGGCAGTCATGTAACAATAATTGAAATGCTCGACCATATCGCAGGTAATACAGACAGCGAGATATCAAGCATATTGATGAAAAATTATAAAAATAAAGGTATAACATTTAAGCTTGGATGCAAGGTTGTTAAAGTTCAGCCCGGAAAAGTTATATATGAAGAAAACGGGAAATCATTTGAAGCAGCCGCAGATAAGGTGCTGTGCTCGATAGGACGTGCTCCTGTAACAACCGGGTTTGGACTTGAAAATCTTCATGTTTATACCGAGCGCGGCGCTATTAAAACTGACGAGCAGATGCGTACAAATGTCGCCGGCGTTTATGCTGCCGGAGATGTAAACGGAGTTTCTATGCTTGCCCATACAGCTTATCGCGAGGGTGAGGTTGCTGTCAACACAATGCTTGGAAAAAAAGATCGCATGCGGTATAACGCAATACCAAGCGTTATCTATACCAATCCCGAAGTCGGTTCTGTCGGTGAGACAGAAGAATCCGCTAAGTCTAAGGGCTATGATGTGAATACCGTCAATCTTTCAATGCGTTACAGCGGGCGCTATGTCGCAGAGAATGAGGGGGGAGATGGTATTGTCAAGTTGGTTGTAGATAAAAAATATAACCGGCTGCTGGGCGTGCATATGATTTCAAATTATGCATCCGAAATTATTTACGGTGCTGCGCTGATGATAGAGACTGAAATGCGTGTCGATGACCTAAAAGAAATTGTGTTTCCGCATCCGACAGTATGCGAGGTTATTCGCGAGGCACTGTTTGAAATTAAGTAATTTATATTTAGTTAAAAATAAGGAGAGAGCACTATGCCAAAGTCACAGTATGTTGACCCAAAATCAAGTTTCGCAAAACGTAAGGTTAAGTTTAAGGACATTCCCGTTTGTGAATACAACAAAACAATTGCGGACGAAAAAGCCAACTTTTCTAAAGAGGATTTTCTCGGCATTTATGCCGATATGGTGGCGATCCGCGAGTTTGAAACAATGCTTATGGCATTGAAAAAGCAGGGTAATTACAACGACAAGGAATTCACATATCCAGGTCCGTCCCACCTTGCCATAGGTGAAGAATCAACCGCTGTCGGTCAGGCGTATAATTTGGGTGTTGACGATTTTATTTTCGGAACGCACCGCAGCCATCATCAGGTTATTGCAAAGGCAATGTCGGCGATTAAAAAGCTTTCGGACAGTGAGCTTGAAAATATAATGAAGGAAGTTAATGACGGCGTAAATTACGAAATTGTCAAAAAGCATTCAACAGCAAAAACCGTTAAGGATTTGGCAAGGGATTTCTTTATGTTCGGGCTTATGGCCGAGCTTTTTGCCAAGGATTGCGGATTTTCCCGCGGCTTAGGCGGCTCGATGCATGCTTTTTTCCTGCCGTTTGGTATTTATCCAAACAACGCCATTGTGGGTGGTTCGGCTCCTATTGCAACCGGTGTTGCACTTTATAAGAAATGCAACAAAAAGGGCGGAGTAGTTGTTGCCAATGCCGGTGATGGTGCGGCGGCACGCGGACCTGTTTATGAATCAATGAACTTTGCCGCTATGGATCAGTTTAACGAGCTTTGGGAAGATGGCTATAAGGGCGGTCTGCCGATTATCTTCAATTTCAACAACAACCATTACGGCATGGGTGGTCAAACTAAAGGTGAAACCATGTGTTATGACGATTTGGTTCGTCTGGCTGCTATTTCACCGTCGCAGTTCAACGCCGAGCGTATTAACGGTTGGAATCCGCTTGCCGTTATTGATGCCTATAAGCGCAAGATTAAACTTATAAAAGAGGGCAAGGGTCCTGTGCTTTTGGATGTTGTAACATATCGTTTAAGCGGACACTCGACCTCCGACGTAATGACATACCGCACGCAGGAAGAAGTTGACGAGTGGGCAAAATACGATCCGCTTATCGTGTTCCCGCAACAGCTTGTAGAGGCCGGTGTTGCCACACAAAAAGAAATTGACCAAGTGCGTGACGCTGTTATCGATCGCAACAAGCGGATGTTTATGTTAGCATCAGATTTGGAAATTGCCCCATATACCGATTATAACAAAAATCCCAATTTCCTTGAAGACTTTATGTTCTCAAACCAGAGTGTTGAAAAGCTTGATGATAGGGCTCCCGATGTAAAAATGGCAAAGGAAGATAACCTGCGCGTTAAAAAGATTAAAACATTATCCCGTTATGCATACGGTCCCGACGGCAAGCTTATCCCCAAACTCAAGCAATACAATATTCGTGATGCAATATTTGAATCAATCATGGATAAGTATTACACCGATCCGACATTGATTTCATACGGCGAAGATGTACGCGACTGGAACGGTGCATTTGCTGTATACCGTGGACTTACAGAGGCTGTTCCATATCATAGATTGTTTAATTCGCCAATTTCGGAATCTGCTATTGTCGGTACGGCGGTTGGCTATGGTATGGCCGGAGGACGCGTTATCGCTGAGTTGATGTACTGTGACTTTATCGGCTGCGCCGGTGACGAAGTGTTTAATCAAATGGCAAAATGGCAGTCAATGAGTGCAGGTGGCCTAAAAATGCCGTTTGTGCTGCGTGTCTCGGTTGGCTCTAAATACGGTGCTCAGCACTCGCAGGAATTAAGTGCGCTGTGTGCTCATATACCCGGCCTGAAGGTTGTTTTCCCGGTTACACCGTATGACGCCAAGGGTATGATGAATACTGCATTAAACGGTACAGATCCGGTAGTGTTCTTTGAAAGCCAGAGGATATATGACATGGGCGAGCGCTTTGTCGAGTCGGGTGTACCTGAGGGTTATTATGAAGTTCCGTTCGGCGAGCCTGCAATCCGCCGGGAGGGCAAGGATATTACCATTTTAACAATCGGAGCGACGCTCTATAATGCTCTTGAAGCAGCTAATACTCTTGAGCAGACTTATGGTGTCAGTGCTGAGGTTATCGACGCGCGCAGTGTTGTGCCGTTCAATTATGAAAAGGTTGTTGAATCGGTCAAAAAGACAGGGCGTATTTTGCTTGCAAGCGATGCTTGTACTCGTGGAAATATACTTAATGATATGGCACAAAATATCACCCAGCTTGCCTTTGATTATCTTGATGCACCTCCTGTAGTTGTCGGAGCCAAAAACTGGATTACACCGCCGTTTGAATATGATAAGGAGTTTTTCCCGCAGCCGTCATGGTTTATCGATGCTATCCATGAAAAGATTATGCCGTTAAAAGGCCATGTGGCAACGAATAACTTCTCAAGCGTTGAGCTTATGCGAAAAGCAAAAAAAGGTGTCTAATACTTAATTGATATAGTAGCCGCAACAATTGTTGCGGCTACTATAATAAAAAGGGGATTGTTATGCTTGTAATTAATCAAAAAACAACGAGTCCAAGCTTTAATCTTGCGCTCGAGGAATACCTTTTTAAAAACACAAACCGGGATTATTTTATGTTGTGGCGCAACGAGCGCTCAATTATTGTAGGCAAAAACCAAAACACATATGCCGAAATCAATTATAAATATGTATCCGAGAATAAAATTCCTGTAATTCGCCGTATAACCGGTGGCGGGGCTGTGTTTCATGATCTTGGCAACTTAAATTTCACATTTATAAAACGCGGACAGCGGGATACATTTAACAATTATGAGTATTTCACAAGACCCGTTGTTGAATTGCTGCAATCATTGGGAGTGCCGGCCGAGCTTTCGGGCCGCAACGATCTTCTGATTAAGGGCATGAAATTTTCGGGAAACGCGCAGTGTGCAGACGACACAGGTATACTGCACCACGGCACACTTCTGTTCGACGCTGATATGGGCTCGCTTTCCCAAGCGCTTAACGTTAACCCCCTAAAGCTAAAAAGCAAAAGTATCCGTTCTGTTCGAAGCCGGGTTACGAATATAAGCGAACATTTAGCAAAAAAAATTACAATCGAAGAATTTAGTGATTTACTTATAAAAAAAATTATAGATAGTAACGCAGATGCCATGCCGTATGAGCTGACTCCCGATGATATTGATGCTGTGAAGATATTGGAGCGCGATAAATACTCCACCTGGAAATGGAACTATGGAAGCCGATTGCCTTATTCATATAAAAAGGAAATGTTGTTTGATAGCTGCCATATGGAAGTAAATCTTGATATTAAGGATAATAAAATTCAGTCGGCAAAGATTTTCGGTGATTTTTTTGGGCAGAGAGATGTATCAGAATTGGAGCAAGCTTTATGCGGTGTTGAATATCGCGAAGACACCTTGTACGAAATTATAAAGGAAATTAATATTAGGGAATATTTTTCGGGGTTGAGCGCCGAGCAATTTATGAAAGTGTTGATGTAAATGTGATATTGCCCCACGGCCTAAATGTATGCTACAATTAAACAACAATAATGTTGTTAAAAAGTGCAGGTGAAAAAAGTGGCGGCAACAATGGATATGCCCCTTCGCTATCTTAAAGGGGTTGGAGAGCGGCGTGCCTTGCAGTTTGAACGGCTTGGGGTGACCACTGCCGGTGAGCTGCTGCAATTTTACCCGCGTGTTTATGAAGATTGGTCGGATATTGTAACAATACAGGCTGCTCCTTTTGGACAGCCGTGCTGCATCAAGGCCGTTGCGCTGTCTTCGCCGGTTGAGCATCCGGTTCGAAAAGGTATGACACTGTATAAATTTGCAGTCAGTGACGGATCATCGACTATGAGTGTTACTTTATTTAATAATAAATATGCTGCCGCAAAAATCAAGGCAGGGGAGGAGTACCTGTTTTTCGGACAAGTCGGTGGCAACTTTACAAGTCGCAAAATGGCAGCGCCCCAAATAGAGCAGGTAAGTGATGGACTTCGGATTCGGCCTATTTATCGACAGACTGAGGGGCTTAATACTAAATTCATTGAAAAATGTGTTGCGAGCTGCCTGAGATTATTAGACAGTGAGTTGGACAAGGATATACTTCCGGCTTCATTAAGACTACAGTATGGACTATGCACTCACAGGTTTGCAATAGAAAATATTCATTTTCCATCAAGTACCGAAACGCTTAAGGTTGCACGCAAACGTTTAATATTTGAGGAGCTGTTAATTCTTTTGCTCGGGCTTTTGCAGCTTAAAAGGCGGTCACGCGGCAAAAGCACGGTTATATTAAGACAGGATTTTACATCCCAATTCACAAAAAACCTGCCGTTTTCGCTTACAAACGCCCAGTGCCGTGCTCTTGGTGAGTGTATTAGCGATATGCGCACAGGCCGTCCTATGAGCAGGCTTATTCAGGGCGATGTGGGCAGTGGAAAAACTGCAGTAGCAGCGGGCGTAGCCTTAAACGTTGTCAAAAACGGATATCAGGTTGCATTGATGGCGCCGACAGAAATACTTGCAGAACAGCATGTCAAATCCTTAAATAATTTGCTTTTGCACAGTGGCGTTACAATCGGGCTGCTAACCGGATCGTTGCAGGCATCTGAAAAAAGAAATATACTTAAAAACCTTAACGAAGGCAAAATTGATATAATAATAGGAACACATGCGCTGTTATCCGAGGGCGTCGAATTTAACCGTCTTGGTTTGGTTATAACCGACGAGCAGCACCGTTTCGGTGTGTCGCAGCGTGCAAGTCTTGCGGCAAAGGGTGCTAATCCACACATGCTTGTAATGTCTGCAACACCAATTCCGCGTACACTTGCATTAATTGTTTATGGCGATTTGGATGTTTCGGTTCTTGATGAGCTGCCACCCGGGCGGCAGCCTGTGGCAACCTATGCAATAGACAGTGACAAGCGTGAAAGGGCGTTTAACTATATAAAGAAGCACATAGCACAGGGGAGACAGGCATATATTGTATGCCCGCTGGTCGAAAACGGTGAGGAATCGGATTTGGCTTCTGCCAAAGAATATTTAGAAAAGCTCGCAAACGGTTCGTTTCGCGGCTATAAGCTCGGACTGCTGCATGGGCGTATGAAAGCGGCAGAAAAGGAAGCTGTGATGTCCGATTTTATAAGTAACCGTATTTCCGTTTTGATTGCTACAACGGTTATAGAAGTAGGAGTCGATGTCCCAAACGCTGTGTTAATGGTTATCGAAAATGCTGAGCGCTTCGGTCTTGCGCAGCTTCATCAGCTTCGCGGGCGTGTCGGCAGAGGACAATATAAATCAACCTGTATTTTAATTTCGGACGCAAAAACACCGGATGCAATGCGCAGGCTCAAGGTTTTATGCTCGACAAACGACGGATTTAAAATTGCAGAAGAGGATTTAAAGCTTAGGGGACCGGGTGATTTTTTTGGCAGACGTCAGCACGGACTGCCCGAATTAAAAATAGCCGATTTGTCATGTGACATGCAGTTGTTTAAACAAGCGCAGCAAGCGGCGCGAAGCTTACTTGAAATTGACCCGAAATTAACAAAACCCGAAAACGGTGCTATAAAGCAAGAAGTTCGCCGACTCTTTTCAAAAGTCGGCGAACAGGGGATGAATTAACCTACTTCGCTTTTTACGGCACCCCACTTGCCGCACTTATCACCCCAATTCGCAATTGTTTTTCCGTTTGAAATTATTTGTATTACTTCACACATATTTGGGCATCCGGTACATTCGATGCTTCGTGCTTTAAAATCTCTGTTTACAACGTTAAATCCGGCAAAGCTGGTATTTCCTGTTGATTCAACTTTTTCCTTTGCGAGCAGCGCGGCACCATATGCACCCATAACATCATAATACTGCGGTATAATTATTTTGACGCCGAGTATTTTTTCAAATGCTTTTACTATACCGATATTGGCGGCAACGCCACCCTGAAATAATACCGGTTCAAGTATTTCCTTGCCCTTTGCTAAGTTGTTCATATAGTTTCTTACAAGAGCTTCACAAAGCCCGGCTATTATATTTTCAATACTGTGCCCTGTTTGCTGCTTGTGTATCATATCCGATTCGGCAAACACAGCACAACGTCCGGCAATGCGTACCGGCGAATTTGCACGAAGTGCGTAGCTGCCGAATTCTTCAATAGGTATATCAAGCCTGGCTGCCTGTCTGTCAAGAAAAGAACCGGTACCCGCAGCACAAACTGTGTTCATCGCAAAGTCGCAAGCCACACCGTTTTTTAATAAAATAATTTTAGAATCCTGGCCGCCAATTTCCAATATTGTCCTGACACCGGGTACCAAATGGCTTGCAGCCACTGCGTGGGCCGTTATTTCGTTTTTGACCACATCTGCTCCGGTAAGAACGCCTGCAAGCTGTCTGCCGCTGCCTGTTGCTCCTACGGCGATAATCTTGTCTTTAGAGCCCATTTTTTCCTTGAGCATCGACAGTCCTTTGGTCAATACTTCGATTGGTCTTCCGCTGGTTCTCAAATATAGTTTTTCGACAATTTTATTATTGTTGTCGGCAAGCAATAAATTTGTGCTTACCGAACCGACGTCTATTCCAAGACTATAACAGTTGTGCAAGTGTGTAAACCTCCTGTTAAACACTGATACTAATATCGGATATTAGTATCAGTTTGTTTTTTTTTGTGATTTAATCATATCAAGAAACGCCTCTATTCTTGTCATAAAACCGGCTTCGCCCGTCATTTCGTCAACAATAAGTGACATTATAGGAAAATTCTTATCCCTTTGTATTGACGGAAGAATTGCTTTTGTAACAATTTCGGGCATACAGCCCAGCGGAAAAATTTGTATTGCTCCGTCCATGCCCTCCTTGTGGGCCAATACAGCTTCGCCTATGCATTCTCTGCCATGTCCTCCGATATATAAGGGCAGATATTCTTTTGATGCTCGTCTTAAACCCGGTGAATTCAGTTTAAGGGGCTTTAACACGATGTCTCTATACCACCATGAAGGTGTAAGAAGCCTTTTTGTGGATACCCCGTAATCCATCAGCTTGTCTTCGATGTTAAGATTGGAATACGGCTCGATTACTGTGTATATTTCACCGATGATTGACAGTTTTATCGGGTTTTTGGTTTTGTCGACAGGTACTGCGTTGATTTTTTTAAGATATTCTTTAATTACTCTAAGCATCTCGACCGGGTTGTCGCAGCCAAATGCATCTTTTTTACATTGACGAAGTATGCGCTTGCAATCGCCTTTATTGATTTCATACCCTGCAAGATAATGGGCTTTTGCCTCAAGTTTTTCAATGCTGTCCATAACCCTAAACGCACGCTTGATAGCAAGGAGTTTTTCTGCTCGGCTTTTACTGCTGGCTTTAAAAATTTTTCCAAGCCGTCTTAAAAACTCGTCCATGCCGATTTCACCGGGTGCATCGAGTACAATAAAATCCAAGTCATGTCCAAGCTTACTTAAAATTTTTATCTGAAGTTCGCAATACTCTCCGTACCGGCAGGGGCCGCAGCTCCCCGTTATCAATATTGTGTCCGCTCCTTTTTCTATGCTTTGCATATAATTGCCCATCATAAGCTTGAAAGGAAGGCACATCTCTTCGGGCGAATAAAGCGAGCCTTTTTGGAGCGATTCTTTATTGTTTGGTTCAGGTATGACATATGGCACATCTATTCCATCAAACAAGGCTTTTGCAGCTAAATAGACATTACCCATATGCGGTATTGTTATAAGCAAAGTTTAATCTCCTCCCGAGCATATCGGCAAAGGCTTCGATACGCGTATTAAAGCCGGCTTCACCGGTGTGCTCGTCAATTTTTAGTACAATGAACGGTAAATTCGGCGTTTCGTGTTCGATAAGCTCTATTAAAACTGAGTCTATTCCGCAGGCAAAGGATGAAATATACACAACGCCGTCAATTTTTTGTCCTTTTACGAGATTGACGGCCGCACCGTAAGTATTTCTCGCAAATGTCCAGAATGGTTTTTTGAAAAGCTTGTTAACCTCAAAATCTATTGATTTATCGTCAACTGCATCTTCCGTAATGATTTCTACATTAAGTCGGTTGAGCTTCTTTACTAAGTCCATGTTTAAAAATGGATCGTAAACACTGTAAGGGTGTCCTAACAAAGCAACCTTGTATTTAAGCTTTGGCTGTTTAATTGTATTTTTCGTTTTATTTTGCTTTGATAAGGCGCTTTCAAGCGCCTTTTTGATTTTTTGCTTGTCATTTGTCAAGTATTTGCCGGTGTTTAATGCCCATTTCATAAGCTTTTCTTTCGGTGTCCAATAAATGGGCTCACCGAGTAAAAAAGGCAAATCAGGAATGCTGTTTGCAATCATTTCGGTTAAACCGCAGAATTTAGGACATATATATTCTTTTTCCCTGATACTCATAATTCGCGGGATAAAGATTACATCGCATTTATCTTTAAGATAGCTTACATGACCATGGAATACTTTTATGGGCAAACAGGCTTCATCTACACAGTATTTGACACCTTCGTTAAGGATTTGACGGTTTGTATCAGGAGATACAACAATTTCGGCACCGAGTTTATCAAAAAAGGTTTTCATGAAAACGCCGTATTTATAATACAGCAAACCCTTTGGTATTCCTACTTTCAAAAAACCCCCCCTTTTAACATGGCAATCAG
This sequence comes from Oscillospiraceae bacterium, assembly GCA_028697255.1. GTDB lineage: Bacteria > Bacillota > Clostridia > Oscillospirales > Acutalibacteraceae > Avimonas. Next base: position 31,056 of record JAQVFM010000014.1, read on the forward strand.
ATGTATTATTGAGTTTTAAGTTTGAATTTATACAATTTGTCGTTAAACAACAGCACAATCCTTGCAATTTTCGGAACGCCGTCCCCGACGTTCCGAAAATTGCACCAAAAGCAATCAGCCGTCCGGTCCATTGTGACCAAACGGCTGATTGCTCGATTTAAATATCTAAACGCAAACGGTATTAATCAGTGATGTGATAATTAATTGAATTAATGTCATTTGATATTATGTTGATAAGGATATCTGTAATTTCGGGATCCAGTCTGACTCCGGCGTATTCTTTGAGGATTTCGAGCGCACGCTTTTTTGATACCGGCTGTTTATATGCCGGATTTACCAGGGCATCATAAGCTTCGGCTACGGCTATTATTCTTGCTATTTTCGGGATTTCATTGCCCTTTAATCCTTTCGGATACCCTGAACCGTCCCACCGTTCATGATGACTGTAAACACCGTCGGCCAGATCCAGCGTTTTATCGAACAGGTTAAGAATCCTATAACCTATAACCGAGTGCTGTTGCATTTCGCGTTTTTCATTATCAGTTAGGTTGCCTTTTTTGTGTAGAATATTTTTATCCAGTACAATTTTGCCGATGTCATGCAAAAAGCCGGCAGTTTCAAGTTTTTTAACCTCCGGGTAAGGTAGATTCATCTCACACCCGATCCTTTTGCATAAATTACCCACATTGTCTGAATGCTGTTTTTCGCGCGGGTTCCTTTGATGAAGTGTGTTCATAATTGTACTGATAATTTCATAGTTTAAATCTTTTCTGTTTTTAGTTTTACTTATATACATTTCATTTTCGGCATTTTCAATAATCATTTCAATTGGCTGATTTATATCTGTTTTTGTGTCGCATCCCATTGAAATGCTGCATTGTATTACCGTAACCCTTAAATTAGCAAACTTTTCTTTTATCATATGTAAAATATTTTTTGCTGTAGTTTTATCTGTTTTCGGCATTACAATGACAAACTCGTCACCGCCGACACGAACTATAGTGTCATTTTCTCTGCATACCGATTTTAATATCTCGGCCGTTTTTACTAAGAGTGTGTCACCGGCAGCATGAGTGAAAATATCATTCGTAAGTTTTAGACTGTTGACGTCAGCGAAAATAATCGAAATAGGAAGATTTTGTTCCTTATCAACGCTTTCTAATACTGTGGTGAAATAATATCTATTGTAAAGCCCTGTTAGGAAATCATGATTGCTTAAATACTCAATTTGTCGGTCTTTCTTTTTTTGTTCGGAGATATCTTCAAAGGTGATTACGGCGCCCACAATATCGTTACCCTTAAATTGAGGATATGATGAGTATTTTGCGTCAAAGCTTGTCCCGTCTGCTCTTACGAACAAACCTTCTGCCACTTTGATTATTTTTCCACTATTAATAGAATCCATAACAGTACACGAGTCGTCATTTGCGGATGTAGGCATGCTGTTTTTTATAACAGAATGCATTTTTTTGCCAAGCAATTCATCATGATGCGTGTAGCCTAACAGCTTAACACAGGCAGTGTTGCAAAATGTGCATACTCCATTGTTATCAATTCCGTATATTGCATTTGCGGTGGAATCAAGAATCATCCTTAGCTGGCTTTCGCTTTGCTTTAATGCATCGTTTATGTATGTAAGCTCGCTATTTTCCTTTGAAAGGAAAATGTCTGCACATTCCCTTTGCTTTTCAAAGCTGCCAATACAAATAAATAAAGCGATGTTAACACCGATTATGTTGTATACTGACGAAAAGGTAAAGCCGCTAAGCTGCCACCTTTTGTAATTTATTATTGTTAAAAGCAGCAGGCTGATAAAGTATAAAATACTAATCCGTTGACCGTTTTTACTGCCGAGTAGGTAAATCGAGACAGGACAAAAAATCGCTATCCAACTAAGGGCATAATTTTTATGACCGGCAACCATGCAAAATGTGAAAAGTGTTGTATATAAAATTAATACAGCGATTAAGCTTGACCATTTAAAATTGCCGTAAATTTTAAAAAAAATCCATGCTGCAAATGAAATCATCGCGGCTATAACATTGACCGTTACTTTGTAATATTCATAATTTATCAAGTTAATTATACAGTAAAACAAGGATATTGCAGTTAAAGAAATTAAAATAAAATTCAAAAAGTGCGTTTTGCTGTATAACAAATGTTCTGTTTTTGTTTCTGTTTCAATTTGGGAATCAGCAGTCATAATCTCGGAAAACAGATTTGACTTCATTTTATATCCTCCAAAATTTAATGCCTAAAAAATTTACGTTCAATTGCGTTTGAAATTTTGAGCTCTATATTGTCTCAATTATACAATTAATAATTAACAGTGTCAAATAATAATGTGAAATATTAAATCTTTGTGCTAACTATGTACTTAATTATCTAATTATAATTATAATATCATAACTTTGTACATTAAACCATAAATTTACATAAATGTCAAGTAATTTACGGGTATGAAACAGCAATAGTTGATATGGGGTTCTTCATCATCGTTCGTCATATTGTATTCATCAACAGAATAGAATGTTTTGTACAAGGCTGCAAAATAATGCGGCCGCTTTAATAAAGGAGTGTAGCCAAAGGAATGAAATCTATGATGCCTTTCGCCAATTCTGCCGAAGGGCTTACAGCCTTGCAAGTAGAACAGTCGCGGCGCAAGTACGGATCAAACCAGCTTACAAAGAAAAAACGCCGAGGTTTTTTATCTCAATACATACAAAGTTTCGGCGACCCTATAATCAAGGTGCTTCTTGCCGCTCTTGCGATTAACATAATATTTATGTTTCGTAATTTTGACTGGTACGATTCGGTTGGGATTGCTATTGCCGTTTTTCTTGCAACATTTGTATCAACGCTTTCGGAATACGGAAGTGAATCTGCATTTGCAAAACTGCAGGAGGAGGCAGCAAATGTCCGCTGTCGTGTGCGCCGTGCGTCGGCAGTTTTGGAAGTGCCCGTTGCCGATGTTGTTGCCGGAGATATAGTGCTTTTGCGGGCGGGTGACAGGATTCCGGCAGACGGAATATTGATTGAAGGCTTTGTCAAGGTCGACCAGTCTGCGCTAAACGGTGAAAGTCGCGAGGTATCAAAATCTCCCGGCTTTGATGACGATAAAAATGATTTTCTTTCGCGCAGTCACCTTTTCAGGGGCAGCATCGTGTGTTCGGGCGAGGGTGTAATCAGGGTTTTAAGGGTAGGTGACGCGACTTTTTATGGGCGTTTGGCGTGTGAAGTACAGGAGGAAACACGTGAAAGTCCGTTAAAAGTAAGGCTTGGACAGCTTGCAAAAACTCTGAGCCGTCTCGGTTATATTGCCGCTGCACTTGTAGCTTTTGCAGATATGTTTTTATTTGTTTTTATACAAAATCGAATGGATTTGTCCGGACTGCTGTTTAATCCACAGGCTTTGTTTGAGCAAATATTGCATTCACTTACTTTGGCAATTACCGTTGTCGTTGTAGCAGTGCCCGAGGGTCTTCCGATGATGATAACAGTTGTGCTGTCTTCCAACATGCGCAGAATGCTTAAGGATAATGTTCTTGTGCGTAAGCTGGTTGGAATCGAGACATCGGGAAGCCTTAACATTTTGTTTACCGACAAAACAGGCACTCTGACACGCGGTCGCATGCAGGTAACACACTTTATAACCGGCGACAACACCGAATACAAAAGTGTCGACAAGCTTAAGCGCAATAAAGAACTTTGGCAAGTTGTCGAGATGTCCTGCTATTTTAACAACGAAAGCATAATTTCGGGATCAAAGGTAATTGGTGGTAACGCAACAGACCGGGCATTGATGCAATATGTGCTGCCTTGTGCGGCGGCTATTCGAAGCAGCTATAAGCGAATACAATCGGTTTTGTTTGACAGTGCGCGAAAATTTTCGGCCGTTCATATTGCTTTACCCGACAGTGCCCGTACTACTGCAAAGCGAGAATATGTTTTAATAAAAGGTGCTCCCGAGCGATTAATACCGTACTGCACAAGATACTATGACCAAAATGGTCAAGTTCGTCCTCTGCCGGGACGGCTGCATCTTGAAAAAAGGATTAAGGAGCTGGCGGCAAATGCTGTCAGAGTGCTTGCATTGGCAGTATCAGATACGCCTGTTGATGAAAGCGGCAATTTTTCGCGCCTTATTCTTGTTGGGCTTGCGGGTATTCGTGATGATATTCGTCCCGAAGCGCGCGCGGCAGTTCAGCAGGTTTGCCGAGCCGGCATACAAGTTGTGCTTATTACCGGTGATAATCTTGAAACCGCAGCTGCAATTGCGAGAGAAACCGGTCTGATTAAAACCGGTAGTAATGGCATAATTAGCAGTGAACAACTGGCATCATTGAGCGACGGCGAAGTTAAAAAAATATTACCGAGCCTGCGCGTTGTGGCGCGGGCGCTGCCGACAGACAAAAGCCGTCTTGTGAGACTGTCACAGGAGATGGGGCTTGTTGCCGGCATGACGGGGGACGGTATCAACGACGCCCCGGCACTTAAAAAAGCTGACGTCGGATTTTCGATGGGCAGCGGCACAGAGGTAGCCAAAGAAGCGGGCGATATTGTAATACTTAACGACAACATAGCCTCGATTGCCAAAGCTGTTCTTTATGGCCGGACAATTTTTAAAAGCATTAGAAAATTTATTATTTTTCAATTGACAATGAATTTGTGTGCGGTCGGTATTTCTGTTATCGGACCTTTTATCGGCATAGATACTCCTGTAACTGTGATTCAAATGCTGTGGATAAATATAATTATGGATACCCTTGCCGGGCTTGCGTTCGCCGGAGAACCTCCGCTTGATGAATATATGTCCGAACCGCCAAAACGTCGGGGTGAGCCGGTGCTTAATAGATATATGCTGCACCAGATTTTGTGCACAGGCTTATTCACCGTGATTTTGCTGGTATTGTTTTTAAAGGTACCGCATATGCGTCTTTTATTCCGCTATTCCGGTGACAACAGGTATTTTATGACGGCATTTTTTGCACTTTTTATTTTTGCCGGTGTATTCAACAGCTTCAACGCACGTACATACCGCTTAAACCTGCTTGCCCATATCAAAAAAAATGTCTCTTTTATTTTTATAATGACAATGGTGTCAGTCGTACAGTTGCTGATGATATATTATGGCGGCAGCCTGTTCAGAACTGCGGGTCTTACATTTGCTGAGCTAAGAACTGTGTTTATGATTGCGTTTATTGTTATTCCGGCCGATTGCATTCGCAAACTTGTGTTGCGA
>JAQVFM010000015.1:0-26860 GCA_028697255.1 Oscillospiraceae bacterium
GTAAAAAAATCCTGAAACATATGTTTCAGGATTTATTGGAGCGGCTTACGAGGCTCGAACTCGCTACCTCCACCTTGGCAAGGTGGCGCTCTACCAGATGAGCTAAAGCCGCATATGTCAGGTTGAAATCACCATGGTTTTCAACCTGTGGTGCCTCCGGTCGGAATCGAACCAACGACACGAGGATTTTCAGTCCTCTGCTCTACCGACTGAGCTACAGAGGCAAATTTGGCGACCCGGAACGGGCTCGAACCGTCGACCTCTAGCGTGACAGGCTAGCGTTCTAACCAGCTGAACTACCGGGCCAAATCCTTTTCTGACATCAGCGATTTTATGTATCAACCGCCGGTGTGTCGAAGGCATGGTGGGAGCAACAGGGCTCGAACCTGTGACCCCCTGCTTGTAGGGCAGGTGCTCTCCCAGCTGAGCTATGCTCCCGAAAAGTCGCTAAAATCCGCGACGGAGATTATAATACTATATCCACCCGCAGTTGTCAAGGGTTAAAAAATTCAATTTAACAATAAATTTATAAATTCTTGTTTTTTGATAAAGCTTTTAGTTCGTCTTTCGTAAAGTGATATACCTTGTTGCAAAATCTGCAACAAACCTCGGTCATACCTGTTTCATCGGGCAGGCTTAAAAGATCTTCCGGCTTCATTGTGTAAAATGCGCGTTCAACTCTTTGGCGCGAGCAGTTACAACGGTATTCGGGCTTATATTCCTCCAAAATTTCATACTCAAAGCCTTGCAAAACTTGCTCGCAAATGTTCTCCGGCGTCATGCCGCTGTCGAGCATAGTTGTCATTGGCTTTAAAGATGCGATATTACTTTCCACCCGATCAATAACATCATCGGGACAAAACGGCAAAAGCTGCAGCAGAAATCCGCCTGCAACGCGCACAGTCAAATCGGGATTTACAAGCACTCCGAGTGCGCAAACAGTCGGCACTTGCTCGCTATCGGCATAATATTTTGTTATTTCCTCGGCGATCTCGCCCGACAATATGGTGGTGCATCCGATATATGGCTGCGCACCTCCGGTATCCCTCATCACATTTAAAAGCCCTTGCGTACCAATTGCCCCTCCGACATTTAGCTTACCGTCCGGGCGTGGAGGAATCTCGACTATAGGGTTTGAGGCATAGCCTCGCACATTGCCCGCGCTGTCTGATACCGCCATAACTGTACCTGCAGGACCGCCCCCGTTAATCTTTACTGTAATGCTGTCGTCCTTGCCCTTAAGCAATATTCCCATCATTGATGTTGCAGTCAAAAGCCTGCCAAGCGCGGCCGTAATCACAGCCGAGCATTTGTGCATGCGCTCGGCCTTAGCTGCAATTGCGGTCGAGTCAGCTACCACCACCATAACCGAAGCGTCCTTAGTGATGCATCTTATCGTTCTGCCAGTATTATGCATTAAATAAAACCTTTCACATCATTATACTTTATTTGCGCCTGCGCGCGACAAAAACAACACGGCTGCTGTCCTCTTTTGGCTGCTCATAGCTCAAGTCATCGTATACTGCCAACGTGTCAAATCCAGCGGATGATAAAAGCCTTTTCAAAGTCCTATTTGAATATGCACGTTCACTCAGACAATCGGACAAGCGAATATATCTTCCGTCTTTCTCCATTTTAAAGAAATCCAGTCTCATATCGACCTTTGCCAAATGCTTATTGAGACAGTTGCGCCATATACAATAGACATCTCTCATCTCGTATACAAAGGTGTTATTGCCTAATACAAAAAGGTGCTTATATATTGTGTTCACGTCAAAAATAAACAGTCCGCCCGGCTCGATAAACAAATACAGCCTTTCAAATATCTGTGCAAGCTCGCTTGTGCGGCAGATATGGTTAATTCCGTCAAGACAGCATACCGCGCCGTCAACCGTGCCGTACAAGTCAAGACTGCGCATATCCTGACAAATCAGCAAAAGGGGAATTCCCGCCCTGTCGGCCTTATCACGCGCTGCAGATAACATATCACCCGAGCAATCAACACCAATGACATCAACACCGCGGTGTGCAAGCTCAAGAGAAAGACTGCCCGACCCGCAAGCCAAATCTAACAGCGTCATAGGCTTGTGTTTGGAATTATGGCGCGAAAAAAGAGACATCAAATAATCCGCCCTCGCAGCATAATCCACATCGCCCATCAGCATGTCATAAAATCGGGCAAACGCTGAATACCCGCTCATTTGTCGTCTTTCTTATCCGTTTTCATACGTGAAAATACCATATCATAGGCATCGCAGCCATAAATAAGTGACCGATTAACACGGCTGATTGTCGCCGTTGATGCACCGGTTGCCGCAACAATATCGCTGTATACCCGCTTGTCGCTCAACATCTTCGCCACAACAATTCTCTGCGCCATCGCCTTGATTTCAGAAACCGTACATAAATCCTCAAAAAATCGGTAGCACTCCTCAATAGTCTCAAGGCTCAGAATTGCTTCAAACAAAAAATCGGCGTTTTTGTCCTTGATTTTGCTGTTCACGGTATACCTCCCTTTATTAAAGCACTAACGATATTTTAACATATTAATGCGTGAAATAAAAGTCCTTTGATAAAAAAAGAACAACTACCGAATATAACTCGGCAGTTGTTCGGCGAATAAAAAATTTGGCACCCGGCTTTTTAGAACTGTTCAGGCTGTCTGTTTTTATTTTGGTTGTTCTGGCAAGAGCTATGATCGCATTGGTTCTGCGCGCAGTTCTGAGCGTTCTGCTTGTTCAGATTTCTCTGGTTTTTATTAGACTTCCTTTTGTTTTTGCTCAAAATATTCACCCTTCCTTCAAATCTAAAAAACCCGGAAAACCAGCTTTATTTTCTGCAAATATTTCCGGTTTATACTGTCAAAACGCTCAAACTTTATTATTACTTTTTCTTATCCAATAAGACGCCATACCGTAATATCTGTCCTCGGTAACCTCCCTATTCAAAAATTCGGGCGGCTGATACTCCAAGGCTTGTTCTAATGTATCAAATTCAATTTCGGCAAACATAAATTCAGTTGGTTCGCCCTCATCGACAAGACTGCATTCCAGCCTGTGTCCCCCCGGCAATTCATAAACCTTAAAATCCTTGCGTACCATAGGGGAATTCAAAAGGTTTTCAAGTTCATTAAAGGTTTTTTCATCAAGCTCAATTTGGATTTCCTGTCTTGCTATCGTGCCCTTGCCTTTAAAGCATAGCTCGTACCGTGTGCCGCTATTACTCATAACGCTTCTGATGCGCACAACCGGATTTACCGATATATATCCCTGATAAACCACTGCTTCATCGACGAGAGGCAGGTTGTCGGGAAATTTATCAATTAAAAATTTTCTTTCTATTTCCAAATTCAAAATCCCCTATGTTCAGTTTAAAGTTTATGTAAAATATTGTAAACACAAACACAAAGGATGTCAAGAAATCCGTCATTCTTTGCGACAAAAAATAGGGCGGAATGCTGTTCAAGTGTCAATCATGGGTGACACTTGAACAATCCATATGACAATATCTTCGTGCTATTGTTGTGATACAATTGATAGTGACAAATAAAAATAGAAAACCACCTTTCCGATTAAGAAGAGATGGTTTCCCATTAGTCACTCCATACTTTTTAGAGCGATAAACTCAAAAGTTTATTGCAATAGAGATTCATTAAAATAATGTAATAAAGCGAGTATTCATACGGCTTAACAGGAACTTTTAACTAATTTTTAGCTGCAGCCTGAACCTGTCCGAAATCATTGCAATAAATTCGCTGTTTGTCGGCTTGCCACGTCCGTTATGTATCGTATAACCGAAATATGAGTTAAGCACATCGACATCTCCCCTATCCCAGGCAACTTCAATTGCATGACGAATAGCTCGCTCTACACGTGAAGATGTAGTTGCATGCTTTTTTGCAACAGCGGGATATAGCCGCTTGGTCACGGCATTGATAATATCATCATCATTTATTGCCATGATGATGGCGTCACGCAAATACTGATAGCCTTTTATGTGCGCCGGCACACCTATCTGATGTATTATTTCAGTCACGCGCATTTTGACATTGCTCTCGTAATGCGAAGTGTTAAGAGTGTCTCTTGTCAGCAACTCGGTTTGAGACCTTCTGCCGTGGAAGGTTAGTATCCTTTCAGCCATTTCATCGGCGTCAAAGGGTTTTAGCAAATAATAGTCCGCACCTGCAAGCAATGCTTCACGCTCTAAATTTGGATTGTCAAAGCTCGACATTATCATTGTTTGCGGCCGTTTGGGCAAATTCATTCGCTGTATTCCGCGCAATACTCCAATCGCGTCCAGATGCAGTAAAAAGAAATCCATAATCACCACATCCGGACGCGTTTGTTCAATCGCACTCAGAACCTTTTTTCCATCCTTGGATACAGCCTGTACATCAAGTGAGTGTGCACGCATAATCGCCGCACATGGCTTTCCAAAATGCTCACTGTCATCAGCTAATAGTACCTTTACTGCCTTTTCCATCATTTTGCCCCCAAACTCATATTATTTTTTGCATTTCATCACTGCAACGACATCTTACCATATTTTGGTATATTATGCAAGAGTCTGGTAATATTTTTTTTAAAATTCGGGGGAAAATATTCGTAAAGACAATGAATAGCTATGCTGCCGGTGTTTTCTGTTGTATTGAAATTGTATTGGCTGTTTTTAGCATATTTTCAGCGAATATTGCAAACCCGCGTGTCGGGTCATTGACAAAAACATGTGTAACAGCGCCGATAAGCCTGCCGTCCTGTAAAATAGGCGACCCGCTCATGCCTTGAACAATACCGCCCGTTTTTTGCAAGAGCTCTTCATCAGTAATTACAATCACCATATTTCGCGTAGGCGATGAATCATTATATCGAACCTGGTCAATTCTCACGTCATAAAGGTCGGGTACAGTTCCTTTAATCGTCGATAATATTTGGGCGGGCCCGGTTTTGACCTGCTGTTTCATCGCAACAGGCATTGCTTTACCGGTTATGGGCGTTTTGTTCAAAACTCCATATATGCCGGTTTCACCATTTATTTTGAGATTTCCCATTGTACCTCCCTCAAATCCGCCTCGTAGCTCGCCCGGATCTCCGCTTAATCCTCGAACGATATTATATATCCTTGCGGGCACAATTTCGCCTGATGCAATCGGCAAAATTTCTCCCGTATCGACATCACAGACGGCGTGCCCCAAACCGGCAAAAACGTTGCTGCCGGGTATAAAAAATGTCATAGTGCCAATTCCTGCAGAGCTGTCCCTCACCCATAATCCTGCTTTATAGCAATTTTCGTTTACCGACTTTTCACAATTAAACCGCATATCGAATGTTATATTGTCTCGCCTAATGGTAAAGTTCATTGTTTTGCCGCCGTTTTTTTCAATTAACGATGATACCTGCTCAATAGTATTTACCGGAATTCCGTTTATTTTGACCAGCACATCTCCTATCTTCATTCCGGCAGCTTTAGCAGGATTTTTCGGCCCGTTGGATGTGTCTATATCCGACATTCCTACAACCAAAACCCCATCGGTATACATTTTAATTCCAAAGGGTACACCGCATGGAATAACTGTTGTTGCATCAACCACTTTTACAGTGACTTGCTTTATCGGCACCAACCCAAAAAGTCTAAGCAGTGCTGTATAACTACTACCGGGAGATAGACTCGCAACAGGCGTCAAATTCTGTACTTGCTGTTGTTGGGCATGCACCTTTACAGCGCCGTTTAGTTTAAGATCATACCCTGTAACAACATTAAACTGCTCGGGCATTGCACTTCCGAGTAAAAAAACCGTAGAAAGCAGCAGACCGCACGCCGCAAAAAGTGCTGCGCTTAAACGATGAATAATTCTATACATGTTCAAATATTTTTTCAAAAATTAACCTCCTTTCAAAAACCAATGCGAAGCCTTTTTTAATGTTCCACAACAATCATTAAGTATTTAACCATTAAATTTTTTTATCAGAAATGATTTGCACATATATGAAAAAAATCGAAAATAATATTATTCCATTTATTATCAGACGAAATGTTTAGTTTTATTCGATAAAAAACCTTTGCACAAAGGCAAAAAAACAGCGCCTCGATATTTCGAAAGCGCTGCTTTTATATATGCTTACATATATGCTTTTTTATGATTTATATTAACCGAATATTAACCGACAATATACTGTCCATACTGCCCCTTTGCATCATTGCAAAGCTCTTTGTAAATGTCAAGCAACCTTTGATACTCTTTATTATCAAGTGTGCGATATTGGGAATCTATAAATGCCATACCCTTTCCGTTCGCAAGCTTAAAAATAGAAATTTCGTAATCGGTATTGTACGGACCTGCTAACATGCTTATTTGATACTGCTTTTTGCACCCCTTTGTTTCGCGTTCGCCCTCTAACGAAACCCAAGCCTTTGTCGGCTTTTTCAAAACAATGTCTATTATTTCTTTTAGCTTTTCAGTATCATAAAAATCATATCCCATAACAGAGCCGTCCTGGCTTTTATTTTCATAATCATAAACATAGCTATTATTTATCGCGTTTAAAAGCCTGTCACTTTTTAATATGTCGCCCCACAATTTAATTGAGTCAAACTTTGAGTTGACATAGTATTTACCTAAATCGACATTATCATTACTTGTCGGCAGAAAATCAAATACAGCCTTTGTCTTGGCGCTGTCTGCCGATGAAGACAATTTTTTGCGGTACGGCCTATCTGAATGCTTATAGTAATTGCCCAGCGCATAATTTGTCATACTGTATTTTATATAAAATGAAAATGTTTTATCCCGATAATCCTCGACAAACCAAAAACAATAATCGCTGTTGTAAAATCCTTTAAACATAATCAAAGCTGAATAGCCGTCGCCGCTAAAAAACTCAAAATGCGGTGCCCTGCCATCAAGCTTATCCGAAGGGAAGTTTAGCCCGTCTTTCACAAAATCTTCCATATCCGCAAGACATGACATGCTGTCAAACAATTCGTCAAGCTTTTCGTTTCCTAAATCAATATAATTCTCTTTATATTCGGCAACATCGTCTTCTTTTATCTTTTCCCCTGTACTAAAACGCATCAGAATACGCGTACCGTCATCGCTGCGGTATATATAATGGTAAATTAAGCACTCTTTTTGCAAATTAGAAGTCTGCTCAACATAGTTGCTATCAACCGAAACTTTAAAGGAGCGTCCGGTGTCAAGTGAAAGACATTCAATATGCGCGTCACCCGTAGTATAGGTATAAAGATATTCGCCGCTTATATAATAAGCATCTACCGCCTGTTTGACAACCTCGGTTTTGCCGCCGGGCAACAAAGAGGTCAGAGATATTTTTGTTTTATAGCCGCTTTTTTTATTGCCCGAAACTTTTGTTACTACCTCGGATTTTTCCCACGCTTTCAGATTAATGCTGTCGGTAATGTCAACACCGTTAGTAGTATTATATACTCGCGCACCATCATTTGTTTTGACCACAACGGCTTTTTCATTGCTTATAAATCTTATTATTATACCTTTGCCCTGCCATTCAGTGCCGGTATTTAAATCTCTCATACGCCATACTCCCGACGCAGTTCCAACATATGAATACTCATCGGCCGGCGGCGTAGCGTATACAAGAAAATAGCCCTGTGGAGAAAACGACAGCCTTTTATAAGGCTCATAGTATTCATTTTCATAATCGTATATATGCTGTGCCTGTATATTATCGCTGTCAATATCAACAATTTTGAGTGCCGCCGGCTTTGAGTCATCCGTGACATCCAACGCCATTATATATCGCCCGTCATCTGATACATTTATAATCATACCGGCTTTTGTTTCGGTATCGGCTACACATTGGGGCAGTTTAATAAGCTTTTTACTGCCAAAATCATAGCAATATGCTTTTTGTCCCGTAGTAAAGCTACATCTGTTAAGCCGTCTGTTAAAGCCCAGCACATTTATATGAAAATTGTGATCAATTTGATTTTTAAGCAGTGAAGAAAGACAGATAATTTCTCGTGTTTCGGTATTATAAAACAAGCCGCTGCATTTCTCATGTCCGGGCACTTGGGAAGACGGGTCAATCAAAAGCAGATTGGCGTCATAGCACTGCGAAAAATTTGCGGTTGACGGCAGAGATATTTCACTGTTAGACGATGAATTCATGAAATGCGGCATATTGTTACTTGTATCGAGAGGCAGCACTCTCGGCTTTGGCACAGATGTGTCTGCTAAAAATTTTATCATATTTTTTTTGTACGTCAGAGTTCTTACAGTCAAAGAACCGGGCTTATACCAATTTGGTATACCGCTTTGGGGAGTCTGCTGTGTTAAATTCCCTGAATGAGAGGTTGTGGCTGAAGTAGGCGGCGAGGAAAATGACGATGAGGGGTCTTGCGAGGTTTCAACCATGCCTCCATTGTTTTGCAGGCTCCAAAATAATGATATAGACGCCACCGAAAAGACAAAGCACGCGGCAATGCCGATCCAGCGCAAAACAGGCTTAAATCGTGTGTTTTTTTGCAAAGCCTCATTAATATATTCGTCATCAATATAGCTTATCGCACTGAATATATCGTTACTGTTCATGAGAAAGCTCCCCTTTCTTCAAGACAACACCTTAATTTATCACGCATTCGAGAAAGACGCACACTAACAGCATTTTCAGAAAGCTTTGTTTCCTCTGCAATTTCTTTAATGCTCATTACAAAAAAGTATCGTTTGACAAATATAATCCTGTTAAGTTTATCGAGAGAGTCTAAAAAAAGATTTATGCTATGGCATAGTTCTATTTTATCGATTTGTTCTTCAACATCATTGTGGCCAATACATTCATCAAGCTCCGAAATCAAAGCCGAACACGCGTCAGGCACTCTTTTTTGGGCACAAAGATACCTGTATTTATCAAGAGCACGATTACGCACAACAGAGCAGCCGTAGGCAGCCAAAGACCGCGGCTTGTGTGGCGGTATTGAATTCCATATGTCAAGCATCGCATCGTTGACACACTCTTCAATGTCCTGTTCATTATTAAGTATATTTTTAGCAAGGCTCACAAAAAGCCGCTCATACCGAATTAACATCTCTGAAATAGCGTTTTCGGTGCGCCTGAAAAACAAATCGATTATAGCCACATCTTCCATACTCAACCCTCTCTTCACCCTATAAGACGCAATTAAATCCAAAATCTTACATCATATTATCAAAATAATAAAATATATCGAGCGATATGTATTATTGGCGGCATCATGCCCGCGTTTTAACGTATCCCATCCCCGCCGTAGGGTAAACCCCGTCGTGCCATAAAAGATTGCGAGCGGATATCCGAAAATCTTATTGTTTTCATATCAAAACAGGCAGACCAAAAGGCCTGCCTGTTTTACAAAAACTGCTTTATTCCTCATCAACGTCAAATTCATCCATTGATGTGCTAAAATCATCCGGCTCGGTTTCGGCAATCGGGATCTGTACGGGCTCTTCTGCGCCATCGTCAGTCTCGAAATCGCTGCAACAACAGTCGTCTAAATCATAATCAATGGTATCTCCAAATGCTTTGCGTGACATTTTTTTAGTACGCATACGAAGGCATATCACTGCCAAAGTTGTTAAAGCGGCTACGACCGCCGCAATAATAGCGACAATGGTATAATTTTTTGTCCGGTTATTTTTCATCATATCATTACCTCCTGCTGCATGTATTGTTTCCCGAATTATGCTTATCATACAGCTTTATGAAAAACAAGTCAAGCAATCGCATTTATTTTTGAAATATAAACTTGCAATTATTTATCATTTTCTGCATTTTTCAACAATCCACGGTAAAGACGGATATATTCATTAGCACAACGGCCCCAGCTATGGGTGTCTGATTCAGGATTGCAAGACTCGTCATCAATGCTGCTGAGTATCTCATGCAGCTTGCGTTTATGATCTTTTAGTATGTCGTAGGGCCCGTGTGTTTGCCACGGTTCACATATCTCTTTTAAATATGTAGGACCTATTGTCGTGACACAGTCGGCAGCTTCAATGCCGGCTTTCATCAGATTGATACAACCGTCATGCTCGACAAGTGCAGCGGATTGCCTTGGAATACCAAACACATCCTCAAGAATTTCAAGTCCAAACTTGCCCTGATGGTGGATATTGTGTATCGTATATACATTTTTAATATTCTCATACCCCTGACGCCGGCGATAAAAAAGATTATAGTATACAGGCACCAAAGCGCTCTGCCAATCATTCGAATGCAATATATCGGGCCAAAAATCAATATGCTCTATCATTTCAAGCACTGCCCGCGAAAAAAACGCAAACCTTTCTGAATCATCATAATGCCCGTAAAGCCCGCAGCGTTTAAAATAGTACTGGTTGTCAAGCAGGTAATATATCACTCCGTTGTGGTTGGTTTTATACACACCGCAGTATTGCCTCCGCCATGCTACCGGCACCGAAAGGCTAACTACAAATTTCAAATTTTCTCTTAGCTTATCCGGCACATCCTCATACAAAGGCAGCGCAACCCGGCACCCGATCAACCGCTTTCGCATTGCACACGACAGTGCACTGGAGACATCAGCCAACCTACCCGATGCGGCAAACGGTGCTGCCTCACTGGTTGCAAACAAAACCTTCATGCATAAAACCCCTCTCAAGTTATATTTTGTACATTAATCACACGACAAAAACGTTTCGGGGGCATATCCATTAGTAATACAGTTGAGCCTAAATTAATTGTAACAATTTGAAACCAATTATTCAAGCGATTAGTGTATTTTCTTTAATGTTTTATATAATATTGTTTTTTATTTGTTAGTTATTTACAATATTATAGCCGCAAAAATTCATATAATTTTTGCGGCCTTGTGCTGTTAAGCTTATACTAAAATTGTTCAAGACATTTGCGATGCATACACTCAATTGCTCATCAGTGTTACCATAACGGCTTTCTGGGCGTGAAGGCGGTTTTCTGCTTCGTCAAATATTTCATCAGCGTGGGCTTCAAAAACCTCATCGGTAATTTCCTCACCACGGTGTGCGGGCAGACAGTGCTGCACCATACAATCGGGGTGCGCAAGTGAAAGCAGATCCGTATTAACCTGATAACCAGTGAAGGCTGCTCGGCGTTTTTCCGCCTCGTCCTCTTGCCCCATCGACGCCCATACATCAGTAAATACTACATCTGCGTCCTTGACTGCCTCTTGACAGCTTTGTGTCAGCAAAAACCTATCGCCAAAACCGGCTGCAAATTCCAGCACCGATTCGGCGGGATAATAGCCTTTCGGACAGGCAACACTTACCCTCATGCCAACCTTGAGACAGCCCACAATCAACGAATTAGCCATGTTGTTACCGTCGCCAATATAGCACATATTAAGTCCCTCAAGCTCGCCCTTATATTCTCGCACCGTCATGATGTCGGCAAGAACCTGACACGGATGACTAAAGTCGGTAAGTCCGTTTATTACCGGAATGTCTGCATACTTTGCAAGCGTTTCAACCTCGCTTTGCTCAAACGTGCGAATCATTATGCCGTCCACATAGCGCGAAAGCACGCGCGCCGTATCCTTCACCGGCTCTCCGCGCCCTATTTGCAAATCGTTTGCCGACAAAAACAAGCCATACCCGCCAAGCTGATAAATCCCGGTTTCAAACGATACGCGCGTGCGCGTTGATGCTTTTTGAAAAATCATTCCCAGCGTTTTCCCGGCAAGGTGCCGATGCTCGATACCGTGCTTAAGCTCGTATTTAAGCTGGTCGGCAAGGTTTAGAATATCAATAATCTCTTCTTTTGAACAATCAAGCAGTTTAAGCAAATGTTTCATACATTAGCTACCCCTTTCAGCACGGTATTTAATATGGACAATCCCTTGTCTATTTCGTCATAAGTAATCGTAAGCGGCGGCAGCAGCCGCAATAGTGTTTTTGCGGTAAGCACCAAAAGTCCGTTTTCAAGACACTGTTCGGCTACTTTACGGGCATCTGTCTTCTTTAGCTCTATTCCAAGCATCATGCCACGCCCGCGCACTTGCTTTACATCGGGCATTGATGAAATGCGCTGTGTTATATAATCCCCTTTTTGAGTAACGCTGTTAAGAAATCCGGGTGACAAAAGCCTCTCAAGCACCACATTAGCACCGGCACATGCCACCGGATTGCCGCCGAACGTTGATCCGTGCGTGCCTGCTGACATAACAGGTGCAAGTTTTTCAGCGCATAGACAAGCACCGATCGGCAGACCTCCTCCAAGTCCTTTTGCCATGGTCACAACATCAGGCTTAATCCCCGCATGCATAAAGGCAAGAAAATCGCCCGTTCTCCCGGCGCCTGTTTGAACCTCGTCAACAATTAAAGCTAAATTATTTTCATCACAAATATTGCGAACCGCCTGCAAATATTCGGCGTCAAGCGGCACCACGCCGCCCTCTCCCTGCACGCATTCAAGCATAACGGCGCATACGTTTTCGTCCAGCTTTTGCTTTAAGTCTTCAATATCGTTAGGATTTGCAAACTTAAACCCTTCGGTAAACGGAAAAAAGAACTGGTGGAACGACTGCTGCCCTGTTGCGGACAGTGTAGTAAGGGTGCGGCCGTGAAACGAATTATAAAGGCAAATAATTGTCGAGCGGTTTTGCCCGTATTTGTCAAAGCTTGCCTTTCGCGCAAGCTTGATTGCGCACTCGTTGGCCTCGGCTCCCGAATTGCACAAAAACGCTCGAGACATGCCGGCGCCCTCGCAAAGCCGCTTTGCAAGCATTACCTGAACCTCATTATAATAAAGGTTGGAAATATGCGAAAGCCTGCCAGCCTGCTGCTGAACCGCCGCCACCCAGTCGGGGTCACCATATCCCAAAGAATTTACGCCGATGCCGCTGCCAAAATCAATATAGGTTTTGCCGTGGACATCTGTCAAAACTGCGCCCTTTCCGTGCGACACTGCAACATTAAACCGCGCATAAGTCGGCATTAAAAAAGACTGTTCGGTCTGTTTAATCTGCTCAAAGTCCATAAAACAACCTCTTTCATAGTTATAAAAACATTGTGCCGATACCCTCGTCGGTCAACATCTCGATAAGGATAGAATGGGCAATTCGCCCGTCAATAATATGTGTGCGTGAGACACCTCTGCGTACTGCCTCAACACAGCAATCAACCTTAGGTATCATGCCGCCTTTAATAATGCCCCTGCGCTTTAGTCCGGGCACGTCGCTGACATGAACTACAGAAATCAGAGAGTCCTCGTTGTCCTTATCGCGAAGCAACCCTCTAACATCAGTCATAAGCACAAACTTTTCGGCATTCAATGCTGCGGCTATATGTGAAGCCGCAATATCCGCATTGATATTATACACCTGACCGTCCTGCTGTCCCGCGGCAATGGTTGCGACAACCGGTATCGTGCCACTGTCAATACAATTGTGTATCAGCGTAACATCAACATGCGTAATTTCGCCTACAAGCCCCAAATCCTGCCCGCACTCTTTTTTTTCAGCCTTGATCATTCCGCCGTCCAATCCGCAAAGTCCTATCGCACGCCCGCCATGCTGTTCCAGACGCTGAACCAGTCCCTTATTAACCTTGCCGGCAAGCACCATCTGAACAATCTCCATGGTCTCCTCGTCAGTATAGCGCATGCCGCCGATAAATTTTGGCTGTTTGCCGATTTTTAAAAGCATGTCGTTTATTTCGGGACCGCCGCCGTGCACCAGCACCACCTTTATTCCGACAGTGGACAGCAGTACAATATCCTCCATGACGGCCGACTTAAGCTCTTCGTTCACCATCGCGTTGCCGCCATATTTGATTACAACCGTTTTTCCAGAATACTGCTTTATATAAGGAAGGGCTTGCGTCAGTACTTGTGCCCTGTCAAAAGTATGAATTGTCATATTATCCTCCCAAAAAGCCGTCAGCTTCTGTAATCACCGTTAATTTTTACATAATCATATGTCAAATCACAGCCCCACGCAGTTGCCGACTCGTCTCCGTCTTGCAGCGTGACGGATATTGTAATTTCTTTTTGTGTAAGAACTGCTTTGGCAAGCCGCTCGTCAAAATCAATTCCGGCACCGTTTTGGCAAACCTTGACACTGCCGCCCGCCGATAAAAACGACACCGCAACACCGCCAACATCCAAATCAGCGCCCGAATAGCCTAATGCGCACAGCACCCGTCCCCAGTTTGCGTCGGCACCAAACATCGCCGCCTTTAACAGTGACGAATTAACAACCGCCTTTGCAGCGAGCTTTGCGTCCTTTTTAGTTTTGGCTCCGGTCACCCGGCATTCAAGCAGCTTTGTTGCTCCCTCCCCGTCTGCGACCAGTGCGCGGCAAATTTTGATGCATAGCGCACGCAGTGCTTCAACAAACTTTGTATAATCATCGTTCTTGTTATAATTAATCGAGCTTCCCGCCGCACCGTTTGCAAGCACTATAACCATATCGTTGGTTGATGTGTCTCCGTCCACCGATACCATATTAAATGTGTCGCTGACTACTTCTGCAAGTGCTTGGCTCAAAAGATTTGAATTGATTGCAGCATCGGTAGTCACAAAACACAGCATTGTCGCCATGTTGGGCGCAATCATGCCGCTGCCCTTTGCAATAGCACCCAGTGTACAGGTTTTGCCGCCCAACTCAAATTTCAGCGCAAACTCTTTTTTTACCGTGTCGGTTGTCATAATTGCCTGTGCAGCATCAGAATGACCACCTTTTGAGAGTGCCGCCGCAAGCTTTGGCATACCTTTTTCAATCGGCTTTAAATTAATTGACGGACCAATAACCCCGGTCGATGCAACAAGCACATCGTCAGGCAAAATGCCAAGAGCGTCGGCAGTAAGCCTGCACATTGCCTCTGCCTTTTCTATTCCGTCTGCGGCGCAGGTGTTTGCAATACCGCTGTTGCATATGATGGCGCGCGCCATTCCGTCCTTAAGATGCCGCTTTGTGACAATGCACGGCGCACCAATAACTTTGTTTTGTGTAAAAACGGCAGCCGCAAAAGCCGGAACATCTGACATTATCAATGCCAAGTCCTTTTTATTTCGGTTTTTGCGAATGCCGCAATGTATGCCCGAAGCGGTAAACCCCTGAGGGGCAGTCACTCCGCCGTCAATCCATTCGTAGTCCATAGTAGTATCCTCCGTGTTAAAATGCGGGGGGAATCATGTCAATGCCGTCAGTTTCGCAAAACCCAAACAGCAGGTTCATGTTTTGTATTGCCTGGCCCGCAGCTCCTTTAATCATATTGTCAATGACCGAGGTCACTATGAGCAGTCGCGTGTGCTCATCTGTATAAATTTGAATGTCGCAATAATTAGAACAACGAACATTTTTTACATCTACTCCGACGCCACGCGGCATCACCCGCACAAAAGCCTCGTCTTTGTACATATCCTCGTACAATGCACGAACACTCTCAGCTTTAACCTCAGGTTTAAGCTTAAGGTACATCGTAGACAGAATACCACGGTTAATCGGCATAAGGTGAGGAACAAAAGTTACAGTCACCTGTTCGCCCGCAACTTTTGAAAGAGTCTGCTCAATTTCGGGCGTATGGCGGTGAGTTGCAGCCTTATAAGCCGAAAATGCCTCGTTGCATTCGGGAAAATGCGTTGACTTGGTCGGCTTGCGGCCCGCACCTGTAACACCCGATTTTGCATCTATTACAATGCCGTCCGTCTTAACAACACCTGCCTTAAGGGCAGGCATTAGTCCCAATGCAACGCTTGTCGGATAGCAGCCGGGATTGCCCACAATCGTTTTACCCACAATATCGCCACGGAATAGCTCAGGTATACCGTATACAGCAACATCGTGAAGTTCAGGATATTTATACTCGCATTTGTACCACTCGCGATAATCATCGGGGCTATCCAGCCTGAAATCGGCTCCCAAATCTATGAATTTCTTACCCGCTTTTACACAGGCCGCAGCGGTATCCTGCGACAGACCGTGGGGTAGCGCGGCAAAAACCACATCACAAGCATCTATCACCTCATCTGCCGAGCCGCAAATGATATCGCAAATATTATACAAAGATGGATATATCTCGGACAAAGGCTGTCCCTCAAACGAAACCGAACTTATAGCGGCAACGTTTACATGAGGATGACGCAACAAAAGCCGGACTAACTCGACACCGGCATATCCCGTTGCACCTATAACGCCAGCTTTAGCCATTACACAGATCCCTCCAATCCAGTCGGAGCGCCGGGGACGGCGCTCTCTACAATTGCTTGGTTATTTTTCATTTTGTAGGGTGCGATCTCCTCAATGCGCCGTTTTAACATTCGCCGTCTTTTTTCAATCGGAACGCCGGGGACGGCGCTCCCTACAATTTTATGGTCATTTTTCATTTTGTAGGGTGCGATGCCCCATCGCGCCGTTTACCGGCAGGACTTTAATATCTCACGCACACGGCGCACCTGCATAAGCACATTTCCTGGTGCGGGACCTCCGTATACACAACGCTTATTAACACATTCATCAAGAGAAATAGCATCATAAATATCCTCATCAAACAAACCGCACAATCTGCGATATTGATTAAGCGGTAAGGTTTCAAGCGTCAATCCCATTTCAATGCAAAGGGCTACCAGCGAGCCGGTAATTTTGTAAGCGTCGCGAAAAGGCAGTCCCTTGCCGACAAGGTAGTCAGCGCAATCGGTGGCATTAATAAACCCGCTTGCGGCAGCTGCACGCATATTTTGGGGCAAAACACGCATTGTTTTTATCATTGGAATAAAAGCCGTAAGGCACATGCTCACCGTATCAAAAGCATCGAATAAAGCCTCCTTATCCTCCTGCATATCTTTGTTATATGCTAAAGGCAGCCCTTTCATAACAGTAAGCAGCGCCATCAAATCGCCAAATACGCGCCCTGATTTTCCTCTGACAAGCTCGGCAATGTCCGGATTTTTCTTTTGCGGCATAATTGACGAACCGGTTGAAAAAGCATCATCAAGCTCGATAAACCTGAATTCCCATGAGCTCCATAAAATTATCTCCTCGGAAAAGCGTGACAAATGCACCATAACAAGTGACATCGCCGCCGCCATTTCGATTGCAAAATCCCTGTCCGAAACACCGTCAAGCGAATTATGTGTAACGCCGCTAAGACCCAGAGAATGCGCAACAGCGTCTCTATCGAGCGGATAGGTTGTCGACGCCAGCGCGCCGCTGCCAAGAGGTGATACATCCATGCGCTTGGTGGCATCGTCAAGTCTTCCTATATCCCTCAAAAACATTTCGGTATACGCCATTAGGTGGTGGCCGAACGTAATCGGCTGTGCACGCTGCAAATGAGTATATCCGGGCATTACGGTGCTTGCATGCTTTTCGGCCATTTCACAAAGAACGGCGATCAAATCGCATATCTGGCGGCGCAGTGGTACGACAAGGTTTTTGATATACAGCCTTAAATCAAGCGCAACCTGATCGTTGCGGCTGCGGCCGGTATGAAGTCGCTTTCCCGCATCGCCTATCCGCGCCGTCAGCTCGGATTCAATAAATGTGTGGATATCCTCTGACTTCATGTCAATCAAGATTTTACCTGACTCAATATCCGCAAGAATATCGGATAGTCCGCTTTGGATTGCTTTTGCATCATTTTGGGATATAATTCCCTGATTTGCAAGCATCGCAGCATGAGCAATGCTGCCTGCAATGTCCTCCCTCACCATGCGCGAATCAAACGATATCGAGGAATTAAAGTCATCAGTGACAGAGTCGGTCTGCTTTGAAAATCTGCCGGTCCACAGTTTCATAAATGACACCCCGTTTTATACCATCCTCCAAATCTTAATGGAGAAATGGATTATTTGCCTTGTTTCAAAGCATTAACCGTTATCGGTAGTCCGAAAAGGTTGATAAACCCCTGTGCATCGGCTTGGTTATAAACATCGTCATCTTCAAAGGTGGCAAACTCTTCGTCATACAGTGAATAGGGCGAGGTGACACCCGCAAGAATGATATTGCCCTTATAAAGCTTCAGTTTCACATCGCCTGTCACGCACTTTTGTGTTTCGTCCACAAAAGCCGACAATGCCTGTCTCAAAGGCGTAAACCATTGACCATAATACACAAGCTCACTAAACCTGCCCGCAACCATCTGCTGCTTGTAATGCTGAGTATCGCGGTCAAGTGTAATTGTTTCAAGTGATTGATGCGCCTTATAAAGAATTGTACCGCCCGGAGTTTCATACACGCCGCGGCTTTTCATGCCGACTAAGCGATTTTCCACCATATCTACAATGCCAATGCCGTTGGCACCGCCCAGCTCGTTTAGCTTTTCGATAAGCTTGACGCCGTCCATCTTAACGCCGTCTAACGCGGTAGGAATACCCTTCTCAAACGATAACGTAATATAAGTCGGAGTATCGGGAGCTTTTTCGGGCGATACTCCAAGCTCCAGAATTGCATCATAATCAGGCTCATTTGCAGGGTCTTCAAGGTCAAGCCCCTCATGTGACAAATGCCACAGGTTTCTATCCTTGGAATAATTGGTTTCGCGGTTGATTGTCAAGGGTATATTCCTTTTCTCGGCGTATTCAATTTCATCCTCACGAGACTTAATATCCCATATACGCCACGGAGCAATAATTTTCATTTTTGGTGCAAACGCTTTTATTGCCAACTCAAACCGTACCTGGTCGTTGCCCTTGCCGGTGCATCCATGTGCAATCGCGTCCGCACCTTCGGCAATTGCGATTTCCACAATACGCTTTGCGATAATCGGTCGTGCAAATGAAGTACCGAGCAAGTATTGGTTTTCATAAACCGCTCCTGCCTTAAGCGTCGGAAAAACAAAGTCGTTAACAAATTCGTCGCGCAAATCCTCAATATAAATCTTGGATGCGCCTGTCTTAATAGCCTTTTCGCGAAGTCCCGAAAGCTCTTTACCCTGGCCTACATCCGCCGCAACCGCAATGACCTCGCACCCGTCGTAATTCTCCTTAAGCCACGGAATAATTATAGAAGTATCCAAGCCACCGGAATACGCAAGAACCACTTTTTTTATACGCTCCATCTAAAAACATCTCACTTTCCAAAAAGGTGTTACCAAATTTTTATTGTTATTATTATACCCGCAAGCACTAAAGTTTGCAAGCAATGTTTGTGTATATTTATTCTATAAACATATTTTTGTCTGATTGCATAAAATCTATATGGCGCACGGCTTGTTAATACATGCATTAATACATGCGGTTGTGTTAAAATATGCAGTATATACATTAATAATCGTATAATTATGCATTCACATGATATTTTATAGGGCGTGACGCCCCCATCGCGCCGTTTTTGGCATTTATCGTTTTATGCAACGGAACGCTGAGGACAGCATTCCTACAATAAAAACCCACCCACAATCTTTGAAAATACTGCGGGTGGGATCTTTATGTTAACATCTATTATCCCAATCTTATCATTTCGTCGATACACCGGCGTGCTTTTTTGATAGTATCTGAGGGCAAGGTTATTTCCTCTCCGACTTGTCCTTTAAGCGCACGCAACACATCAACCAGTGTTGTCAGCTTCATATTCGGGCATACCAATTCTTTTGACAATGGATAAAATGTCTTATCCGGGCACATATACTGCAAATGCTCGACTATGCTATTTTCTGTGCCGATAATAAATTCGCGATTACTTGACTTTTTTGCATATTCCATTATCCCGGAAGTTGAACCGACATAATCGGCCTTTTCAACAACAGCGGGACGGCATTCGGGGTGAACAAGCACAAGTGCGTTTGGATACTTAAGTTTTGCCTCATCTACTGCGCCGGGCTTTACTGCCGCGTGTATCGGACATCCGCCCTGCAGCAGCCGTATTTCTTTATTGGGTACCTGTTTTTTAACATAATCGCCAAGGTTGCAGTCGGGTATAAATAAAATGCGATCACTCGGAATTTTATTTACAATTTTTACGGCCGTCGAAGAGGTAACGCAGACATCGCATACCGTTTTCAAGGCTGCCGTAGTATTGATATAAGCCACAATTGTATATCCGGGATTTTTCTCTTTAAAATATTCTATCATTTCGGGCTCCATCTGCTCGGCCATTGGGCAGCCCGCAAGAGGATTAACCAAAACCACTCTTTTGTGTTCGGACAATATTTTTACAGTCTCAGCCATAAACCGCACACCGCACATCAAAACATTTTTCTGCGGTGCCTTTTGTGCCATAACGCTTAGCTGAAACGAATCGCCTGTAAAATCAGCAATTTCAACAATCTCTCTGGCCTGATAACTATGAGCTAAAATATACACGTCTTTTTCTTTTTTTAAGCTCATTATTTGGTCTTGCATGTCACGCATTTTCATAATAATCCGCCTTTCGATTATGCACTATATTATTATTCCTCCACCAATAACCGTATCATCCTTATAAAACACCGCAGATTGTCCCGGCGCCGGAGACTTTTGCAATCGGTCGTATTCCACATGCACTCTGTCTTCATCACAGGGATAGAGCGTTGCATTCGCCTCGGGCTGATGATATCGCGTCTTAACGGCAACCTGCATTGGCTTGTCAAGTTGCTCAACCGCAATCCAGTTTAGCTCACCAACGTCAAACCCGTCGCTATAAAGCTCTTGCTTGCGGCCAAGCGTAACAGTGTTTTTTTGGGCGTCCTTTTTTATTACATATCGGGGTTCACCAAATCCTACGCCCAGTCCCCTGCGCTGTCCAATAGTGTACCTGTGGTGCCCCTTATGCCTGCCTATTATATTCCCTTCGCTGTCGACAAAATCGCCCTCATTCGCACCGGTCCCCATCACTTGTTCAAGAAAATTAGCATAATCACCGTCGGGCACAAAGCATATGTCCTGACTGTCGGGCTTGTTAGCATTAGGCAGCTCATATTGCTCCGCGATTTTTCTGACCTCGGACTTAAGTAGATTGCCTAATGGGAAAAATGTATGTGCAAGCTCGTCCTGAGTCAGTGCATAAAGCACATATGTCTGGTCTTTTGATTCATCGCGCGCCTTTTTGAGCATCCATCGCCCAACACTATCATCATATTCAATTCTTGCGTAGTGCCCGGTTGCAATAGCGTCCATTCCCAGTAAGCGCGCGCGTTGCAGCAGTTTTGGAAATTTTATAAAACGGTTACAGTCTATACAGGGATTTGGCGTCCTGCCGGCAGAATACTCGTCGGCAAAACGTACCATAACATCGTTTTTAAAATCATCGGCATACGAAAACACAACATGGCGAAACCCCAAACGTGCCGCCGCACGCCTTGCATGCACGACATCGTCAAGCGAACAGCATGTTCGACCGGATGAGCACACGCCGACATCCTCATTTTCATAAAGCTTTAGCGTAACGCCGCACAACTCATGCCCCTGCTCTTGTAAAAGCACGGCCGCTACGGTGCTGTCGACACCTCCGCTCATCGCAACAAGTATTTTCGCCATCTGCCGCGAGCCCCTTTATTTTAAAAAAAATATTATTTGATATTATATGTCATCATTCATAAAAATACAAGCAATTACGCATATACCGCACGCATAGCCGCGATTTTCCCAAAAGTATCAAAAACAGTGGACAAACATTGCACCTAATTATATAATAAATACTGAACTATGTGCGAGGTGAGGTATATGAAAGACGGATTTGTGCGCGTCGCGGCAGCTACACCAAAAATCAGGGTAGCCGATTGTGTTTATAATGCCGAGCAAATTGTTGATATGGCATTATCGGCCCCGTCCAATACCGCTTTAATAGTGTTCCCCGAGCTATGCGTTACAGGGTATACATGCGGTGATTTGTTTTTTCAGCCGGCATTGTTGTCTGCTGCAGAAAATGCTGTCGGCGATATATTAAATCGCACAACGGATATAAATGCCTTAATCCTTATAGGTGTGCCTGTAGTGGTTCGTTCATCGATTTACAACTGTGCCGCCGTATGCTGGCGCGGCAAGCTGCTCGGCCTTGTTCCGAAATCAAATCTGCCCTCCCATGCCGAATTCAACGAATCACGTTATTTTGCCCCCGCAACCGACGATGCGGAGGAGCTCATATACGCCGGACAGTATACTGAAATGAACCGTAACCGCATTTTTAAATGCCGCACTGTTCCGGATTTCCGTCTTGGAGTAGAAATTTGCGAAGACTTGTGGTCATCGAGCCAACCCTCGCAAAAGCTCGCCGAGGCGGGTGCAACTGTTATTGCAAACTTGGCGGCAAGCACCGAAAGCATAGGAAAACCCGATTACCGCCGTCATCTTGTTAACATGCAGTCGGCGCGTTTAATTTGTGCATATATATTTGCAAACTCGGGGCACGGTGAATCAACAACCGACCTTGTTTTTTCAGGACACAACATCATATCCGAAAACGGAACCACACTTTGCGAAAGCAACCGTTTTACCACCGGATTAATTTATTCCGAGATTGATTTAAAGCATCTTGCATATGACAGGCATCGAATGACAACGTTCACAAACAGTCTTACTATGCCGGAAGTCGAGTTTGATTTGCCTGCAACCGAGCTTGACTTGTCACGAAAAATAAAACCCGAACCGTTTATGCCCGATGATATTAGCTTGCTTGAAAGCCGTTGTGAAGAAATTCTTAATATTCAGTCAACCGGGCTTGCAAAGCGGCTCGAGCATACCGGCGGATGTGCCGTAATAGGTTTGTCGGGCGGGCTGGATTCTGCGTTAGCGTTGCTTGTTACCATAAGGGCATTTGATATGCTTAATAAACCGCGCGAGGATATTCATGCTGTTACTATGCCGTGCTTTGGCACAACCGGACGCACGTTAAACAATGCACGCACACTTGCCAAAGCGTGCAAAACAACACTGCATGAAATTGACATCACAAATGCAGTCACACAGCATTTAAGCGACATCGAACACAACGGCTCGTTTGATACCACATATGAAAACGCGCAGGCTCGAGAGCGCACACAGGTGCTTATGGATTTGGCAAACAGTCTTGACGGATTGGTAATAGGAACGGGAGATTTGTCGGAAACGGCACTTGGCTGGTCAACCTATAACGGAGACCACATGTCCATGTACAGTGTCAATATTTCGGTACCAAAAACTCTTGTGCGCCATGTTGTTTCATATGAAGCTCGCCGTTTAGGCGGCACAACGGGCGCGTCTTTGACCGATATTCTCATCACACCTGTCAGCCCCGAACTGATACCGCCGGAAAATGGTGTAATTTCTCAAAAAACCGAACAGATTATCGGGCCTTATGAACTGCATGATTTCTTTCTTTATCATTTCGTGCGGTTCGGTGATTCACCTAAAAAAATCTACCGTCTTGCATGCTATGCATTCGACGGTAAATATGGCAAAGATGAAATATTAAACTGGCTAAAGGTATTTTGTCGCCGGTTTTTCTCACAACAATTCAAACGCTCATGTATGCCCGACGGTCCGCGCGTCGGCAGCGTTTCTCTTTCCCCACGCAGTGATTGGCGCATGCCGTCTGATGCGGATGCCGCCGTTTGGCTTGCCGATATTGAAAATATTTAGTTTTTTAGGCGGGATGCGGGCATCCCGCCGTTATTGACATTTGCCGTATTTTTAAATCGAAACGCCGTGGACGGCGCTCCCTACAATTGCATGGTTGTTTAGCATTTCGTAGAGCGCGATGCCCTCATCTCGCCGTTTATAATATCTCTGACCAACTCACCGGCAATCATAAGCCCCGCGACCGAAGGCACAAAAGATATGCTGCCAACCTGCCTTTTGCCGGTGTTTTGTACGTCATCATCAATATTTTTTATGGGAATAATCTCTTTTGAATAAACAACCTTTAAATTTTCTATGCCACGGCGGCGCAGCTCGCGCCGCATAATTTTTGCAAGTGGGCAATATGATGTCTGATAAATATCGGTCACTTCAAAACAACCGGGATCAAGTCTGTTGCCGGCACCCATACTGCTGATAATCGGCACATTTAAAGCCTTTGCTCTTTCAATCAATGTCAGCTTGGATTTTACCGTGTCAATTGCATCAACAACATATGAATAATTTGATAAATCAAAATCGTCAGCCGTTTGATTGTTATAAAAAATCGGGCTTATCTCAATAGCAGCGCCGGGATTGATATCAAGAATTCGCTCGCGCATAACTTCAACCTTTAAACGCCCTATTGTCTTGTTTGTCGCTATAATTTGACGGTTTATATTAGATGCACAAACCCTGTCCTTGTCCACAAGCAAAAAGCGCCCTACGCCGCAGCGTGCAAGCGCCTCGACTACATATGAGCCAACACCGCCGATGCCAAAAACGGCAACGGCGGCATTTTTAAGCCTTTTTATTCCGTCATCTCCAACCAACATGCGCGTGCGGGAAAACATATCGGACATTTTAAACCTCCGTTTTTGAATCACCGGCATCTGATAATATGCGTCTAAAATCGTTTCCCGATGGGTTTTGAAATACTTTAAGTCCGAACTGACCGGCGACTGAAAGAATGTGGTCAAAAATATCCGACTGGATATTCTCATACTCAACCCAGTTGGTTGTATTGGTAAACGCATAAATTTGCAGCGGCAAACCATGCTCTCCCGGCGGCAGTTGTCTTATCATCTGTATCATTTCGCTGTGAATCCCGGGGTGATTTTTTAAGTAATTTTGAATATATACCCTGAACATTCCGATATTGGTAAGGCGTCTGGCATTGACGGTACAAGACGGGTCAAGATTAAGGCTTTTGTTATATCTTTCTATTTCGGATTGTTTAGAACTAATATAATCTTTTAAAAGACTGCTTTTTGAAAGCCTTTCAAGCATTTGACCCGAACAAAACGCAATGCTGCCAACATCAATATAAACCGACCGCATAATTCGTCTGCCGCCCGAGTTTACCATGCCTCTCCAGTTTTTAAACGAATCGGATACAAGCGCATAAGCAGGGATTGTAGTAATAGTTTTGTCAAAGTTTTGTACCTTAACTGTATTTAAAGATATTTCGATGACTGACCCGTCTGCCGCATATTTGGGCATTTCAATCCAGTCACCGATACGAACCATATCGTTTGCCGACAACTGAATACCGGCAACCAGCCCCATAAGTGAATCCTTAAATATGAATGAAAACACCGCGGCCGCTGCACCTATACCGCTGAGCAATACCAAAGGGCTTTGTCCCATAAGGTCTGCCACTATGACAATGCCGCCGATAATAAATACTGTAATTTTTGCAATTTGCAGAAGCCCTTTAATCGGCCGTGTTTTTGATATTTCTTTCATACGGTATATTTCGTCCACAGAGTCTATCACGGCATCAAGCACAAGTACAAACACCACAACAAAATATACACCGACAGCTTTTTTAATTATACCTTGGTATACACCAAAGAAAGGCGAAAAAAGACTTATAATTACAATTGGTACAAAATGAGAAAGCCGGCGGAAAACCCCCTTGTTCACAAGAACATCGTCCCACTTCATTTTGTTGCTGAGAATAAAGCGGGACACCAAACCGAAAATTATTCTTTTTGTGAAAAATTTAGCCGCAACACAAATTATTAAAACAGCCAAAGCCAATATAACATATGAAGTTATATCGGCATTTTTTTGATTAACTCCCAAGTTTACAAGCCAGTCACTAATTGTCGTTAACATAGCTGCTCCCTTTCTGTTTAGTCTATTCCTTTGATGCTGCCCATAGATATATCGACGCTATCGTACCATAAGGTGAATATCTTTTCCTGAATATTAAGAACTGCTCCTTTGTCAAGCTTTTTAGCCCGTATACTTTCAACATTCCGCGCCTTATTGCCAAATCACTAAAGCTGACAACATCAGGGCGGCGCATTGATGAAATAAGCAGCATTTCGGCGGTCCATACACCTACGCCGGGCAACGAGGACAGCTTCTTAATAACCTGATCATCGGACATATCATAAAGCGAATTGAAATTAAGCTTGCCGGATAACACCGCTTTTGCAATGCCTTTTATATAATTAATCTTGCGCCCCGAAAGACCGCATGACCTTAGCTCATCCACGTTTGCAGCTTCAATCGACTCCGGTGTAATATCACCAAGCAACGCTTTAATGCGACTGCATACTGTATTAGCTGCTTTGAGTGATATCTGTTGCTGAGCAATGCTGTGTACCAATGCGGTAAAAGGATCGGGTATAACCTTACGTTTGATAAACCCGTATTTGTCAATCACCTTTGCAAGATCCTTATCACTTTCTTTTAAATAATTAAGCTCCTTGTCTCCATATTC
Organism: Oscillospiraceae bacterium; assembly: GCA_028697255.1. Taxonomy (GTDB): domain Bacteria; phylum Bacillota; class Clostridia; order Oscillospirales; family Acutalibacteraceae; genus Avimonas. The sequence goes on from JAQVFM010000015.1 coordinate 26,191, forward strand.
TAAATACTCCAAGTCTTCTCTCCCTATCAAAATCCTATAAATCAATATCCGGCCAGCGAAAATGACCGACTATTTCATAGCGCCACAGCGCATTTTCCTCGACTACCGGCTGTCCCGCATGATGCAGAATAAAAGGGACACCGTTTTTGTCGCGCTTGTCCGAAATTATTGCAATGTGGCTATTAAGCACAACGATATCTCCCGGCTGCCACTGGTCGGTTTGGTCGATGTCCAAAGGCATTGAGATTGCGTTACGCTTAAAAAAAGCATAAAGGTTGCGTATACGCCGAAAGTCAATGTCCGGGTTTGGCCTGCCGTTTACTCCGGGGTAAGCCCCCGTGTTTTGGTCAATATCGGCATCAATCATTTCCTTAAGCGAATAACCCGCGCCCTCAAAAGCTCTCCATATCACATCGGTGCACATGCCCTCGCCGTCCGGAGGATATCCTCCCTCGTAAAACAAGCATTTATACTTTGGCTTTGTCAAAAGATATTCTCTTGCACTTAATAATATATCCGTGTAATCATCAATTCCGTCGTTATCCTTATCAATATTGCTTTTTACTGTTTCTATACCAAAATCAGATGCTGAATAATATTTTTGAGGATAAAGGTTAAAATAAACCATTGCATATCCAAGAGCCGAAGCGGCGGCCAAAACTGCAAAGAC
>JAQVFM010000015.1:26960-36177 GCA_028697255.1 Oscillospiraceae bacterium
CATATTCACATTATACAATATAAGTTATATTTTGGGAATATGTATCCATTAAATTTGATAGCAAGTATTTTATGGATTCAGACAGGTATAATAAGTTAAGTGTATATTGTGACAGTTATACGAGGGGAACGGTATATGTATACATTTTTAAACAAAAAGCTGCGGTACATGCTCCGGCAAAAAGAAGATGAGGCACAAAAGAAACAACCTGATAACGAAGAAAAGCTTATAACCGGCAACCTAACTGCCGATTTAGAGCTGATTCGCGAGATGATGGGAACCAGCAGTGATATAAAAGTCCATGAATTTAAATACGGCGAAAACAGTAGCCAAAAGGGTGCGCTTTTATTCATCGACGGACTTGTGAACAATGATGTCGTAACTCAAAGCATACTAAAGCCTCTAATCCTCAGCAAAAGCCTCAACAACTACCAGGCCGGCGAGATGAAAAATACACTTGATATAGTAAAACAAACAGTAATATACTCGGGCGACATAGTTGAACGGCACACGATTGGAGAGCTAATTGAAGGGTGCCTTTCGGGTGATACTGTTTTTTTGTCTGAGGGTTTTGACAAAGCGCTTGTTATCAGCAGTAAAGGCTGGGACAAGCGCGAGGTCAGCGAACCGCAGACCGAGCCTGTTGTTCGCGGCCCGCGTGAGGGCTTTACAGAAAATTTTCGCACCAATACCGCGCTTATTCGCCGACGGATAAAAAGCCCCCACCTGCGCATGGACCATCTTACAATCGGCAAAAAAACCGACACAAACGTATGTGTCGTATATTTAGAAGGAGTGGCCAACCCGGATATTGTCGATACAGTTAAAGTTAGATTAAAGACAATTAGTACAGATTCGATAATAGATTCGGGATATATCGAGCAGTATATCGAGGACCATCCTTATTCGATTTTCCAAACAATCGGATACAGCGAAAAACCGGATGTTATTGCGTCAAGAATACTTGAAGGACGCATAGCGGTTGTGGTCGACGGTACTCCGTTTGTATTGACAATGCCAATGCTGTTTGTAGAAAGCTTTCAAACCGCCGAGGATTATTATATAAAACCGTATTTTGCAAGCATGACTCGACTCATGAGATTTTTCGCATTTTTTTTAACAGTATCTGCACCCGCAATTTTTGTTGCTCTTACAACTTATCATCAGGAATTCATACCGACAACGCTACTGTTAACAATTGCCGCCGCAAGAGAAGGCACACCTTTTCCGGCATTTTTAGAAGCGCTGATTATGGTGTTTGCGTTTGAAATTCTGCGCGAGGCCGGTCTTAGGCTTCCCCGCCCTGTCGGACAGGCAATCAGTATTGTCGGTGCACTGGTCATGGGTGAAGCTGCGGTGTCGGCCGGAATCGTCGGCGCACCTATGGTTATCACAATAGCAATTACCGCTGTTGCCGGCTTTGTCGTGCCCGACCAGAACGATGCGGCTTCAATTCTGCGTCTGATTTTGCTGTTTCTCGCGTCTGTGCTTGGAGCTTATGGATTAGTGCTGGGTTTTTTAGGGATTTTAATCCACCTTGCTTCGCTGAAATCCTTTGGCGTTCCTTATAATTCTTCACTGGCATTCCTTAAAAACATGCAGGACAGCTATATACGAATGCCTTTATGGACTATGACAAAACGGCCCGAATCAATTGCAAAGGGTGATATACAGCGCAAACAATATAACACGCCTCCCTCATCGGAGATTGTAAATAACGCAGGTAGTATGGAGGACAATTAACATGAAGCTTTCACGTTTACTTTTATGCATAATCATTATTATGGTCTTTTTGTGTACCGGGTGCTATGACATACGTGAACTTGAAAGTATTGCGATTGTAACAGGCATTGCAGTTGATAGTACACAACATCCAAACATGATCAAATTTAGCGTGCAAATTGCCAAGGCAGAGGCAATCGCAGGCAAAGGGGGTGGAGAAAAAGGCGGCGGCTCGGGGCAGAATAGTCCTGTGATGATGATGGATGCCACAGCTTATGATCTGGAAGACGCCCTTCATTCACTGAGACATGACAACAGCCGGGAACTTTTTCTGCACCACAACCAAGTGGTGATCTTTGGAAAAGCATTAGCAAAGCAAGGAATAGGCTCATATTTAGATGCCTTATTGCGCGGACATGAATCGCGGTTAGAAGTGCCGTTTGTTGTGGCTGACGGCGATGCAAAAGAAATACTTGAAACCGAATTGGAGCTTGAGAAAATCTCAGCAGTCGGAATACAACGTATGATACGACACAAGGCGGAAATATCAAAGCTTTTTGGTACAAATATGCTTTTATTTGCTGCAAAGATGATGGAAAACACAGCCTCGTCGGTTGCGCCTATTATAAAAGTTATGGATGAGGAAAAAACAAAGCGCCTTTCTTTGACGGGCTTGGCGGTTTTTAAAGACGACAAGATGGTAGGCGAGCTCAACGAACCGCAGTCAAGAGGATTTGCTTGGTTAATGGGCAAAATTAAAGCCAGCACGATTACGATTGATACAAAAAAAGGCAAAGCGGAACTCGAAATTATCAGCTCTTCAAGCAAAATAAAGCCCAACTTTAACGATGGCCAAAAACTGGATATAAAGGCCGAAATCGAAGGATTCTTTGATATTACCGAGCTTAGAGGATATGAAAATATTGAAATGGAAGAATTGCTTGATTTACTTGTTAGAATGACAAAACAAGAAATACAAAAGCTGATAATGTCTTGCTTCAAAACCTGCCAGAATCTTAATACTGATATTTTTAGCTTTGGCGAGTATATACGTAGACATCACCCCAATCAGTGGGAAAAATTAAGACCGCGTTGGGACGATATATTCCCTGCAATAAATCTTTCACTTGAAATTGATGTTACCATCGAAGACACAGGCAAAATCTCACTCCCGCCTAATTTAAAGGGGGAAAAGGCATGAAAACACAAAAGGCTTCGATAACCCCGTTACAATTCATGTTTTCAATAACTTGCTTTCTACGCTCGTCGTCACTGTTGTCATCTTTTTTTGCACCAATATCAAAAACAGATTCGTGGCTGGTTGTTTTAATTGCCTCGGTGGTGTGCCTGCCCTTTTTATGGGCGTTTATTATGTTGATGAAGGCCTTTCCCGGCAAAAACCTTATCGAAATTAATGATGCTGTTTTTGGACGTATTGCGGGCAAAATCATATCCGCAATTTATCTTTGGTTCTTTTTAACGTTAACATCACTAAATCTTAGAGATTTGGGAGGCTTTGTGGGGAAGTCAATCATGCTAAAAACCCCTCAGATTGTTATAATCACTGTTTTTATCTTGTTATGCGCTTGGGCGGTCTCACTCGGTCTTGATATTGTAACACGCTATAGTGTTGTATTTGTAATACTCTCATCAATAATTCTTGTTGTCACAATTGCCGCCACTTCTAATCACATGAGATTAAGTAACTTTCTTCCGATACTGCGTCAGCCGATGAAAAATATTATTCAAAGCACGAATATTGTCAGCACCATACCTTTCGGTGAGCTTGTTATTTTCCTGATGATAATGCCTCAAGTCAATATAAAGCCAAAAAAATTAGGTCGCTACTTTTTGCCGGGTTTTTTTCTTGGCGCTTTTCTTATAACGCTTGTTGTTGCAAGAGATATCGCCATTTTAGGAAATACCATAACCATATTCGCACAACCGTCATTTGAAACATTGCGTATGGTTTCATTTTTTGAAGTGCTAACTCATATGGAAATCCTATTTGCAATTTTGTTAATTATTTTGTTTTTTTTCAAAATATCATTGTTATTCTATGTCAGCATGCTTGCCATGTCATATCTTTTCCGCCTTGACAGCTATAAGCCGCTAATTCTGCCCTCTGCCGCAATTATAGTTGTTTATTCACTCATAATTTTTAAATCAAAAACAAAACACCTTGAGGTTGGACGCGAAACCGCACCGTTTATGTGGTTTATCTTTGAATTTTTGCTGCCGCTTTTAACACTGATTATTGCGTATATCAGAAAGCTCCCCCAAAAAGAAAAGGATGCACGCAGTAAGGAGGCGGCAAGTGCATGATACTCATATTAATCATTGGCTTTTCGGCCATGCTGCTCATTGATTTGCCGCGCCTGATAAAAGCAAAACAGTTACGCCTTTTTATTGTTTACGGCGGCATTTATGTCACAGCGTTTACACTTTGGCTTTTGTTTTTATTAAGAATTCCGGTTGTCAGCCCGTTCACGCTTTTAAGTGACTTTTTTAAGCATGTGCTAAATATAAGTTATTAAAGCATTACCGCCTGTCCGTTGCATACAGACAGGCGGTAATGCTATTCAGAACGGCTTTCGCGAAATGTCAAAACGCGCTTTAGATGCTTTTTTACTTGCTGCTCCATTTCAGAATCCCCAATTACAGTTGTACGACCCGCCTCATATTCCGAATCCACCCACTCCTTAATTTTGCGTACTCCGTGGTCCTGCTTTTTTACCTTATCTTTACCGCTCAGCATATAATAAGTGTTTATCCACGCAGCAATCCCGGCAGTACCCGAATGTGCGTCAACCACAACTATTGGCGGACGGCCAAGAATATCAGTCGTATTAAAAATATTATATATCTCTTCATTTTTCATTAGTCCGTCGGCGTGAATGCCTGCACGCGTCGCATTAAATGCCCTGCCGACATATGGTGTGCGCGGAGGTATTTCAAAGTTAAGGTTATTCTCAAAATATTCTGCAATCTCGGTAATTACTTTTATGTTCATACCACCGTTGTTGCCCTTAAGCTGGCAATATTCTATTACCATCGCTTCAAGCGGGGTGTTCCCTGTTCGCTCGCCTATGCCGAGTAGAGAAGTGTTGACTGATGCACACCCGTACAACCATGCTGTAACTGCGTTGGGTACGGCATTATAAAAGTCGTTGTGTCCGTGCCATTCAAGCATATCGGACGGGACGCCGGCATAATTGGTTAGACCGTACATTATCTGTTGCACACTGCGTGGCAAAACAACGCCGGGAATTGACGACCCCAGCCCCAGCGTATCACACGCCCGGATTTTTATCGGCATTTTGCTGTCTTTAGATAATTCCATAAGCTGGTGCACAAACGGCAACACAAAGCCGTAAAAATCAGATCGTGTTATGTCCTCAAAATGGCAGCGCGGCACGATACCCTCCTCAAGGGCAGCATTAATCACCTCAAGATAATTCTTTATGGCTTCGGAGCGCGTCCAATTCATTTTTTTAAATATATGATAATCCGAACAGGAAACCAATATGCCCGTTTCCTTAAGCTCCATGCTTTTTACAAGTGCAAAATCCTCTTTGCGCGCACGAATCCACGACGTAATCTGCGGAAAATCATAACCGAGCTCGCGGCACTTAATGACAGCTTCCTTATCTTGATTTGAATAGAGGAAAAACTCGGTCTGCCTTATAATACCACTGCCGTTGTCAAGCTTGTGAATTAAGGTATACAGATCACAGATTTCCTTGACCGTATACGGCGAGCGCGCCTGCTGACCGTCACGAAATGTCGTATCAGTTATATAAATTTTTTCGGGCAGGTTCATAGGCACGATTCTTTTATTAAAAATCAGCCTGGGAATATCGTTATACGGATACATATTTCTAAAAAGGTTGGGTTCGGCTACATCCATAAACTCAAACCCCAACTCCAACAAACCGGATTTCTCGTTAAGCCTTGGCTTCATATTTGCCATATTATAACCTCCTGTCCTGTTACTCTCGATACTTTATTAATCCAATGTGCCTCTACTCATTTTTTGAATTAAGCTCAATTATACTTGATACGCCTCAATTGTGTCAAATCCAAAGCCCCAATGTTTACCGATTTTTAAAAAAGCGGCGGTTAAAACACCATAAAAGGCAAATATCTACAATAAATCGACAAAAAACATTGAATATTTTTATGAACAAACTTTGAACTGCTTATTGATTTTTTATTATTAATACCCTATACTTAAACTTAAGAAATTTCCAATTTTTTTTGGAATAATGTCATATAAGGAAAACGAGGAGGAAAAACATGGAGAGGTTATTCAAGTTAAAGGAAAACGGCACTACGGTTCGCACCGAGATTATAGCCGGTATTACAACCTTCCTTGCGATGGCCTACATACTGGCCGTCAATCCATCAATACTGTCCGCAGCAGGCATGGATAGCGGTGCAGTATTTACGGCAACTGCAATTTCTGCTGCATTTGCAACCCTACTTATGGGAGTGTATGCAAACTACCCTGTTGCATTGGCTTCAGGAATGGGGCTTAATGCATATTTTGCGTTTGCCGTATGCTCAGACTTGGCAAAACAGGGAATACAAGACCCGTGGAAAATCGCACTGACCGCTGTTTTGATCGAAGGTATCATTTTTATTGTTATTTCAGCGTTCAAATTCCGCGAAACACTTGTAAATGCAATTCCCGCAAACCTTAAATTGGGCATCACTGCCGGTATCGGATTGTTTATCACAATTATTGGTCTTCAGGGTGCAGGCATTACAATCGGGGACCCGGCAACGCTCGTTACAATGGGAAATGTCGGCAGCGTATCATTCGTTTTGGCAATAGTAGGCCTTGTCGCAATCGCAACCTTGCATCATTTTAATATTAAAGGCTCGATTCTTTGGGGCATTTTAATAACATGGGTGTTGGGTATTATTGCACAGCTCGCCGGTTGGTATCAGGTAAACCCCGACGCGGGCGCTTTTTCACTTATTCCCGAATTCAAAAGTGTGAAGGACCTGCTTCCTCCGTCCTTGGCACCAACATTCTTTAAATTTGATTTTAATTATGTTGCTAAAAATGTAATGAATTTCGCCGTTGTTGTGTTTGCTTTCCTGTTTGTCGACATTTTTGACACAGTTGGCACTCTTATCGGTGTCGCGAGCAAGGGTAATATGCTTGACGAGGAAGGCAAGCTGCCACGCGCCGGTCGTGCACTTATGGCCGATGCTTTAGGTACGGTTGCCGGTTCCATGCTTGGTACATCAACAGTTACAAGCTATGTCGAAAGCTCTGCCGGCGTTGCAGAAGGCGGCCGCACAGGTCTTACCGCAGTTACGACTGCAGCAATGTTTATCGTAGCACTCTTCTTTGCTCCGATATTCCTTGCAATTCCGTCGTTTGCTACTGCTCCGGCACTTATTTTCGTTGGTTTGCTGATGATGTCAGCCGTGCTCAAAATGAAGTTTGAAGGCGATATGGCAGACGTTCTCGGAGGTTTCCTTGCAATAATTATGATGCCTTTCACCTATTCAATAGCAAACGGCATCATGTTCGGTATGCTTGCATGGGTTATCCTTAAGCTGATCACAGGTAAATATCGTGATATCCACCCGATAATGTACGTTTGCGGCGTGTTGTTTGCAATTAGAATTGTAACGCTAATTATATAACAAGCTGCTCATAATGATATAAGCTAAAAAGCCGTGGGAACGGTAAGTTCCCACGGCTTTTTGATAGTTATATTAAACTATTTCTCTACTATGCAGGGTGCGACTCACCAACCACCGCTAAGCAATTCACCGTTGAGCGCGATGCCCTCATCGCGCCGATAGCAAATTTTTGAGTGCACATTCTTGTGACCCATCACAGGTCATAATAATACGAAAACTCGGCCGGATGAGGTATAATATTAATCGACTCGGCCTCGGCGCGCTTGTTTTTAATCCATGTATCAAGCAGCACCTTAGGAAAAACACCACCGCGGGTTAAGTATTCATAATCTTCTTCCAGAGCATCAAGGGCTTCATCAAGCGATTTAGGCAGTGACTGTAATTTTTTCTGTTCCTGCGCTGGCAAGTTATAAAGATTATAGTCATATGGGCCCCAACCGTTTTTATGGGGGTCAATTTTATTAATAATACCGTCAATGCCTGCCATAAGTATTGCTGCATAAGCATAATAAGGATTGCAGGTTGCGTCAGGGTTTCTAAGCTCAAACCGTTTGGCATCGGGAGATTTTGCATAGGCCGGAATGCGGATTACGGCACTCCTGTTTGATGTGGCATAACCTATTGTGACAGGTGCCTCGAAACCGGGTACAAGACGTTTAAACGAATTTGTCGAAGGATTTGTCAAAGCACAAAGCGATGCAGCATGCTTTAAAAGTCCTCCTATAAACCAATGAGCTTCCCTGCTTAAACCGGAATAACCTTTTTCGTCATAAAATATAGGCTTTCCTTGCTTTTGGAGCAGCATATGCACATGCATACCGCTTCCCGCTTCCGAAAAAATCGGTTTAGGCATAAAAGTAGCTGTCTTGTTCTCTGCAGCCGCGGTATTTTTAACAATATATTTGATAGCCATTGTTTTGTCCGCCATTTCGGTAAGGGTGCCAAGCTCAACTTCTATTTCGAGCTGGCCGGGACCGCCCACCTCATGGTGATGATATTTAACCTCGACACCCCAATCGTCTAACAGCAGGCACATTTTATTGCGCAGGTTATAGGTAATATCGTGAGGCGGAGTAATATGATAACCGCTTTTAGGTGACACATGATACCCTGAATTTATATTGAGATTATCCCCGCTGTTCCACTCAGCCTGAGACGTATCAAGATTAAAAGAAACAGTATTTGGCTTACATTCATAGCTTGCGTGATCCAGCACATAAAACTCAAATTCCGGACCTATAATCATAGAATCAGCTATTTTTGTCTCGCGCAAATATTCCTCTGCCCTAAGTGCGACATTTCTGGGATACTGGTCAAAGGGCTTATTTCCGTCTTGTTCAATTATACGCACATTACCAATCATTGTAAGTGTGGAGATATCTACAAATGGGTCAATATGGGCACTTGATAGCTCAGGAATGAACACCATATCGCTCTTTTCAACAGGGGCATAGCCATAGTTTGAGCCGTCAAATCCTATACCATAATTCATAATATCTTCATTTAATCTTTGATAGGGAATAGTTACATGACGCCATCGCCCATTTATGTCAATCATTTTAAAGTCTATCATCTTAATAGAGTTGTGTTTGCAGTAATCATGTACTTCTTTTACGTTTGAGAACATAAAGTGCCTCCCGGAATTTACAATAATTTCATCATATTATAGCATAACAATATAGAAATTGGTATATAAAATATGATGAAAGTCTGTGTCAAGTTAATGTTGGTGTTTTAAAAATATTTCGAGAGCGCCAAAAAGCATAGAATTTAATCAAACAAACAATTTGAGGATTTTTTGTGTCCCGTTGACTTGTCCATTAATGGG
>JAQVFM010000050.1 GCA_028697255.1 Oscillospiraceae bacterium
AAGGGGCGCCCCACATCAACCCCCTTATGGCCCTCCGCCTTTTTCCGGCAGATATGGCGAATACACCCCGTTTCGTATGCCGATGATGGATCCTTTTGGTGGCATCTCTCATGATGAAAACATTGACGGAATCCCTGCCGAGGACTATGTTACATTTATCGGTAATAATTCACATTACTATATGCCGCGCTTTTTAAAAATGTCGCGCAGCGGATCGCGAGCATCATGGAACTGGCCTGCATTTCTGTTTACGCCGTATTGGCTTTTGTACCGAAAGAATTATTTTGCAGGCGGATTGCTTTTGATCTTGTCTATGCTTCAGACCATTATCAACAATTTTATTCTTGCATACTACATTCAACCTGCACTTGATATGAGCACTGACAGGGCTATGATGGAATCACTCTATCAGCTTATCGAAAGCGGCAATTATACAATCTATTTTACGATAATTTCGCTTATGTTCTTAGTGAATATCCTTGTACGCATTATATTTGGATTGATCGGCAATTCTATTTATAAGAAAACGGCTGTTTCTCGTATACGCCGAATCAGAGAAAAAACCGGCATAGATCGTATTTTAAGACAGGAGACTGCCCAAAATACAGAAATTGTTAGTGAGTATCGGCGTGAGCTTGCTGCTCAGGGCGGTGTATCGCTGATACTTGTGGCGGTAGCAAGCGGTATTCTTTGGTTTGGTCAGATGCTGTTTCAGGCATTGATTTTTTATTTGTAAAAAAAGGGGAATTTAAAGTGGGCAAGGTTACAAAGGCAGTTATTCCGGCTGCCGGGCTTGGCACACGCGTGCTTCCCGCCAGCAAGGCTCTTCCAAAAGAGATGCTTCCGATAGTGGATAAACCAGCACTCCAGTATATTGTCGAGGAGGCTGTGCGTTCAGGAATCAGTGATATTTTGATTATAACAAATCGCGGCAAAGGCATTATTGAAGACCACTTTGACCATGTTATTGAGCTTGAACAACGGCTTGAGGCATCCGGCCGTAACGATACGCTCAAAGAGCTAAACGATATAACAAACCTTGCAAACATTTATTATATTCGACAAAAGGAGACAAAGGGATTGGGGCACGCGATAAGTTGCGCCCGTTCATTTGTTGGTGACCAACCGTTTGCCGTACTATACGGCGATGATGTAATAATCGGAGAAGATCCCGCCTGTGCACAGTTGTGCCGCGCATATGAGGAATATGGTCGCGGTGTGGTAGGAATAAAAGAAGTTACACCCGAACAGATCGTGCGCTACAGCTCGCTAAAAGTCAAATTACTGCATGACAACGTTTATGCAGTCACCGACATGGTGGAAAAGCCCTCTCCCGATAAAGTATTATCGCTGTTTTCAATTTTGGGGCGTTGTGTACTGCCTCCGTCAATATTTGATATTCTTGATAAAACGCCGCCCGGTGCAGGGGGCGAAATACAGCTTACCGACGCCATGCGTACCCTTACGCTTTCCGAAGGAATGACGGGTGTTGATTTTACGGGAAAACGTTATGATATGGGAAATAAGCTGGGTATCCTCGAGGCTACCTGTGAAGTTGCTCTTTCTCATCCCGAGGTGGGCGAGAGCTTTAGATCCTACCTTAAGAAACTGGCAAAAACGCTTTGATTTCATTTTATGAAATCGGGATAGAGAGGTGGTTTGCATGATCGAATCGTCTTTGCAAAAGCCGCGTGAACGAACACTGGCGGCTTTTTTGTTAGCCCTTTGTACGGCGACAGCAATGTTTTTACCGTTTTTGATTATTGACAAGGGTTATTTTATCTTTTACGGCGATTTTAATGTTCAACAAATACCATTTTATCAAATGGCTCATGACGCGGTGCGTTCCGGCAACATATTCTGGAACTGGACAACAGATCTCGGAGCTAATTTTATCGGATCATATTCCTTTTATCTTTTAGGCAGTCCGTTTTTCTTAATAACTTTATTGTTTCCGAGTGCAGTTGTACCGTTATTGATGGCTCCTCTGCTGATACTTAAATTCGCCTTATCTTCACTTGCCGCTTATCTTTATCTGCGCAGATTTTTGCGACCTGATTACGCATTATTGGGCGGTCTTTTATATGCGTTTTCGGGGTTTTCGATATACAACATATTTTTTAACCACTTCCACGAAGCTATCGTTTATTTTCCGCTGATGCTTCTTGCAATGGAAATGTATATGAACGATGGCAAAAAGGGACTTTTTGGGGTTACGGTGTTTTTAAGTGCCTTGTGCAATTATTACTTTTTTATCGGACAAGCGATTTTTTTAATAATTTATTGGATTATCCGCGCCATATCGGGCGGCTGGCAACGAACCGGCATACGCTTTTTTGGACTGCTGTTTGAAGCGGTTATTGGCACAGCGGGTGCATCAATACTTCTGCTGCCGTCATATTTAGCGGTAAGTCAAAACCCGCGTACAGACAATATCCTTGCAGGCTGGAATTTGTTATTATACACCAAACCGCAGAGAATTTTGGATATTATACACTCTTTCTTTTTCCCTCAGGATATACCCGCACGCGCCGCATTTTTTCCCGGCTCGGATAACAAATGGTCGTCAATGTCGGCTTGGCTTCCCGTTTTTAGCTGCACCGGCGTTATTGCATACTTGCAGTCACGGCGGCATAAAGACTGGATACGCCGTCTTATTATAGCCCTTATCATTATAGCATTAGTTCCCGTCTTTAATGCGATGTTTCAGCTTTTTAACAGCATGTATTATGCCCGTTGGTACTATATGATGGTGTTGATCTTCGCACTCGCAACCATGCGCGCGATTCAAGACGAAGACGAAATTGTTATCAACTGGAAGCGTGCATTAGGTTGGACGGCTGGGGTTTGCACAACATTTGCGCTGATTGTAGGATTTGCGCCGGTTTCATGGCAGCCTGACGAGGAAACCGGCCGTATAGTATTTGGCCTTTACAACAAAGATTATCCGGAATTCTTCTGGATTGCAGTTGCGATTGCAGCTGTGTCGCTTATATTAGTATCTCTTTTAATAGCATTGCACCGTCGTGAACGCGATTTGTTTTTTAAATGGTCTGTTGGAGTTACTGTCAGCGTAATTTTGATTTTTGGCTGGTACAGCATCGGTGTCGGCAAAGTGCAAGGCCGCTATTCGTCAAGGTATATAGTGGAACGCGTGATTAAGGGTGCAAATAAAATTAATTTGCCAAACGACGGCTTTGCACGCGTTGATTTTAACAATGATCTTGACAATTTAGGTATGTTTTGGCAAATGCCTACGATTCAGGCGTTTCACAGCATTGTCCCGGGCTCTGTGATGGAGTTTTATCCGACGGTAGGTGTTGAGCGCAATGTCGGTTCGCGTCCCGACACAAGCCATCATGTGCTTCGTGGTTTGCTTTCGGTTCGTTGGCTTTTTGATTATGCTAACGACGATAACCTGCAATCAAAAAGCGAAAGCAGCTATTTTACTCAGACCGACGAATATGATAATGAAACTAAAAAAATGCCGGGGTGGAGCTATTACGACGAACAAAACGGATATTTTATATATCAAAACGATGAATATATTCCGCCGGGGTTTACTTATGACATGTATATGACACGCACGCAATACGACAGCATGGACAAGAATTCAAGAGAGTTTTCCTTGCTTAAGGCAATAGTGTTAGAAGATAAGGATGCAAAAAAGTACGGTAAATATCTCGAGCAGTTTGATAAAGATAACTACTTCAGCTCACTATATGACGAGAGTGAATATTTTGAGGATTGCAGGGCAAGAAGAGCGACGTCAGCCTCTTCTTTTGAATATGACAACAGGGGATTTTCGGCAACCATTTCATTGAATGAGGACAACCTTGTATTTTTCAGTGTGCCCTATGAGTCGGGGTGGTCGGCTAAGGTAAACGGCAAGAAAGCCGAAATATTGCGTGCTAATGTCGGATTTATGGCTGTGCTGTGTCCCGCGGGTGAGGATGTCTCGATACGTTTTGATTATATGACACCGGGGTTAAAATTAGGAGCGTTGATTTCGCTTGCTGCTGTATTGGTTTTTGCCGCCTATATGGTTATTGTGATTTTGGTCAATAGACGCCGTGCCCGGAAAATAGGCAATGAGGTAGCAGTGCCGCCTAAGTTGCCCGGAGAAAAGCACGAGGATACAATATCCGATGACGGGTTTAACCTGTATGATTATTACCCGGGCACTAAACCTGACAATTGATTATTATATTATTCGGTGAGATTGCTAACGACACCGTAGGGGCGCACCTGTGTGTGCGCCCGAACAACCCAGATAAAATGATTGAAAAATGGTTGTTTGAATTAGAAAACAAATACCCCGGTATAACCATTGATTATTATGCTATAATGCCCGACCATATCCATTTTATTTTATTCTGTCTTGCACACGCAGGTGCGCCCCTGCCCGAGATTATCAAATGGTATAAGACACAAACGACAAACGCATATATTAAGGGCGTTAAAACCGGTTTGTATCCGCCATTTGATAAACACATTTGGCAACGAAATTATTATGAACACATTATCAGAAATGAGCAAGATTTGTACGAAATTAGAAAATACATAGATGAAAACTCGCTGAAATGGAAGCTAAGATGATTGACATCATCTTAGAATTAATTATTTAATTTAAATAAAATAAAAATGGCGTAGTACATTTTTAAATTTAATAGATGAAAAACTATTTTTTTATTAATACTTAGGCGGGGGAGATAGGGGTTTTTTCTGTATCCGGGGAAATTTTCGTGCATAAATAAGGCAATATTATTAAGCAAAGGATTGCTTTTTTCAATGCGTATAACGCGTACCGACCCGGCAATATAAAGATGACGTATCGCAAGAAATTCAAGCCGTTCATAAAACGGCATGAACAATCCATTTTTTTTGAAAAAGCTGAGTATATCCTCAAACGCCCAAATTAGCTCGCGCATTCTGTCACAGTTTGTATTTTTTGTACTCGAACCTATGCGCGTATAATAATTGTAAAATGGCTTGTCCACATAAGCTGCCGATTGGGTAAGTGCAGATAGTTTAACAGTTACACGCACGTCCTCGTACCATACTCCCGCAGGGAATTCTACATTACAGCTAATATAAAAATCTCGCCTTATAATTCTGTTGCAGGGAGAGGGATAAATCAGCAAAAGGTCTTTTACTGCGTCACCCTCCAGCCTTTGTGTCGGAGTCAGGTTTTCTTTTAAAATTGATGTTACAACTCCCTCATTGTTTAAAACCTTTATTCCGCAAACAACCATGTCGGGAAAACCGCTTTTTTCTGCCATTTCAAACATTTTTTCCAGCATGTCACAATCAATAAAATCATCGCCGTCTACAAACTGCAGGTATTTACCGGTTGCAAATCTGACACCTGTATTTCGGGCGCTGCCTTGTCCCGCGTTTTCGGTATGCCAAACTTTGATAATATCGGGGTAACGGTTCGCGTAATTATCACATATTTTTCCGCTTTGGTCGGTTGAGCCGTCATCTATCAGTATTAGTTCAAAATCGCGAAATGTCTGTGATAAAACAGAATCGATGCATTTATTAATATAATTCTCAATATTAAAAACCGGTATTATAACACTTATAGAAGGTGGCATCTGTTTTCAGCCCTTTCACTTGCCTTCTTTATAACATTTTTTTATTACTAATTTTTTTCGTCTTGTATATTTTAATAGGTTTAACATAACCAACACGATATAAATACTTACGGCAGGCGCAATCAGTGTGTGTCCGGTAACCATAGACGTCAGCAAACCTAAAGTAAAGGCAAACGCGTTTGAGCAAAAATAAAGCGAATATATTGCCTTTTTAAAATTTAAGATAAAATATTTGAATAATACAATTAGACAGTACATAATAGGCAGTATATATAGTATAAGGCCTATGTAGCCTTGACGGTAATAGACCGAAAAGAAATCCATTTCGGCAGGCTTGTTTATATTTTTCGTTTCACTATAATACCCAAGCCCCATAAGCTTTTCGGCTGCGCTCGATTGCTTGAATGCATTGTCAAGCGGGGCGAGAAACAAAAGCCGGTTGCTTAACGCCCAGTTAATAACAGAGTACAGCGAACTTTGTCCGCCTCCCGGGCTGTCGTCAGGTTGCGACGTGTCCGATTGCTCCTGTGAAATATCGCTTTGTACCATTGAGCTGCCATATCTGGGGATAAAGATATTGTTGATATTCTTTCTAAGCGGTGATACAAAATAGCTAAGGCCAATAAACAGGCATAAAATTACACCTGTCATAAGCTGCAGTATCACCGCAATATCCTTGCTGCGCAATAATCTTAAAAGCGACCAAAGCACAAAGCACAAAGCAAAACCTGCAATACCGACAAAAACCACTTTTGTGCCAATAAACGTACTGCAAAACACAACAACCGAGAGCGCCGCCAACGGATATATATAATGCAGTATGCCTTTTTGTTTAAATGGCGCACTAAGCCGGTTTACGGCGTAATAGAATGTTATTGGTGTTAATATGACAATAATCGAGCTTATTTCATTTGTAGAATAAAACCAACCACCGTATCCATACCCATATTCATACGATTTGTAGCTTGTGTTTGTAATAAAAGCGATGAAGACCACTGCCATATATATAGTGGCGGTATAGGATAGGTATTTTGCAGGAAAAACAAAATCGAACTGTTGGTAAAAAACATACAACCCGATAAAAACATATGAAAAATAAAAGGTTTTTATCATTTCTTTAAAATTAAAAAATACGGTGGTTAATCCGTAGGCAGCCGCACTGTAAATTAAGAATGTTATTATATACGCTGTAAGTAGAGATAAGTATATAACGCATATTTTTATGTGTTTGCATTTTCCGAAAAAAACAACATAAAAAAATAGCACCAACATAAAAAGCGACCGTATAACAACACCAAGCGTTATGATATGTCCGGCGTGTGTGAAAAAGGCAGTGATAATATCAATTAACGGCTGCGCCAAAACATAGCATATCAGCAAAAGCGGTGGCTTTACTTTGTTTTTTAATGATAATTGCATTTATTTACACATGCCTTTCAGCCGATGCATTCTCTAAGCCTGTATTTAAAAGAATCCGCGTTGCTTATGAACACTTTGGGTGAAAAATTATCAAGCAACGACAATAGATTATCAAGTGCGGCATTTTCTTTGAGTTCAAGTATATATCCCTGCTGACTTAAAATCGACACAATTTCAGTTTGATGGTTGTCAACATGCTCTTTATATTTTGAAAGCCGTGCACAGGCAATAACCTTTTTGCCCTTTTTAAGTGGAGTAAGTATCGACCCCGTACCACCATGCGTTATGATGAAATCGGCTTTGTCAATGAGTGCGTCCATCTCGTCAAAGCTTATAAAGTCAAATAGCTTCATTTTTTTGCTTTTATATTTTGTATGTCCTGCCTGTACGATAATTTCATCGGTTAGCGAAGAATTCTCAACCATATCAAGCAGTCTTGTAAACGGTTCGAACTGTGTGCCAAGAGTGACAAGAATCAATAAATCCACCCCCATAGCTGTGCTGTTTTATAAAACTTTAGCATGCTTTCCCACTGAACAACAAATGTTGAAACTATGGGATAAACCAGCCTGCCGGATAATGTTGGACTGGTACGTTTTGCAAAGCTTTCAATGAAAATCACTTTTTTTCGCGCCATCCACCCGAAAAAACACATGGGAACGGCAGTGTGCGTACCGGTGGTTACAATTATATCGGGACGAAATTGTAAAAACAAAAACAACGATTTTATACAGTTGAATGCAAACTTTATTACGAAATCCACCGGATATTTTCTTGAACAGTGTAATAGAAACGAGACCCTGTATTTGTTCTTTAAATCAAGGGTGGTTTTGGTTTTTTCAGTAACAAGCCTGTAATCATACTCATTGAACAAACTCTTTAGCTGTAGCATTTGAGTTAAATGGCCGCCAACGCTGGATATAAACATTACCCTTTTCATGTGTTTATGCCTTTCCTTTAACTAAAAAGCTTATTGATTTTATCATGTATTTCGCGGTGGTAATCTACAAGCATATCAGCTTTTTTTTGCTGTTTTTGAGCTGTCACCAGTGCTTCGACAATATCATCGCACCCTTTGATACCGACGTTGTACGGCTCAAGGTTTTTTGTAATATAAATAGGCAGCCCTAATGCGCGCGCTTCCATAATATTCATTCCCTGACCTTCATAGCGCGAAGTAGATACAAAAGCATCCATTCGGCTCATATAGGCGTAAGGATTTTTTTGCCGGCCAAGCATGGTAATATACTGCCCAAGCCGTTTTTGCCCAATTTGCTTTAAAAGGTTTTGTTTTTCAGGGCCGTCCCCGATTATATACAGATGTATGTCTTTACGCCGCATTATTATTTTTGACATAAAATCTATTAAAATATCAAAACCTTTTACACGGCAAAGTCTGCCAAGCGCAACAACATTAAATTTGTTCCCGTCAAGCCCGAACTCGCCGATATCGGCCCTGCTTTGCTCAATTATTTTTTGGGCGTCAATGCAGTTTTGGATAACGGTTATTGGTTTACATGATATACCGCTGATTTTGCGAAAAGGCTCGACAATCCCCTCA
>JAQVFM010000051.1 GCA_028697255.1 Oscillospiraceae bacterium
CGGGGTGAAATTTTGGCGCACGGGGCACCCGAAGAGGTTTTGACGCCAAAGAACATAAATGGGGCTTATGATGTCGGTGTTGAGGTGTTTCGCAACCCGGCGAATAAATGGGATTATTTTGTGAAAAAATTTTAATTTTTTTTATTGACAAAAGTGGTGTGTGCGGATATAATGATAAAGACAAATAAACTGATGAGTAAGAGTAGTAAGCGTGATTTTGGCGTTTTCAGAGAGTTGCAAATGGTGTGATTGCAGCAACGGCGGTCGTGCTGAATGGACTTACGAGGGCAATCCGAAACGTATATTTGCGGATTAGGTGCGACGGGAACTTCACCCGTTATCAAGGAAGCGCGTATGATGGTACGCGGAATGAGTGCGCTTGTGTAATGCAGGCGAATTCGGGTGGTATCGCAGGAGTATGGCTCTTGTCCCAATATTGGGACAAGAGCTTTTTTGGTTAATAAGGCTTTTTGCCTTTGGTTATAATTTGAAAGGAGAAAACAAAAATGAATTCAAATCCCTATCGAATCTATCTTAGTGAAAATGAGATGCCGAAACAGTGGTATAATATTCGTGCAGACATGAAAGAGCAGCCCGACCCGTATTTAAACCCAAAAACACTCAAACCGGTGGGACCGGAGGATATGCTGCCCATCTTCTGTGAGGAGCTGTGCGCTCAGGAAATGAATACCAGCGACCGCTATATTGATATTCCTGAGGAATTGCAGAATTTTTATAGGATTTTTCGGCCGTCTCCGTTAATTCGTGCATACAATCTTGAAAAAGCATTGGACACCCCCGCCAAAATTTATTACAAATTTGAGGGTAACAACACCTCGGGCTCACACAAGCTAAATTCGGCTGCCGCGCAGGTCTACTATGCTAAAAAACAGGGACTTACCACGCTTACCACAGAGACGGGAGCGGGACAGTGGGGCACTGCATTGGCGATGGCATGTTCACATTTTGGCATGGACCTTACTGTTTATATGGTGAAAGTAAGTTTCGAGCAAAAGCCTTTCCGCAAAGCGGTCATCCAGACTTTTGGTGCTGATATAATTCCCAGCCCGTCTGAAACCACCGACGTTGGACGCGCAATTTTAAAAGCTCATCCGGGAACAGGCGGATCGTTAGGATGCGCTATTTCCGAGGCAATTGAAGCTGCACTTAATACTCCAGGCTGCCGCTATGTCTTAGGCTCGGTTCTTAATCAGGTTTTGCTGCATCAATCAATTATCGGACTTGAAAGCAAAATTGCTATGGAAAAGCTGGGTGAATATCCTGATATTGTTATCGGATGCGCCGGAGGCGGCTCTAACCTTGGCGGCTTGATGGCAGCCTTTATGAAGGATAAGCTGGACGGAACACGCACAGACACAGAGTTTATTGCTGTTGAACCGGCGTCATGTCCGTCATTGACACGCGGCCGTTATGCCTATGACTTTTGCGATACCGGGCATGTAACGCCACTGGCTAGAATGTATACTTTGGGCAGTGAATTTATTCCGTCTGCCAACCATGCGGGGGGGCTTCGTTATCATGGCATGAGCCCGATACTTTCAAAACTGTATAACGACGGATATATGAAAGCCGTTTCTGTTGAACAGACCAAAGTGTTTGAAGCTGCAACACTTTTTGCAAAGCATGAAACCATATTGCCGGCTCCCGAATCTTCTCATGCAATTTACGCGGCTATTGACGAGGCAATCAAATGCCGCGAATCTGGCGAGGCAAAGACAATTTTGTTTGGTCTTACCGGTACAGGATATTTTGACATGAATGCCTATACTGCATATCTTGAAGGCACGATGACCGATTATATCCCCACTGACGAGGATTTGCAGGCCGGATTTGATACCCTTCCAAAAATTTGAATTTTATGTTGGCAGCACAATCAATCGGAGCGCCGGGGACGGCGCTCCCTACGGATAAAATTTTTATTTACATCAAAATATGCGCACCTATTTTGCAAGATTATAAAAATTAACTTGCAAAATAGGTGCGCATATAATAAAATTATAATGCTTTTTAAATTGATGAGAGTAGGCAGTATAGTATTAGCCAGCCGGTTGCGAAATGTCTGCTTTGCGGGTGGACACAGTTCGCCGCTACAGTATGCTGATCGAGTTTTTGATGAAACCCGTGCATTTCGCAATTTGGCTATAGCGTAGTATGAAAAGGAGCAAAAGAACCATGGCGGGTGTGAATTGTGGCACAAAAGAGCATCAAGAACGTATTCGACAACTGAAAGCAGAGTATCAAAAGTATAAAGAGCGGGGTCTAAAGCTGGATATGTCGCGCGGAAAGCCGGGGCCCGACCAGCTTGACCTATCACTTGGTCTGCTCGATTGTGTCAACGCCCGTGATGGGTACATTACCGAAGACGGGGTAGATACCCGTAATTATGGCTGTTTGGACGGAATTTCGAAGGCCAAGACACTGTTTGCTGAAATACTTGAAATGGACAAGTCCCAGATAATTGTGGGTGGAAATTCCAGCCTCAATATGATGTTTGATTTTATTGCAATGGCATATTCGCACGGCTTGCCTTTGTGCGAACCATGGTCAAAGCAAGGCGAGATTAAATTTTTATGCCCGTCTCCGGGATACGACAGGCATTTTGCAATTACTGAGTATTTTGGCTTTAAGCTTATCCCTGTGGATATGACGCCATACGGACCGGATATGGATCAGGTTGAGCACTATGCCCTTGACCCGCTTGTCAAGGGCATTTGGTGCGTGCCTGTATACTCCAACCCTGAAGGAATCACCTATTCGGACGAAACTGTGCGCCGGTTTGCATCACTTAAAACCGCTGCGCCCGATTTTGTAATTATGTGGGACAATGCGTACTGCCTGCATCATCTTACCGATAACGCAGATAAAATTCTGAATTTGTATAATGAAGCCGCCGCATGCGGCAATCAGAATCGCGTTGTGACATTTGTATCCACATCAAAAATCAGCTTTCCCGGCGCCGGCGTTGCTGCAATGGGCGCAAGCCCCGAGGTGATAAATGAGGTGCGTCGCCGCATGTCATTTCAAACCATAGGATATGATAAAATTAATATGCTCAGGCATGTGAGGTTTTTCCGCGATTATAAGGGTATATGCGAGCATATGAAGCTGCATGCCGCAGTTTTACGCCCAAAGTTTGATGTTGTTCTGTCCTTGCTTGAAAAAAACCTCGGCGGCAAGGGCATTGCTTCGTGGAATAATCCGCGCGGAGGATATTTTGTAAGCGTAAACCTTTTGGACGGTTGTGCCGCCAAAACCGTTAGGTTGCTTAGTGACGCGGGTGTAGTGATGACTCCGGCGGGGGCTACATATCCATACGGGATTGATCCGCGCGACCGCAATATACGTATTGCGCCAACATATCCACCTATAACCGAATTGCAAATGGCGATGGAATTGTTTTGCATCTGCGCAGAGCTTGTATGTCTTGAATCTCTTAATAACAATAATTCAAGCGACCAATATTGACTTTTGCAATTGCGGCTTATATAATGATTACTATTGGTATGCGGGAGGGCGTACTCCCCCGCACAAATAGCAGCCATAGGAGGACAAGCCGATGAAGCGAACTTCAAAGCCCGTATTCTTCATCGTCGCACTGTTGATACTGGCATTGGGCTATACAACGTTTTTTGGTGTATACGCCAATTACGGCGACAGGCGCGATACTTATATTCGGGGTGCGGCAGATATCCGGTTGGGAATTGATATTCAGGGTGGCGTAGATGTGACATTTGGCCCTGAAGGAAATGTGAAAAACGTTACCGAATCGCAAATAAACGGTATTAAGGACATTATTGCCCAGCGTTTGGTGGGCAACAATATTACCGATTATGAAATTTATGCAGATACGACCAACAATCAGGTCATTGTGCGTTTTCCGTGGAAAAGCACAGAGGAAGATTTTGATCCAAACGCTGCTATCGACGAGCTGGGAAAAACGGCTTTGCTTGAATTTTATATAGGAAGTGAAACCGAAACCACGACCGACGATGACGGCAATACTATTGCAACCCCTAAGGGTACTCCTATTTTGACGGGCGAGGATGTTGATTCTGCAACGGCAATGTACATTACCGAGGACGGGGTAAGCAGCCCGGTCGTACAACTTAAATTAAAGGATTCAGGTCGACAGGCTTTTTCGGATGCGACAAAAAAGCAATATGAGAATAACGGCACAATTTCAATTTGGCTTGATAACCAGATGCTTCAAAACCCAAGCGTCAAAAATCATATTACTGACGGAGTGGCCGTCATTTCGGGCGGGTTTTCGAATTTTTCGGAGGCCGCTAAAATTGCCAACTTAATAAATTCAGGTGCTCTTCCGTTTGGCATTGAGGTAAAAAGCAATGGCGTCATTGACCCAACATTGGGTGTAAAATCGCTGGATATTATGGTGCTTGCGGGAATCATTGCTTTTATTTTAGTTTCAGTGTTTATGATTTTATATTATCGCTTGCCCGGCTTTATTGCCGTAATCTCACTTGTAGGGCAGGTTGCCGGATCGATTGCGGCAGTTTCGGGATTTTTTAGCTTTATTCCAAGCTTTACATTGACACTGCCCGGTATTGCGGGCATCATTCTTTCAATCGGTATGGGCGTGGACGCCAACGTGATTACCGCCGAGCGCATAAAAGAGGAAATTCGTGCCGGGCGTGCGATTGACAGCGCTATTGCCCGCGGTTCGAGCGAATCATTTTCCGCCATAGCCGATGGTAACGTTACGGTCATAATCGTTGCTATTATATTGATGGGTGTGTTCGGGCCGCCGTCTGGTTTATGGGCAACTATTTTAAAGCCTGTACTGTTTTTGTTCCCCGCATCGACAACCGGCTCAATTTACTCGTTTGGATATACTCTGTTTGTAGGTATTATATTTAATTTCTTGATGGGTGTTACGGCATCGCGCCTAATGCTCAGATCCATAGCCCGTTTCAAATTCTTGCGAAAACCCTGGCTTTTGGGAGGTGAACGGGCATGAAAAGACTGGATTTTGACTTTATAGGAAATCGTAAAATATTCTTTGCAATATCTATTGGAATTGTGTTTTTGGGGCTTTTATTTAACATTTTGCTTGGTGTCAGGCTGGATATTTCTTTTAAAGGCGGTACACTGCTAAAGTACAGTTACCAGGGCGCTTTAGATCGTGAAGAGGTTGAGGACTTTATCAAAAACAAGACAGGTATGGATGTTAGCGTGCAGCTTTCGGAAACCGCAGCCGAAAATGAAGAAGTGCTAAACATCTCTATGCCTGAAGCTATTTCGCTTGATGACCAGAAATTGTTGGACAATGAACTTAGCAAAAAGTATAAGGATTTTAATATTGAGCAGCTTAATGTAAACTCACTCAGTCCGACAATGGGCAAACTTTTCTTCCTTAAATGTCTTGTTGCAATTGCGTTATCATCGGTGTTTTTGGTTATTTATGTTGCAATTCGTTTTAGAAAAATCGGCGGAATTTCTGCGGGCGCAATGGCACTTGTGGCTTTGCTGCACGATATCTTGGTTGCTTATTTCGCATTTGTGATTTTCCGTATTCCGCTAAATGATAATTTTGTGGCAGTGGTATTATCTATTTTGGGTTTTTCTCTTAACGATACAATTGTTATATATGACCGAATCCGTGAAAACCGGCGCAAGATGGATAAGACTAATTCCATTGGTGAAATTGTCAACGTGAGCATCAACCAATCTTTTACTCGTTCGTTTAACACCAGCCTTTGCACTTTCTTGGCCGTTAGTACTGTTGCTGTTTTAGCGCTTATCTATAATCTTGAATCTATTACCAGCTTTGCTGTTCCTATGATGATAGGCGTCATTTCGGGATGCTATTCCTCAGTTTGCATATGCGGTCCGCTCTGGGTAATGTGGAAAGAATATCGGCAGCGCAAGGATGAATTGCAAAAAAGCAAATCAAAGCAAAAAGCATAAAATTAATCTTAGAAAAGGGCGCGATGGGGGCATCGCGCCCTTTTTTACTCATACCAAACAATGCGTAACGCCGGTGACGGTGTTCCCTGGTAGGGTAGCATGCAACTATACCGTTGCAAAAGACGACATAAAATGCTGGACGAAAAGGCCGGTATAAACTATAATGGGTAAAACAAATACGGGGGATTGGGTTAATGCAGCAATGGATATTGGATTTGATTGAAAATTATGGTTATATAATTGTTCTTGTACTTATTTTAGTGGAAAACATATTTCCTCCTATTCCGTCAGAGGTTATTTTGACTGCCGGAGGTTATTTTACAACAAAAGAAAATTTGAATTTAGAGGTTTGGGGTGTAGTGCTTGCTGCAACAGCAGGTTCGGTGTTGGGCGCCATTTTGTTATACGCTGTGGGACGATGTTTTGGTCCTCAGCGGCTTGAGCGCATTCTTGGGGGGCGCGTCGGCAAAATTCTGCGTCTTAAAAGCGAGGATGTAGAGCGCGCCCAAGGTTGGTTTGATAAATACGGAAAACTGACTGTGTTTTTTTGCAGGTTTATACCGGTAATTCGCAGCCTAATTTCGATACCGGCGGGAATAGCACACATGAAAGTACCCGTTTTTTTGTTACTTACAACAATAGGCACATTTATCTGGAACATTGTGCTTGTTTTGCTCGGAGCAGCTGCCGGAGAATCGTGGGAAAAAATCGCCGGCATTATGGGCGTTTATTCAAAAGTCGGTGTCATTGTGCTTGGTGCAGTTGCCATAGTTGGAATATTAGTTTTTTACATTAGCCGCTCACGCAAAAAAAAATAAGCCACTCCCTTTTTAGTGACATTTTCTCACCCTTAATATAACGTGTTTAGAATTATTATTGTCGTAAATAATACTAATGTTATTAAAGGACAATAATCTGTATTTAAGGGAATGGAAAGGTGAACTGAAAAATGGAGAGCAAAAACAAAAAGATAAAAAATCAGCAAAAGCCGGTTGAAAAACATGATATGGCAGCGTGGGCAAATACAAAAGTTCGCAAAAGAATTTCAAATGTAAATATACCCGACGATTTTCAATCGCTGTATGCCAAGGAATATGTGGACAGCAATCAAAAATAAAACCACAACCGCCCGAAACAGGGCGGTTGTGGTTTTATACTGTTTCTTGTTAAAACATAGAGATAGCTTTACATGAATATTTGCTATGCAAGGCGGAGAAGAGAGGAAGGCTATCGCCTGCCAACTGACGACAACGCAGCAGAGCGGAAAAAGTCCGGAAAGTGTTCTGTTTTTTAATGAGAATCAGTATTAGAATATATTTTGCTCGGACAGCTTATTATAACGTTCATAACGCTCGGCGGCATTGCTTTGAGAAAGCATATACAAATCCGGAGCAATGTCGGGATAGACATTTTCAAGCTGAGAAAATCTGATTTCACTGCTAATAAATTCTTTGTACTCTGTTTTCGGTTGCCTTGAATCAAGTATAAACGGGTTTTTACCCTCTCTTTTAAGCAATGGATTATATCGATAAAGGTGCCAGTATCCGGACTCGACAGCTCTTTTTTGCTGCTTTACACTTGTGCCCATGCCGCTTTTTATACCGTGGCTTACGCATGGCGAGTATGCAATAATTAAAGACGGACCCGGATGTTGTTCGGC
The DNA here is from genome assembly GCA_028697255.1 of Oscillospiraceae bacterium. GTDB lineage: Bacteria > Bacillota > Clostridia > Oscillospirales > Acutalibacteraceae > Avimonas. The sequence continues at coordinate 7,610 of JAQVFM010000051.1, forward strand.
TTCTATTATTGCTTTGAGAGTTTGGTTCATGTCGGCACCCATTGCAATTTGTGCTACATAAACCGTGCCGTAACTCATTGCCATCAACCCTAAATCCTTTTTGCGGCGACGCTTACCGGCAGCCGCAAGTTTTGCAACTGCAGCCGTGGGTGTTGATTTTGAACATTGCCCTCCTGTGTTGGAATAGACCTCCGTATCCATAACAAATATATTTATATCCGCGCCTGTTGACAATACATGATCTAAACCTCCATATCCAATATCATAAGACCACCCGTCACCCCCGATAGCCCAGACCGATTTTTTGTTAAGATAGTCCCTGTTATCAAGTATAAACTTCATATTATCGTCGTGTTCAGCACTTTTTTCGAGTGTACTGACAAGATTATTACTTGCCTCTATAGTCTCACTGCCGCTTCTTACCGCCTCAAGCCAGCCGGACAACGATATTTTCATATTTTCATCCGTGCTTGATTGCAGCAACATTTTTGCCGACGACATAAGGCTTTTGCGCATTTGCCTAATTCCCAGCTCAATTCCAAGTCCAAACTCGGCCGCATCCTCAAACAAAGGATTTATCCATGCGGGACCTTTTCCGTGCCTATCGGTCGAATAGGCGATAGACGGAGCAGACGCGCCCCAAATCGATGAGCAACCTGTCGCATTTGATATTATCATCCGATCTCCAAAAAGCTGTGTTATCAGTTTTATATAAGCCGGTTCGCCGCAGCCGGGGCATGCTCCGTTAAATTCAAGATATGGAGTTAAAAATTGACTGCCCTTAACGGTGTTTTTATTTATTACACCATTCTTTGCAGTAATTGTCATCCCAAATTCCCAGTTTTC
>JAQVFM010000016.1 GCA_028697255.1 Oscillospiraceae bacterium
TTGTCTTAATTTTATGCAGAACCCCTGCCATATCGGGCGGAGGGAGGGAATACAGAATGTCGGAAGTTCGTGTAAAAGATAATGAAAGCCTTGACAGCGCCCTGCGGCGTTGGAAAAAGTCATGCGCGCGATCGGGCGTGCTCGCAGAAGTGCGCAAAAGAGAACATTATGAAAAGCCTTCTGTTAGACGCAAAAAGAAATCGGAGGCTGCACGTAAACGCAAGTTCAAATAGAAAGAGGCCTTTATCCATTTAAGAAGCGGGCAGCGATGCCCGCTTCTTGGTTAATAACATATCTATAGGAGAGAAACATGTCACTGCTTCATCCTGATTTGCTAAAAAACAGTTTAATCGATATTACACTTAACGATTTGCATCAACTGGGCGTGCGCGGTTTGCTTCTTGACGTTGACAATACGTTAACCACACATGGCAGCCAAGTGCTTGATTCGCAAATTGCCGCGTGGCTGGAGCATATGAAAAAACACAATATATCGCTTACCATCGTTTCAAACGGGAAACCGTCGCGCGTAGCTCCGTTTGCTGCCCGCTTAGGCCTTAGGTTCATAGCGTTTGCGTGCAAGCCATTGCCTATCGGGTTTATCAGGGGCGCCCGCCGGTTAGGGTTGCCGCGTTGTCAGTGCGCTGCCGTCGGGGATCAAACATTCACAGATATAATAGGCGCAAATCTGGCAGGCGTACGTTCGATACAACTTTTGCCAATATTGCCTGAACGACAATTAACGCTGCGACTAAAAAGACATTTTGAAAAGTATATTTTAGACCGTTTTAGGAAATTACAAGAGAAAAACAATAATAAATGAAGTCCGAAAAGGGGTTTTAGGTATGCAAAAAGATATTGTTGAAAAATCAAGCACTGCCGGCAGTTTTATTGACGATATAATTGAAGAGGAACTGGCGCCTGGCGGCAGATGCGAGGGCATGCGTATACACACACGCTTTCCGCCCGAGCCAAACGGTTATCTGCATATCGGACATGCCAAGGCTATATGTATCGATTTTGGCGCTGCTCAAAAATACGGCGGTCTTTGCAATCTGCGCATGGACGACACCAACCCCACTAAAGAGGATGAAGAATACGTCGAAGCAATAAAAGAGGATATTCACTGGCTTGGTTATGACTGGGGAGACAGGTTTTATTATGCGTCCGATTATTTTGAAATAATGTATGACCTTGCTGTCGGACTGATACGCAAGGGTCTGGCATATGTTTGCGAAATGTCGCCCGAAGAGCTGAGATTAAACCGCGGGGACTTGACCCATCCCGCAGTTAGCCCATATCGCGACCGACCTGTGGAGCAAAGCCTTGATTTGTTTACCCGCATGAAAAACGGCGAATTCGCTGACGGCAGCATGACGCTACGCGCTAAAATTGACCTTGCCAGCGGCAATTTTAATATGCGCGATCCGGTGATTTATCGTATCAATCATATGGCGCATCATCGGCAAGGTAACAAATGGTGCATTTACCCGATGTATGATTACGCACATCCCATAGAGGATATGATTGAGGGCATCACCCATTCTTTGTGCTCATTAGAATTTGAGGATCACCGCCCGCTTTACAACTGGGTGCGTGATAATGTGGATTATGAGCTTAAATGTAAGCCGCGTCAAATCGAGTTTGCACGGCTAAACCTCACATATACCATAATGTCCAAACGCAAGCTTAGGCGCCTTGTAGAAGAGGGCGTTGTGTCGGGATGGGATGATCCGCGCATGCCTACTTTAAGCGGGCTTCGCCGTCGCGGATATACTCCGGTGGCCATACGAAACTTTATTGAACGTTTGGGAGTTGCAAAAACGCCCAGCACTGCCGACCTTGAATTTTTAGAATACTGCCTGCGGGAGGATCTCAATCTCAATGCGGCGAGGGTAATGGCGGTATTGCGCCCGCTCAAGCTTACGATTACCAATTATCCAAAAGACAAAACCGAGACCTTCTTGGTTGAAAACAACCCCAACCGTCCCGAAGACGGACAGCGCAGCGTCACATTTTCCCGTACTCTTTGGGTGGAGCGCGACGATTTTATGGAGCAGCCAATAAAAAAATATTTCCGCCTTTATCCCGGCAACGAAGTGCGCCTTAAATCGGCGTATATCATAAAATGCACCGGCTGTATAAAAGACGCAGAAGACAATGTGATTGAAGTCCTTGCTGAATACGATGACAAAACACGCGGAGGCAACACGCCCGACGGCAGGCGCGTCAAAGGCACTATACACTGGGTTGATACCACAACGGCAATTGATGCCGAGGTTCGACTGTACTCGACACTCTTTCGCGACCCCGACCCCGAAAGTGAAGGCAAGGATTTTATGGAATGCTTGAATCCTGATTCTTTAGAGGTGTTGACCGACTGCAAGGTAGAGGCTTCTTTGGAGAATGCGGCTTTCCCCTCCTCTTACCAGTTCATGCGCCAAGGTTATTTTTGTGTTGATTGCTATGACAGCAAGCCGGGCAAACCTGTGTTTAACCGTTCAGTAACACTTAAAGACAGCTTTAAAGTTAACAGCTGAACAAGGTATTAACTCAACAATAATCATATTGGGATCGATACAGCTGATAATAAAATCCTTTTTTACTAAGCAGTTCACTATGTCTGCCCTGTTCCACAATGTCTCCGTCACGCACTACAAGTATCACATCTGCATATTTGATAGTGGAAAGCCTGTGTGCAATAACAAAACATGTGCGGTTTCGCATAAGCCGCAGCATTGCGTCCTGTATGCGTCGCTCGGTTTGAGTATCCACATTGGAAGTTGCCTCGTCCAAAATCAGCATTTTGGAGTCTAACAGCATAGCCCGAGCTATGGTAAGCAGCTGCTTTTGGCCTTTGGATATGCTGATACCGTTATCACTGAGTACCGTATCATACCCGTTTGGAAGTGACATTATAAACTGATGTATATTCGCTGCCTTTGCGGCATTTTCAACCTGTTCTAATGTGACATTGTCCTTGCCGTATGCAATATTTTCAAATATAGTACCATGAAAGAGCCAGGTGTCCTGCAATACCATTGTGTATGCACGCCTAAGGCTCTTTCTTGTTATATTCTTTATATTGTTTTGGTCAATATAAATGCCGCCAGCATCAACATCATAAAAGCGCATTAAAAGGTTGATTATTGTGGTTTTCCCTGCCCCGGTCGGACCAACAATAGCAATTACTGAGCCTTTTTCAGCGTTTAGGCTAAGGCCTTGTATAATGGTTTTATTGGCATCATACCCAAACACAACATTTTTAAATTTAACATCACCGGTTACATCATCAAGAACACATGCATTTGGTAAATCCTTCGGTTCGGGCTGTTGGTCAATCAACTTAAAAACCCGCTCTGCTGCAGCAAATGCCGACTGAAGCTCGCTTATAATATTTGCGAACTCATTTATGGGTCCTGCAAACTTGCGCGAATACAACACGAATGAGGATATGTTGCCCAAAGACAGTGTCCCACCCATATACAATATCGCACCAAAAATGCTTATCAATGCAAGCGAAATATTGTTTATGAAGTTCATTGTCGGGCCGATAACACAACCGTAATAATCGGCATTAAAATAAGCATCTACTGCATTATTGTTCTTTTCATCAAACCTCGATACTATTACCTTTTCACAATTATACGCCTTGGTTGTTTTGTGGCCGCTTGCAAACTCCTCGACAAAACCATTAAGTTCACCCAACTTAGCCGAGCGAAGACGAAACAAAGGCCGTACCTTTTTTGCCCTGTATCTTGTAAACAAGATTGATACCGGTATCGTGAATAAAAAGACGATCATAAGCTGAGGGGATATCGTTAGCATCATAACAAATGAACCAACCACCGTAATGAAGCTGGTGCATATTTGCACAAAATCACTGGATAGAGAAGTGTTTACCGTATCAATATCATATGAGATTATACTAATAATGTCGCCAGCTTGGTGGCGGTCAAAAAAGTTAACCGGAAGAGATACAAGTGAGTTAAACGCATCTTTTCGAAGGCTATAAACAACGCTGCGACTAAGTTTTATCATGATTATTGAAAGCAGATATCTCATAGCCGCTGAAAATATGTAAAAGCATATCATTAAAAGAGCATAATAAAAAACAGTGTTGAATATTACTTTTCCTTTTCCCGGTTCGATTGCATCAATTGCATATCCAGAAAGCTTTGGGCCTATCAACGCAAAGACATTAGACGCCACGGTTAAAACAATAACCGATAATAGAAGCCATTTATGTATGAAAAGGTATTTACAAAGTCTAACCAAGAGATATGTTTTTTTCATTTTAGGCTTTGAGTTTTTCGGTGTCACGCCAACTTGTTGATTAGACGTCACTCTATTACGCATGTTGTTTCCTCCCGCTGACTGCCTCTCCCATTTGTGTATCATAAATCTCGCGGTATGCATCACAGTGGTTTACAAGCTGCTCATGCGTTCCGTATCCGGTAACGACACCGTCTTCCAATACAATAATTTTATCGCAGTTCATAACCGAGCTTATGCGTTGAGCCACTACAATAGTAGTGGTATCCTTAAAGTCGCGTCTCAATGCCTTTCGCAGCTTAGCATCGGTTATATAGTCAAGTGCACTCGAGCTGTCATCCAACAACAATATTTCGGGATCGCCCGCCAAAGCGCGGGCAATAAGCAACCGCTGTTTCTGACCGCCGCTTAAATTTGACCCTTTTACCGTTAGCCTGTGATTTAGTCCACCTTCCTTTTCCATTACAAAATCCGCCTGTGCAAATTGTGCGGCGGCTTTTATTTTGTCCTCACAAATTTCACGACCAAAATCTATGTTTTCTTTAATAGTGTCAGAAAACAAAAAATCATTTTGAAAAACAACACCAAACTTGGTGTGCAATATTTCTTTTGGTATGCTTTTTATGTTTTGTCCCGAAATGATTATTTCACCTGAATCAACATCATAAAAACGAAGTAATAGATTTATTATTGTCGTCTTCCCGCTCCCCGTGGCACCGATTATTCCAAGAGTCTGACCCCGTTTAAGCGTAAAATTTATATTGCAAAGATTGTCTTTAATTTTGTTATAAGAAAAAAAGACATTCCTGAACTCAACATGAAAATCACTTGGGGTATTTTGCGATTCAATCAAATTCATCTGCTCGGGCGCTTCAAGGACCTGAGCCACTCTTCTTGCGCTTGCGGCACCCTTTGAATACATTACAAACAAGCGGGTAACCATCATTAATGCATGTAATATGATAGTAAAATAAGTTAAAAAAGCAATTATTGTGCCCGGCTTTGCAAGCCCGGCATTAACTCTGAAAGCTCCGACAACAACGACCAATGTAAGCCCTGCATTAAGTAAAAGCTGCATTACAGGGTGTGTTGATGACATCAAAATGCCTGCTTTCTTATCTTTTGATACAACCTCTTGATTCACGTTGTCAAACTTTTCTTTTTCATAATCGGTTTTGGACAGCGCTTTTATTACCCTTATTCCCGCCATATTTTCCTGTATTAAACGCACAAGCTTGTCTACGGCTAATTGCGCATCAGTATATAGCCGAATACCTTTTTTCGAAACAAAAAACACGAAAACAGCAAGTAATGGCAACGTGCCGATTAGAATTAATGCAAGAACTGGTTCAAGCGTAAGTGTAACAACTATGCCACCAAGCAAAAGTATCGGGGCACGAACACCAAGGCGCTGCATCCTGTCCACCATTTGGTGTATATAATATGTGTCGGAGGTTAACCTGGATATTAAGGATGGCAAAGTAAAATCATCTGTTTGTCTGCACGAAAGCATAGATATTTTTTCAAACAAGTCGTGCCTAAGCCTTTTTGTTATTTTTCGAGATGTGCTTATGGACATCCTGTTTGCAATGATATTAAAAATGATTGCAACCACTGCACAGGCAATCATCAGTCCACCATACATATAAACTCTTTTAATGTTGCCTTGAGGTACGACATAATCAATAATATATGACAGCAACCACGGAATCAGCAAATCCATAATAGTGCCGGTAAACTTAATAAAAAACTGCAAGCAGATTTGCAAATAATATGGTCTGATGTATGTAAACAATTTTTTCATTCTTGATTCTTTTCCTTAAATTTTTCGGCATATGCCTTTGATTTACCGGCAACTCGTTCAAGCAATGTCAGAAGATAGTGCTTTTCCTCAGTTGTAAAATCTTCGGTTATATAATCATTCCACTCACCAAGAACAGAAAACACAACCGGCAGAATATCAATCGCCTTTTGTGTCGGATAAACTTCAGTAATGCGCTTGTCGGTCTTACTTGTCTGTCTAATTACATATCCGTTTTGCTCGAGCAAGGATAACTGCCGCGTCACATTGCTTTTATTAATAAATATGGTTTTTGCAAGCCTGTCTTGAGAAATACCCGGGTTTTTGCATATGTTAATGATGTAAGTGCACTGATATCCGCTAACCCCGTACTTTTCAAGGCGTCCACCCCTGTACTGTGCGGCACACCTCGATATTATACCGATGTATTTCATATACGAATTCATATCCCTTTAATCTCCCCCATATCCAGCAGCAATAATAGTTGCGCACGCAACCATTATAATGTTGATATCATTCAATGTCAATAATTGCTTTCATATCCTGATATACACTTAATAGTACGGTGTTTTTAAAACAAGCGGCTCAATCGTGCAAATATGTTACAAACAGCTTATATTCGTTATAAAAAAACAATTATTGTGCTCATATTACGACATAAAAACAATCCTCATTTGCCATAAAATGGTATATACCGGCTGTATAAATGTGCCGGGCATTTATTGGGATGGTGAGGACGTTGAAACAAAAGGCGTTAGCAGGTGCCGGGGACGGACAGGCACCTGAAACAAGAGTATCCGCTAATATTGATTCTGCCGAATCCAGTCTTGCTAAACAGCTTTCAAGCATGATTTTATGGGCAGTCCTGGGATTGATTATGCCGCGCGCCGGGGTATACGGCAATATGGCGCCGTTTGGAGTCAGTCTTGCGGCTTCTGTACACGGTGCAGGCGCCGCATTGGTATACATAACCACAATAGCCGGTTACCTGTTGCCGGGAGGCGCAGCTGTTTCGCTTAGATATATTGCGGCATTGGCCGCAGTTGTTGGGATAAAATGGTCACTCGGTGCAATTAAGCCGGTTGTGCGCCATCCGTTGTTCACACCGATTATAACTTTTTTGTCTGTAGAATGCACAGGTCTTGCTTTGGCGGCTGTTAACGGGCTTAATGTTTATAATTCACTTATCATTACGGCAGAAGGGCTGCTTGCAGGCGGTGTATCATACTTTTTTTGCAAAACTGTGGGCATATTTTCGCGTGGCGAACTCGGAGTGCTTACAGCTCAAGAGCAGGCAAGCATTGTTATGACAGGTGCTATTGTACTGATGGCTTGTGCAGGGATTACGATTAGCGGAATTGCCCCTGGCCGTATTGCCTGTGTTGTTATTATTCTTTTGCTTGCACGCAGCGGTAAGGAACAAGGCGGCAGTATAGCGGGCATTGTTCTCGGACTGGCAATGTCAATGGCCAATACACAAAACCTGTATCTTGCTGCAGCTTTTGCGTTTGGCGGCCTTATTGCAGGTATTTTTGCCCGTTTCGGGCGGTTTGCTTCGGCAGGTTCGTTTATAATTGCCAATTTAATTATTTTGATGAGTGCGGGAGATGACACTACAATAATAATCGGCATATATGAAGTATTTGCAGCAAGTGTTATATTTGTTGCGATACCTGCATCAGTTGACCGCTTTATAAACAGATTTTTTATGAGCGCAAAAGATTTGCCCGCAGTGGACGGACTTCGGCGGTCGGTTGTAATGCGGTTGGACTATGCGTCACGCGCAATGGGTGAGGTCGCGCAGACAGTAGATGCGGTATCACAAAAGCTTTCGGATTTAAGTGCACCTGATTTGGGCTCGGTGTACCGCAGCGTATCCGAGGATATATGTCGTGTATGCGGACTGCGTATGCAATGCTGGGATGTTTCATTTAATAAAACTATGGATGCATTTAACAGGCTTACACCATCGCTTAGAGAGAAAGGATATGTAAAACCGGGAGATGTTCCAGAAACGTTTGGCCGTTTTTGTGGACGGTTGGACGATGTAATTAATAAAATTAATTCAAAGTATCTTGAATACGTTGTGCGCGAGGGTGCATGGCGCCGTCTGTCTGAGATTAGATCCGTGGTCACCGACCAGTTTTCGGGAATGTCAGAGCTGCTAAGTGAACTGTCCCATGATTTTTCAAAAACTGAGCAGGTAGATACAGAGGCATCTGCACGAATTGCCGATGTATGTAAAGAATTTGGTTTTAATGTACAGGATAGCGTCTGTCTGATTGGGCGCGGCGGACGTGTCACCGTAGAAATTCTTGCATCTGACATTAATGCAAAATTTAATAAAAACAAGTGGGAAGCGGCAATAGCTGATGCAGTCGGTCACGAATTTGACCATCCGGTTGTGACTCGGTTGGGTAATTCGGTAAAAATTACTATGGCGGAAAAGCCTATGCTAAGTGTTACTTCAGCCGGAGCGCAGCTGCATTGCACAGGTGAGCGGCTTTGCGGCGATGCATATGAAACCTTCAGCGACGGAGCCGGAAGGTGGTTTGCCGTGCTTAGCGACGGGATGGGCAGTGGTGGTCGCGCCGCTGTAGACGGCGCAATGGCAACCGGACTTACATCACGCCTGATACAGGCCGGATTTGGTCGGGACAGCGTTTTGCGCATGGTTAACTCCGCGCTCATGGTAAAATCCGGGGACGAAAGCCTGGCCACGCTTGATGTGCTTGAGCTGGACTTGTTCAGTGGTAAAATAGAATGCCGAAAAGCCGGCGCTTCGCCAACATTTTTGTGCAGTATGGGCCGAGTTTGGCGCATAGAAAAATCGGCAATGCCTGTGGGAATATTGCGTGACATACGTTTTGAATGCAGCGAAGATACACTAACTGACGGGGACATATTGCTGATGTGCAGCGACGGTGCGTTAAGCGGCGGGTTTACATGGATAGAAGATAAGCTGCGTAATTTTGACGCAAATTCGGGAAGTCTTAAAGCATTTGTTGAGGATATCGCCACGTGTGCCAGGCAAAGGCAAAAGCAACATGAGGATGATATTACTGTGTTAGCGGTACAGGTTCGACGGCCACACTAAATTATGGGTTTTTAAAAAGCGGGGCGGAAAAATACCGCCTCTCTTTTTTATTTACAATACTAATATTTGATTAAAAATTAATAAAATTTTCGAGGATTTTTTGTGCTGTGCAAGGCCGACGATGCAGGCGGGCTAACGCCCGGCAAGGAGAAAACGCAAGTCCGGCGCAAAAAAGACCGAAAAGATATTAAGATTTTAGTCGGATATTAGTATTTGGTTGTAACCCGCCTGTAATTGTGATATATTTATAAGGATTTATTAAGAGTTTGAAGCCGTTTTTAATAATATAATGAGGTGTTTTTAATGGGTCTTATAAAACTTTTGTTTGGCGATTACAGTCAAAGGGAAATTAAACGAATTCAACCGATATGCAACAAAGTTATAGAGTTGTCAGCTAAATACAGTCAAATGAGCGAACAGGAGCTAAAAAGCCAGACCGCCATACTTAAAGAGCGCCTTGATGCCGGTGAAACACTTGACGATATTCTTCCCGACGCATACGCAGTATGCCGGGAAGCAACCGACCGTGTACTGGGAACGCCCCACTTTCCTGTGCAAATTCTCGGCGGTATAATCATGCATCAGGGTCGTATTGCCGAAATGAAAACAGGAGAAGGCAAAACCCAGACGGTTGTCCTGCCGGCTTATCTAAATGCGTTGTCGGGCAAGGGCGTACATGTTGTCACGGTCAACGATTACCTTGCACGTCGTGATAGTGAATGGATGGGCAAGGTATACCGTTATCTGGGACTATCGGTCGGTCTTATAGTGCATGATATGGACTCAAATGCCAGGAAAGCTGCCTATAATGCCGATATCACATATGGTACCAATAATGAGTTTGGGTTCGATTATTTGCGCGATAATATGGTTATATACAAAGAGCACAAGGTTCAGCGTCCGCACAATTTCGGAATCGTTGACGAAGTGGACTCCATTTTGATAGATGAGGCGCGTACACCCTTGATTATTTCAGGACCGGGCGATAAATCCACCGAAATGTATACGCGCGCCGATCGCTTTGCAAAAACCTTAAAGCTTGTTAAAGTGCGCGAACAGGATTCTAAAGAGGAGCAAGACAATGTTGACGCTGATTTCATTGTTGATGAAAAAGCGAGAACCGCGACTTTGACACGGTCGGGTGTTGTTAAGGCCGAGCAATATTTTAAAGTTGACAACCTCATGGATCCCGACAATGTGTCACTTCTGCACCACATTAACCAGGCTATAAAAGCGCGCGGCGTCATGCAGCGCGACGTTGATTACGTCGTAAAGGACGGAGAGGTCGTAATTGTTGATGAGTTCACCGGTCGTCTTATGTTTGGTCGACGTTATAATGAGGGGCTGCATCAGGCGATCGAAGCAAAAGAGGGAGTCAAGGTCGAGCGTGAAAGCAAAACACTTGCCACAATTACTTTCCAAAACTATTTTCGCCTTTATAAAAAGCTGTCAGGCATGACAGGTACCGCAATGACCGAATCGCGCGAATTTGAACAGATTTATAAGCTGGATGTTGTTGAAATTCCAACTAACAAACCAATGATACGTATTGACCAACCCGATTGTATTTATAAAACCGAACAGGGCAAATTTCGCGCAGTAATTGAGCAAATCGAAAAATGCCACCAAAAAGGGCAACCGGTGCTGGTAGGCACTATTTCTATTGAAAAATCAGAGCTTTTGTCAAAGCTTTTAAAAAACAGGGGTATAAAGCACGAGGTGCTTAATGCAAAATTCCATGATAAAGAGGCGGAAATCGTCGCCCAGGCAGGTAAGCGCGGCGCAGTAACCATAGCCACAAACATGGCAGGACGCGGTACCGATATTAAGCTTGGAGGCAATGCGGAGTATCTTGCTAAATCGGAAATGAGGCGCATGGGATTTTCGGAAGAACTGATTACGAGCTCCACGGATTTCAGTGAAACGGATGATGAAGAGATTTTATCCGCTCGCGCCACTTTTAAAGAGCTTGAAAAAAAATATGAAAAAGAAATTAAAGCCGAGCACGATGCCGTCTGTGAGGCGGGAGGTCTATTTATACTTGGTACAGAAAGGCATGAATCGCGGCGTATAGATAATCAGCTTCGCGGGCGTTCCGGCCGCCAGGGGGACCCGGGCGAATCCCGTTTTTTCTTGTCGCTTGAAGACGACCTCATGCGCCTGTTTGGCGGCGAGAGAATAAATTCGCTTATGGATACCCTGGGCATTGATGAAGACACGCCGATTGAAAACCGACTTCTTACTAATTCGATTGAAAGTGCACAGCGCAAGGTTGAAGAACGCAACTTTGCAATACGCCGTGACGTATTACAATTTGATGATGTTATGAATCGCCAGCGCGAGTTGATATACAGCCAGCGTGACATGGTGTTAAACGGCGAGAATGTGCGTGATTATATCATCGGCATGATAAAAGAATCAATCGAATCCAACTGCAAGACATTTTTGTCGGATGTTGATTCGCAAGAGACCTGGAACATTGACGGGTTGCGGGAATTTTATGCAGGCTGGCTTATCAATGGCGATGATCTTAATTTTGACGGACAACAGCTCGCAAGCATTGAGCGCGAAGACATAATTTCGATGCTTACCGACCGTGCAATGGAAATATACAACGCCAAGGAAAAACAATACGGCGAGGAAATGATGCGGGAAATAGAAAGAGTTATCCTGCTTAAAACAGTTGACCGTTACTGGATGGATCATATTGATAACATGGATGAACTGCGTCGTGGTATCCATCTTCGCGCATATGGCCAAAAGGACCCTGTTGTAATGTACCGGCTCGAAGGCTTTGATATGTTTGATCAAATGATAGACTCTATTCGCGAGGATACCGCCAGACTGATGCTGACTGTGCAGATTAAGTCGGAGGAACAGCCCAAACGTGAACAGGTTGCGAAACCGACATTCACCTCGGCCGACGGCACCGATAAAAAGCGCCCGGTGCGCAAAACCGCTGCCCAAAAAGTAGGCAGAAACGACCCATGTCCCTGTGGCAGCGGGAAAAAGTATAAAAAATGCTGCGGATATAATGACTGAGAAAGGACGACTAAAACTTGAAGCTTGGCATAGTAGGCCTACCTAATGTTGGCAAATCCACACTTTTTAACGCAATTACAAATGCAGGTGCACAAACCGCAAATTATCCATTTTGCACAATAGACCCAAACGTTGGCGTTGTCGCTGTTCCCGACGAGCGGCTTGACAAGCTCACTGAAATGTACAACCCTGTAAAAACCACACATGCCGTTATTGAATTTGTCGACATTGCAGGACTTGTAAAGGGCGCAAGCAAAGGAGAAGGGCTGGGCAATAAATTTCTTTCGAATATCCGTGAAGTGGATGCAATTGTCCATGTTGTGAGATGCTTTGAGGATAGTGACATAATACATGTTGAAGGTGACGTTAACCCGCTTAGGGATATTGAAACCATTAACATTGAGCTTATATTTTCGGATATGGAAATGCTCGAGCGCCGCATTGATAAAACTGCTAAAATGCTTAAGGGCGACAAATCACTTCAAACAGAGTATAATTTATTGAAAAAAATATATGCTGCATTGGAGCAGGGAAAGCCCGCTCGGGCAATTGAATACACCGATGATGAGGAGAAAATTCTCGGCACCGTGGATTTGCTTACAAAAAAGCCGGTGATATATGCAGCAAATTTAAGCGAGGCTGATTTTACCGCAAAGCTTGAAAATAATATACATTACAAAAGCTTAAGTGAGCTTGCCGCCGCCGAAAAAGCGCAAATACTTCCGATATGCGCCCGCCTGGAGGCTGAGCTCACCGAGATACCCGAGCAGGAGAAGCAGTTGTTTTTATCCGACCTCGGGCTTGAAAGCAGCGGTCTCGACCGGCTTATTAAATCAAGTTATCAGTTGCTTGGACTAATTTCCTATCTGACCGCCGGCAAGCCAGAAGTGCGCGCATGGACAATATCGGAAGGCACCAAAGCACCGCAGGCCGCGGGCAAAATACATTCCGATTTTGAAAGAGGCTTTATACGCGCGGAAGTGATTGCGTATGACGACCTGATTACCGCAGGTTCGATGCCCGCTGCTAAGGAAAAGGGGCTTGTCCGCTCGGAGGGCAAGGATTATGTCATAAAGGACGGAGACGTTGTGCTGTTTAGATTTAATGTGTGATTAATGCAGAACAACACTGCTTGGCAGGCGACTGCATAAAGAAAAACCGAATATATTGCTCTCTTCACGCATAGTTATTAGCGAAGAACTTCAAGAGGTGATAACGTGAAGGGAGCAGTTGAGGAACGCGCTATTGAGCTTGGCGAATACATTATCGAGAACAACGCGACGGTTCGTGCTGCCGCGGGGAAGTTTCATATATCTAAGTCCACAGTACATAAGGATGTAAGTGACAGATTGCGGACGGTCAATCCGCAGTTATACGTGCGGGTTCGCAGCGTTTTGGAACATAATAAGGCGCAGCGGCATATCCGCGGCGGTATTGCCACTCGCAACAAGTATCTCCGAAAGGAAAAAAATAAATAATTTATTAAAAAAGTGTCCGCACGGCCGGCAGGCTGTACGGACACTTTTTGTTTTAGAAACAATGCTTAAACTAAGGTTGTACTTTGCTCGTAATAGTAGGTCCGGTTGAAGTATAAGCGGTATGCGCCACAGTGGTGGTCGAATAATAAACGGTTTGGGGTTCGTAATATTTGTGCCCCTTTGGTAAATTTGCAGGTAATGCGGAGGAATCGCTGTTGAAATAAAAATACCTGCCTGTATTTTTTTCACGCACTGCCCAAAATGGTTTATTTATATCTACCGGCAAACCACGTTTTCGTTCAAACAAATCGGCAAGATCATTGAGAAAATCCTGCTCAGGTTGTGGTCTAAATCCCGGGCTCACAAAAATAAATACAGCCTTGGAAGTACCAAACTCGTCGACAAAGCCAAATCCGTTGATTTCAAAGCCGTATTCGCTTTGTGAATTGCGCATGTCCGTAATAACACTGTCCTCGATAATATGGTTTGAAAACTTCATGTATTGGCTTGATGTGTTAGGCAACAAAGAGGATAACGGGATATTTCTTATATAGCCGTCTTTTTTGTCAATGAGTGTCAATTCATCTGGCAGATAAATATAGTCACTTTGGTGTAGTCGGTCGCCGGAAAAACTGTTATTGTTGATATAGTCAAACCATGTTTTAAAATCCAATGTCTCAACCTCGGCTTTAAACGTTGTATAAAGGCTTTTTAAATCTGCGTCCGAAAGCTGTAACCGCGTATTTCTTGAAATCGAAATGTTTACTTCGTCAAACTCAGGCAAGATTTTATAAAACTTTAAAAAATCATCATTTTTCAATAACTGATTGAACAGACCGCTAAATTCTTCATAGGATAACGATAGCCTGCGTGTCATTGATCTCCCGTCAAGCTCAATATTAACTATGAACAACGCATCTTTTGTAATGTTTTTATTGCCGTACCTTAGTTTTTTTGCGGCATCCTGCAGAGCTGTTGAAATAATTCTGTTTATTTCGCGGTCTTTAAATTCAATTTTCTCAATGCCATCGTTGAAAAACTTATTGTATGAAACCGCGTTTAAATTCAAAAATCTGACCGAAGCAATGTCCTCGGCATCGGGCGTGTCCCGCAGTGTCAGCTCTCTGATAGTCAAAGCTCCGCCGATAAACAAAACATTTAACAAAACAAGTATGCCGAGTGCAGGGACGGCACGCAAAAGATTGCGTGCCCTGCGCGTTGTAATAAGTTCATATACAAAATAACCAATAAGAGCAATTATATATAAAACAACAAAGCCGAATATTGTTTCGGCGCCGGGAAACTCGGTACTGTAACTCACGGTATTGAGAATTGCAGTGCATGGAATTAAACAAATAAGCATGGTGAAAATCAGTCGAAAGGCTGTCTGTAATATCCGGTTGGGCGCCGATTTGTCGGCAGTCTCGCTTTTGCGCCGGCAAAATATTATAAGAGCTGCCGCAATATATAGTACCCCTATAATAAAAGCATATATGGTCTGAAAAGGGCTAACATTGGCTTGGGTCGAGAACAAATTTTCAAAAAGAAAAAAAATCGGATTGTTCCTTTCTTGCAACCAAAAGGGTATCGCATCGCTCGGCAAAATAGGCAAAAGGCTGCAAAGCGATGTGATAAACACCATGATAAACAAACGCGGGGCAAGCGCAATCAACCCTGCGACAGCAAAATTAGAAAACAAAGTGCCGGTTAAGCTCATTGCAAGTGCCGTAAGTCCCGCAGTAAATAACCCTGAACCTAAGGCGTAAAACAATGCCCATACAGACGAAAACTCGAAAGTCACGGTTTGCGGCATAAAAAACACAAAGCCTATTATCGTTGTTGTTGTGGACAACAATATGCCGACAGCAATCCATGACATTACCGCCGCAAACAAGCTTAAAAACAATGAGGTGCGTCTATCGGGCAGAGCATGAAACACATCGCTTGCATTGCGCTTGTTTAAAAAGTTGAAGATTATCAAAGACATAATCGGAGAAAATATGGTTACAATAAAAAGATATACAGGATTGGCTTTTAATAACGTATAAGTAATTTCACGACTAACATTAAGATCGGCTAATCTTATACTGCCCAAATATGCGGATATGCAAGTAAGTAACGCGCTAATTTCTATGATAATAAGATAAGTCACTCCCACAACACGAAGCTGGAGCAGCGCATCAATATATAATGACGGATTAAACCATTTTCTTTTCATACGGCGTTATCCTCCCCGCTTGTTAATTGGTCGGAAAAAGCATATCCCAATTCCGCCATCTCATAGGTAAACACTTCTTCAAGGGTTAAAGGAAGAATATCAATCAATATCGGTTTCATTAACTGCAGCCGGGTTTTGGTTTGTTCTTTGTCACCTCGTACAATCATATTAATAACCGATCCATTCTTTTTAAAGTTAAGAATATCAAAGTCCTCAAACTTTTCCGGGCCATATTCCATGTTAAATGCCACTTGTATTTTAAACAATGTTGTCTTAAGCCTTTCAACATCGCTTTGCAACACAACGCCACCCCGATGCAGCAATGCAAGCTGATCGCACGTATCTTCAAGCTCGCGCAGTGAATGGGAAGTGATAACTGCCGTTGCACTATATTCAGACACCTGCTCACAGATAAGACTGCGAACTGTTTTTCGCATTACAGGATCAAGACCGTCAAAGGTTTCGTCAAAAAGATAATAGTCTGCGCGGCGACACAGCGCTAAAATGGCTGCTGCTTGCCGTTTCATGCCTTTGGAAAAACTGTTAATCGGCTTTTTTGTACTAAGATTAAACTTATCGGCCAAATATTTAAAATAAGGCATGTCAAAGCTTTTGTATCCTGCTGCATAAAACCTTGCCATGCGTTCAAGATTTGCACCCGGCAAAAAAAATGTTTCATCGGCGATATAGGCAATGCGGCTTTTAATTTGGGGATTTTCAAACACCTGCTCCCCGTCTATTGTAATACTGCCACCGTCCGGCTGGTATACTCCCGAAATTAACCTTAAAAAAGTGGACTTGCCCGCACCATTTGAGCCTACCATCCCATATACACAGCTTTTGGGTATATCGCAGTTGATACCGTTTAATGCCGTAAAGCCATCAAAGCGCTTGGTTAAGCTTTCCGCCTTAATCATTAGCCGCACTCCCTTCACTATTGTTATAATCAGCATACGCTTTTTTAACGGTTTCAATTACGGTTTGCTGTTCAATCCCTGCTATCGCAAATTCATATACCAGACGCTTTAAGGTTTCCAGTTCATTGCGCCGATTTTCACTTAATAATGCAACGGCATTTTCGGATACAAAACACCCTCGCCCCGGCACCGAGCATATTATCCCTCTCCTGTCAAGCTCGGAATATGCTTTTTGTATTGTATTTGGATTAATTGATAACTGAACGGACAACCCGCGAACCGTTGGCAATTGCTCGCCCGGTTTTACCGCGCCCGTCAAAATAAACCTTTCAAGTTGCTGTATAATCTGTTCATAAATAGGCTGTCTTGACAAACTGTCAATCGAAAACACAACACCACTCTCCAGAACTATACTTAGTGTACTATATGACATAGTTCACCTAAGTATATCATCATTAGCAATAACTGTCAATGATGGTTTTAACAATCTAATGAAAGGGTTTTATTAGATGCGATATTATCACGGTAATGGTCAAAACAAACGCTATTTTGAGGGATGGTATTTTAAACACCAATCGGACAAAACCGTCGTCGCATTCATACCGGGACTGAGTATAGACAGCGATGGCAATAAATCGGCTTTTATCCAAGTGATAACACCTGAAATGTCGTGTAATTTTTTGTACCCGCCAAAACAATTCCATGCGAATCCGGACAAGCTAAAAATCTGCGTTGCGGATAATGTATTCTGTGAAGACGGAATAAGCGTTAATCTAAATAACGAAACAATGTCTATATCTGGGAAACTGAAATACGGCAAATTTAATACCCTAAAGCGTGATGCAATGGGTCCGTTTAGATTTATTCCGTTTATGCAGTGTAATCACGGAGTAATAAGTTTGCAGCACGAAATAAACGGAACTCTTAAAATTAACGGCAAAAATTTAGGCTTTGACAGCGGCTTAGGTTACATTGAGACCGACTGGGGATCGTCATTTCCAAAAAACTATTTATGGGTGCAGTCGAGCCGTAGTGATAAAAAACCATTGAGCATAATGCTTTCAATTGCCGATATACCCCTTTTGGGTACAAATTTTAAAGGGTGTATAGGGATAGTTTGGTTCGATAAAAAGGAATATCGTCTTAGCACATACAATGGTGTGAAAATACTGAAATGCTCAAAATACTCGGCAGCTATAAAACAGGGAAAATACAAGCTTTTGATAGATGCATCGCCTGACAATGCCAAAAAGCTGCTTGCACCATCAAATGGACTTATGTGCAGAGAAATACATGAGAACGCATGCTGCAAAGTCAGGTCACGATTTTTTATCAAAGATGAATTATTATTTGACTTTGTAAACGATAAAGCAGGATATGAATATGTTGAATAGGCTGCGGACGAACATAGTTCGCTCCCTACGGTTTTATAATGCTCACTGAATAATATCGCTTTGCGAACGATATTAGTATAGCCAAACGAAACCGGCTGCCCGTAAAACGGACAGCCGGTTGTTGGGTTATGGCACAAAATCGAATATAAAACATTCTTTGAGTGTGTCAAAAGAAACCGGAAATTCCACCGTACCCATCTCACGTCCAAACCAAGTCATTTCGGGAACAATAATAACAAGGCTGTCGTCAGTGAGATAAAAGGGCTGATTTGCATGGATTTGAGGTGTGGCTTTTTGAAGCTTGGCTTTTAGTTTGCGATTATCAAGCTGCTTTTCAATTTCCCGGTCTACCAGGTGAATTCCCTCTTCAGTGTTTTGAAACAGATTAGCTAATTTCAAAATTTCTCCGTTACTAACCTTAAAGGTGATACCATATTTATTTTGCTTAGTGTTTTCTTTTGCGGTATAGAGGGTATCGCTTAACAATAGGCTGACGACGCCATTACTATTTCGTTTGACCTCATATCCGAAGGTGCCTTCTACTCTTTGCTGTTCCGACCTGTCGCCGGTTGTCAGCTGAGCTGCGGCAGCTTTGGTTCTGGCCAGTGCTACATGTGCATGTTCTTGCATTTGCACGTTTAACGATTTTTGGGCGGCATTGTCACCTATTCCAAAAAAACGGGGATAGTAGCCGGTAAAACACAAGTTTTTTTCTTTGACTTTTTCAGTAACAGAGCAAATTGCAATATCTCCCAAATTTGATATCGGTGGTGTTACAGACAAAGACACTACTAAAAAGCAAGCCAAAACCCTGTGCATTGGTATCTCCCCCTTTTTTATGAGGGGTGGGATCCTAAAAAATGAGAACAAGCTTAAATTTGTTCTCGGTTATAGCATACGCATAAAAATCAAACTTTGCGTCGGAAATTTTTTATTCCTACATTTACTATTGACGCTTTTTAGCAACTGCATTATTTTAACATGTCCGTAAAAACAAAGGGTAATTTTCGTCGTTTTTACCTCATAAATATAAGAATGTATTTCGTGATATCGGAAAGGCGTGAAAAGTAATGGTTTTTGTGCTCGGCCGAATAAGGCCGGTATGCATATCCTTAATTTTATTGATAATACTGTTGCTGTTATGCGGCGGTAGTCTGTTTTATGTTCAAACATTGAAAGTAGATGCTACTAACCAAAAGAAAGAGGAGCTTATTAAATGGGTTGACTTCAAAGTTCCGAGCAACGCGATGGAATACGCGATAAAGCTTGATATTGCCTCAAAAGACAGCGAGATACACTTTAATTGGATTGAAATGCTGTCTTATCTTGCGGCAAAAAACGGCAACAACTTTAGAAGCTTTAAAACAAGTCAGCTTGATGAAGTTGCTAATTTGCTAAAATCCGGCAAAACAATGTCAGACATTGCCGCAGGCTTAAAATATTATGATTATTACCTTGATGCTTACAATGCCGCTTTGTCCGGAATATTGGGAACTTTTGAAATTGAAGTCGACGATCCGGCATCAAAAACCGGCAAGAGATGGGAACGCAGGTACGGAATAAAGGCCTTCTCACCTATAGCTAAAGGCTATTATTACAATGACTTTGACGATTTCGGGGTATCCCGTTCATATGGGTTCACTCGGCGTCATCTTGGCCATGACATGATGGGGTCTATAGGTACACCAATCATTGCGGTTGAAGGCGGCGTTGTAGAAGCTCTTGGTTGGAACCAGTATGGCGGTTGGCGCATTGGTATACGCAGTCATGATACTAAACGATATTACTATTATGCACATTTGCGAAAAGATTTTCCTTATAACAAATCGTTAAAGGTCGGTTCGATTGTTAAGCCCGGCGACGTTATCGGTTATCTTGGAAGAACAGGCTATAGCCTGAAAGAAAATGTCAACAATATACGGCAGGCTCACTTACATATCGGACTACAGCTTGTTTTCGACGAATCGCAAAAAGAGTGCAACAACGAAATTTGGATTAATATTTACCCGATAATAAAATTGCTGTACCGTAACCGGTGCCAAGTCGTAAAAGACCCCGAAACCATGGAATTCAACCGGGTTTACGATATCAGAGAAATCATCGAAGATTAGTATAACCCGCAAAGACGCCCCGTGTACACGGGGCGTCTTTGAAAATATTATTTTTTTTGCACTATTTCTCCCTGTTTTTTGTAAATACTTTTTTCAGGAACAAACCCGCGAACCATCGACAATGGATAAACATGCGTATATTTGCCTATAATCGAACCGGGATTAAGCACAGAACCGCAACCGATTTCAACTTCATCACCCAATATTGCGCCAAACTTCTTAAGTCCGGTCGGCACTTTTGTATTGTTAAACGTTACGGTTACCGGTGTTTTATCACTTTTCACATTGGAGGTAACAGCTCCTGCTCCCATGTGTGCCTTATAGCCCAAAATGGAGTCTCCGATATAGTTATAGTGCGGCACCTGCACGCAATCAAATAAAATCACATTTTTAAGCTCGGTTGAATTGCCAACAACCGCACCTTTGCCTACAACCGCGCTGTTTCGTATAAAAGCACAGTGGCGTATTTCGGCACCCTCACCGATTATTACGTTTTCACCAATAAATGCTGATTCAGCCACAACTGCAGTTTTATGTATCCAAACACCGGGACGCGGATTATCAAAGTCCAAAGGGTTAAGACTCGGTCCAATCTCTTTGACAAATCCGCAAATATTTGAAAGTGCCTGCCATGGGAAGTCAACAACCTTAAGCAGCGTTTCTGCTATTGTATTTCCGGGTTTAAACAGCGATTTTGCGCACAGCTGATCTATCCCCTCAATTTCAAATATTTGCATATAATCCCCCATTTCAACGGTTAATTTAATTGACAGTGTATGAGCCAGGTTATATAATTATGCTTTAACCTTTTTAGCTTTGGGTGTTTGAAAGGATGATATCCGATGGGAATTGCATATCTGCTGCTTATTGCTGTCGTATTATCGATCGACGCATTTGCGGTATCGGTAAGCAGCGGAATGGTGCTGTGTTTTACCACTATACGGCAGAACCTGCGCATAGCAGGCAGCTTTGGCCTGTTTCAGGGTTTGATGCCCTTTTTAGGATATACCATAGCCCGAACCTTTTCAAGCAGAATTGAGTCTTTGGACCACTGGGTGGCATTCGGTTTGCTTTCATTTATCGGCATAAAAATGCTGTGGGAAACACGTGGCACAGAGGAAATGCCAAGCGGTGACCCCAGCAGGTGGGATTCAGTACTGTTAATGGCAACGGCAACAAGCATTGATGCGCTTGCGGTCGGAGCCTCGTTGGCAATTTTGCCCCAAAGCGGATTGCTGGCATTGCCCTATGGATTTGTAATTTGCTGTGTCATTATTGCATTAATCACATTTTTATTATGCCTTTGCGGTGTAATAATCGGTTGCCGTTTCGGGAATTTATTCGGCAAAAAAGCGCAAGTCTTGGGTGGCATAATTCTTATCGGTATAGGTCTTAAAATATTGATTGAGCATACAGTGCTTGCGTAGTGGCAACGCTATTTCCATATGCGTATTTTGCCGGACTCATGTAGCTGGACAAGAACCATGACAATTAACGGAAATAAAAGCATGCCAAGCAGTCCGATTGCGCGCAGTCCAAGAAACATAAAAAACAGCGTAACAAGCGGATTAAGTCCTATTTGCATGCTTACAAGGCGTGGCTCCAATACGTTGCGGACAATTGTTACAATAATATAAATAATGCCTAAACCGATAAACATTTTTACTTCGCCCATTATCAGTGCGATAAAGGCCCATGGTACCAACACCGTGCCCGTCCCGAGCACAGGCAATATATCAACCAGTGCTATCAATGCAGCCAAAAGCAATGCATAAGGTATGCGCAATAAAGTAAACCCGATGCTAAGTTCCACAAAGGTGATAAACATAAGCAGACCATATGCACGCAACAGCTTAAACAGTGTGTTCGTACAAATACTGCGAACAAAGCTAATTGTTTCAGAATGCCTGTCAGGTACCTGACGCAATATAAAAGAAAGCACGTTGTGGTAATCAATTGATAGGAAAATCGAGGCAACCACCCATATAATAAAACTAACAAGAAGTATTGGCAGGCGTGCTGTAGCGGAAGCGACCGATGCAGCCACATTTGTAAACAGCCCGGTTACAGAACTGATAATATTGGATGAAAACTCGGTTATCGCTCGCTGCAGAGAAATCATCGCTTGCTCAGACAATATATGCGAAAAGCTGTATATGAATTCATTTATAGTGTCTGTTAATCCCATTACGGTTTTTTCAATAGTAACTATGTTTTTATTATCCGAGACAAAGCTAATAATTCCCTGGATAAGCTGCCAACCGATAACAGCGACAATACTCGCAATCAGTAATATTACGAAAACAACTAAAATAACCGAAAAAACTTTACGGCTTATATTAGTTTTTTTAACCAGCCAACCGAGCGGCCGCTGAAGTCCGGCAGCAACGACAAAAGCCAGCACAAACGGCAGCATCCACATAAAAAGATAGCGCAAAACCAAAATGCCTATCGCCAGTAAAACTCCATAATATAAAAGATTAATAAGAAACTGTAGCCGTCGCCTGACTTTAATCGTCGACTCGGATTCGGGAATCTGTTCCAAACGCAAATAAACTGCCCCCTTTCAAACCTGCATTAACTACTTGTTTAATTAAAAAGCAGATCGTCTGCAAACGTTAGCCCATTGCTCTTTTGCAGAAAAAAATCTCTTCACAAATTTTGTATATATTTTAATCGGGTATGGTATCACTCGCTTTTTGTCAATTATATCCTAAAGAACTTAGATAAGCAAGAATTTTAATTAACCGAAAGTCATATTGAATGAATACTTTTTATTATCACACTCTTCATAGTATAAAATGTTGAATTGCCTGATGCAAAGATATTAAGAGCTTTTGAAAGAACTTATGAGTTCATTTAATTTTTTGAATGAATTTAAACGATTATGGACTTGAAATGCTGCCGGCAGAATGATATAGTATCTCGTATGGAATACACACGTGTGCAAGGGGTGGACACTTTGGAGCTGACAAACGAGAATTCAAGGATGCTTTTAGTGGACTCTGCGGTTTTGCCAAAAGTTTTTTCACGCGTCGTGGAAGCCAAGCAGCTGTTGGCGTCGGGCAAAGCAACTTCGGCGGCGCAGGCCGCTCGTATTGCCGGAATTTCCCGAAGCGCATTTTACAAATACAGAAGTGCAGTTTATGTTTATGATGCGCAAAAGGCTGGCCGTATTCTGACATTACATATTGAATTGAGCGACAGACCGGGGATTTTGTCACGAGTATTGTCGGAATTTGCTGATACCGGCACAAACATTCTTACGGTAAACCAAAACATTCCGGCTCAAGGCAAAGCTTTGGTTTCGATTTCAGCGCGCATAGATGACCCGGAGTTCGAAGTATCTCAATTCGTAAAAAGGCTTTCGACCTGTGATGGAGTTGAGCGCGTGCTGCGCATCTCCGGTCAGCAAAACTAATACTAATATATTGTTTTGGATATAATGGAAAGGCAGGGCACATACACATGGTTCAGATTGCAATAATGGGTTATGGAGTTGTAGGTTCAGGCGTTGCGGAAGTAATGCTGAAAAACAAAAAAAATATTGCCCATAAGGCTGGACAGCCGATTGAAATAAGTAAAATTCTTGATGTTCGAAGTTTTCCGGACAATCCGTTGGCAGACAGGTTTACAAAAAATTTTGAAGATATCGTCAATAATCCTGATATACGCATAGTTGTGGAAACAATAGGCGGTTTAACCCCGGCCTATGAGTATGTGCGCCGGTGTCTGCTTGCCGGTAAAAGTGTGGTAACATCGAACAAAGAACTGGTTGCCTCCAAAGGCGATGAGCTTCTTGCTATAGCGCGCGAAAACAACCTTAATTTCTTGTTCGAGGCAAGTGTAGGCGGAGGAATCCCAATTTTACGTCCTTTAGACCAATGTCTTGCCGCAAACGAAGTTTACGAGATTGCCGGTATTTTAAACGGAACAACAAATTTTGTGCTTACAAAAATGATAAGTGACGGTATGCCGTTTAAAGATGCTTTAAGGCTTGCGCAACAACTCGGCTATGCTGAGCGTGACCCCCAGGCGGATATTGAGGGGCATGATACGTGCAGGAAAATATGCATACTGGCATCTTTAGCTTTCGGTCGGCATGTCTATCCGGAGCAAGTGCATACCGAAGGCATTAGTAATGTTACACTTGATGACGTTAAATACGCATCTGCTTTTGGCGGCGTGATAAAGCTTATCGGCAGAGCGCGCAAGAACTCGGACGATCAGCTTGATTGCATTGTCGCACCCATGATAATTCCCGAAGAGAGTAAGCTTGCCGAAGTCAATGACGAGTATAACGGTATTCTTGTGCGCGGCGATGCGATTGGCGACGTTGTTTTTTATGGGCGAGGTGCAGGCAAGCTGCCCACGGCAAGCGCTGTTGTGGCCGACGTAATTGACGAAGTCAAGCATCTTGGTGCGCGCAAATATTTAAGCTGGGATCCCGGTCTTAAAGACTATGTGTCAGACTACCGCGAAGCAGAATATGCTGCACTGCTGCGGCTACGCGGCAATGGTTTGAAGTCCGCATTCGACGAATTGGAAAAAAGCCTTGGTAAATGTACAACTATAAACGCTAAAGACACTCCGTCGGGCGAATTGGCACTTTATACACCGGTAGTACGCGAAAGTCTTTTGGATGAAGTAATAGAATCGTTAAGCGGTGTTTCACTGATAAATCGTATCAGAATAGCAGATTTATAAATATATACTATAAAAGGCAGAGTGCAAATAATGATAAAAATCACAGTACCGGCATCAAGCGCGAATCTTGGTTCAGGCTTTGATGCACTTGGTATCGCACTAGCCCTGTTCAACCACGTATGGATGGAGGAAGCCGACGGCAGCGTTGAAAAGCCGATTTGCCAAATCGAATCGGTCGATGGTGTTAAAATCCCAACCGATGAGAGTAATATGGTATTCTCTGCCGCAAAATATTTATATCAAAAATGCGGCTATCCCTTTCATGGGCTTAGATTGAAGCAGGAGAACAACATTCCACTGACGAGGGGGCTTGGCAGCTCGTCCGCCTGCCTTGTTGCCGGTTTGCTTGGTGCAAATACCTTGCTCGGCAGTCCGCTTTCGTTATCCGACATATCCGATGTTGCAGCAGGTCTTGAGGGACATCCCGACAACACTGCGCCGGCTATATTCGGCGGGCTTGTGACGGCTGTTATGGACAATGGCAGGGTTTATACTGTAAGTGTCCCGGTATCTGACCGCATACGTTTTGCCCTGTTTATACCGAATTTTGAGCTAAAAACGGAAAAATCGCGGGCTGTGCTGCCCTCTGAGGTATCGCGAGGTGACGCCGTTTACAATCTGTCACGCGCTGCATTAATGACCGCTTCGTTGTTTTCGGGCAACCTTAGCAATCTTCGTATAGCGGTGCAAGACAGGTTGCATCAGCCTTATCGCTTTCCGCTCATCGAGGGCGCGGATCGGATATTTTTTATTGCATACAGACTCGGAGCCTACGCAGTATCAATAAGCGGTTCGGGACCATCAGTTTTGGCAATGGTCGACAGCGGCGACGTTTCCTTCATAGCTAAAGCGAAAGCACAGCTTATCGAAGCCGGGTTGACAGGGTGGGACGTCCGGCTTTTGGAATGCGATGCTGGCGGAGCCAGGGTAGAGTTTTTATAAAATTCAAACATTATGAAAGGTATGGTTTTCATGCTGGTAGTACAGAAATTCGGTGGAAGCTCGGTTGCTGATGCACAGCGCATATTTAATGTTGCACGCATTGTAACCAAAAAGTACGATGAGGGCAACAGCGTAATAGTGGTCGTATCGGCTCAGGGTGATACCACCGATGAATTAATTGAAAAGGCTAAAGAGATTAACCCCGCGGCCAGTCGCCGCGAAATGGATATGCTGCTTTCATCCGGCGAACAAATATCGATTTCATTGCTTGCAATGGCAATAGAAAAGCTGGGGTATCCTGTTGTTTCACTGTTAGGATGGCAGGCTGGTTTCCACACTAATTCAACCCATACCTCGGCCCGCATCAAACGAATTGAACCTGAGCGTATTAAAACCGAACTGGATAAAAATAAAATAGTGATAATTGCCGGATTTCAAGGTATTAACCGGTTTGGGGATATAACCACCCTGGGACGAGGAGGTTCCGATACCAGTGCGGTTGCAATCGCTGCCGTCATGCACGCCGATGTATGTCAGCTTTACACCGATGTTGAAGGGGTGTTTACCGCCGACCCACGCAAAATTAAAAATGCGAAAAAACTTAAGGAAATTACTTATGACGAGATGTTAGAGCTTGCCACTCTGGGTGCACAGGTTCTTAATAATCGTTCGGTTGAAATGGCGAAAAAATACAATGTCGAAATTGAAGTACTGTCCAGTTTGAATCAATCATCAGGCACCATGGTTAGGGAGGTAACAAAAGTGGAAAAAATGCTGGTAAAAAGTGTTGCAAAGGATGATAATGTCGCTCGCGTTATGATAGTGGGTATCCCTGACAAACCGGGTATGGCGTTTCAAATTTTCTCGCGTATTGCCAAGGCCCATATAAATGTCGACATAATTCTGCAATCGGTGGGACGCGACAATACAAAAGACATCACTTTCACAGTGGCAGCCGACAAGGGCGAGGAAGCGGTCGCGGCTTTAAAGGATTATATTGAATTAATAGGCGGAAAAAGTATTTCTTATGATACCAATGTCGCAAAAATATCAATAGTCGGAGCAGGTATGGAAACGCACGAGGGCGTAGCCGCCCGCATGTTTGGGGCACTGGGCGACGCCGGCATTAACATTCATATGATTTCCACAAGCGAAATAAAGGTTTCTGTTTTAATTGATGCGTCTGAAGCCGACCGTGCGGTATCAATGGTTCACTCGGCGTTTTTTGATGACTTGCCAATAAAATAACACATAATAGCAGCAATCCGAGTGTTAAAAGCCCAGACAGGTTGTAATGTTCCAACGGTCATAAAAGGTGACATCTTTGTAATAATAATTGCATAACCGGCACAGATTATGATATAGTTCGGTTGCACAAACAGATTTAATGCTATTCGCCATAACTATATACTTGGAGAATAGTATGAATTACAAAGGCAGGAAACCATGAATGAAAGAACATTTTTTAGTTATTAAGGATAAAATAAAACAACCATGGATATTGACTGTTATTCTTGTGGCCGTTATCCCTATTTGCCCTGAATATGTCGCTCCGGTGTTGGCATCATGCTCTCTAATAGCCGCGCATTTTGACGCGTGCGCCCGCGGCACCGGTTTTCAGATTGGCAATTTGGGTAAACTTATACTGATATATATAGCATACATGGCACTTGGGGTACTGTACTCAACGAATATTTTGTCCACGCTTGCCACACTGGGCATGTGGATTGTGATGTTTATGGCATATATGGCTTTAACAACTGTGCTTCAATGCCGTAAGCGCCTTGATACGACATTTTTAATCGTCACATTGGTTGCCGGTACAGTAGG
The DNA here is from genome assembly GCA_028697255.1 of Oscillospiraceae bacterium. Taxonomy (GTDB): domain Bacteria; phylum Bacillota; class Clostridia; order Oscillospirales; family Acutalibacteraceae; genus Avimonas. The sequence goes on from JAQVFM010000016.1 coordinate 27,813, forward strand.
GCTTATAGGCTGCGTGCAGTATATGCTGCGTGTTTCGCTTGGCTTGAAAATTTCAACTGAGTTTTGGAGCTTTATTGATGAACCTGTCTTTGATTTGTTAAATATTAAAATAAAAGGGTTTGAAAATGGATACCGAGTGTCATCCACTTTCAATAATCCTAATATTTTTGCCGAATTTATGGTAATGGCACTGCCTTTTGCCGCGTATTATTCGATTTACGGCAAGCGTAAAAAGGCGCACCTTTTGTGTCGCTTTTGTCTAATGGCCGCAGCGGGGGGAATTGCCTTTTCCTATTCGCGCGGCAGTTATACAGGGCTGCTTGCGGTGGCTTTAGTTTTTGGCATAGCAAATATAAAAGATATTTTTTTGATAGTTTTGACAATCATATCCGGATTATTGCTTGTGCCCCAATCGGTGATGGATAGGCTTTTTTCAGTTACTCACCCCGATTCATCAATATCCGAACGTATAAGAATTTGGATTTCAAGCACAGCATTGATAAAGGATAATCCATTGTTCGGAATAGGCGCCGGCGTAAATAATACATGGGCTTTGCTCTTAAAAAACGGAATAAACGCTCCCCATATGCACAGTCTTGCGATTCAGCTGCTTATTGAGGGCGGAATTATAGCATTTGCTATTTTTATCGTAATTGGTTGGAATATTGTACATTATGGGATTTCAATATCAACCAGTCGCAACAGCTCACGCTTCATCGGAATTGTAATCATTGCGTTTATTCTCGGATTTATAATGTGCGGAGCGGTAGACTTTCCACTTATGACACCCAAGCTGGTCGGTGCGTTTTTGGCTGTACTGGCCTTCTGTGATTCTGCCGCTGTAATTTTTCTCGATCGCCGCACTTCATCGCTTAACGATGTATTAGCTCTTAAATGGAAAACAAAAAGCGTACAAGGCGAGAACGTACTATGTTCACATACTAAGATTTATAAATAATGACATATTGACATATTGATTAAAATACTGTAACATCGTATTCAATACCAGATGATGTAATCTGACAATTATACAGCGGATTTTGATCCGTGGAAAGGAATATTCATGAGCTATCGTATTACCACCGATTCTACCTGCGACATGCCTAAAAAGTTCTATGAAGAACGGGGCATTGCTGTAATAGGTCTGTCTTATCTGCTGGACGGCCAAGAATACAACGAGGCGGCAGATAATAAGCTATCCCCAAAAGAATTTTATTCTCTATTGCGTGAAGGTAAAACCTCTACCACGATGCAGGTTAATACGTTTAACTTCACCGAATTTATTGAGCCGTTTCTCGCGGCCGGTGAGGATGTGCTTCATATAGCGTTCTCGAGCGCTCTCAGCGGAACATGCGAATCCTGTAAGCGCGGTGCTGAGGAGCTGATGGTTAAATACCCTCAGCGAAAACTGATTGTTATTGACAGCCTGTCCGCGTCAATGGGCGAGGGCATGCTGGTTTATCATGCCAACGAAAATCGCAAAGACGGAATGACAATTGAGCAAAACGCAGAATGGCTGGAAAATAACAAACTCAATGCATGCCATTGGTTCACCGTCAATGATTTGATGCATCTTCACCGCGGAGGACGCGTATCAAAAACATCTGCGATATTTGGTGCGCTGCTCGGCATTAAGCCAGTGCTGCACGTAGACAACGAAGGGCGTCTTAAGCTGGTGTCAAAAGTGCGTGGACGCGAAGCATCAATGGATGCACTCATATCCAAGTTAAAAGAATTAGCAACCGGTGATATTTCAAAGCAAATGGTGTTCATAAGTCATGGAGATTGTCTTGAAGATGCCCAACAGCTTGAAAGCAAATTGCGTCACATAGGTGTAAAAAATGTTATAATATCCCATGTCGGAGCTGTTATTGGTTCCCATTCGGGACCGGGTACCCTTGCACTGTTCTTTATGGGACAGCAACGCTAACTTTTTACTACAAATTAATAGAAAATAATAGACATTTAACCTGTTATTGTTGCCCCTAAAAAAAACTTATGCTATACTGTTCAAATACAGCATAGTGTAAGTTTTTTAACTTATACAAAAACATTTATAAGGAATGACGCTCATGAAAAAGACGTCCGTATCACAGACTGGGATACTACGTATGATTATTCTTCTTATTGTATTTCTGTCTTTGACCTGCCTACTTTATTTAGGATTCCGTCAGGATGCTCAACTTACATTTACAAGCCAAAAGCTTGTATTCTCACTCGGGCTCGGAGCTCTTTTGGCCGGTATCGCAACAGCACTGCTTACAATTCAGATGGGGGATGTTCCCTTTACGCAAAAAAAATGGTGGTTTTATCCGCTAATATCGGCCTTATTAGGGTTTTGTATTATGTCCCTGGCATATGTGTATCTTGGCGTGTGGCCTTTTGGTGACAGAAGCGTGATGATTGTGGATATGCATCATCAGTATGCCCCGCTCCTTGCCAAGCTCAAGACCATGCTTATAAATGGTGGCAGTCCTTTTTATTCGTTTGAAATTGGGCTGGGTACAAGCTTTATTCCATTGTTTGGTTATTATCTTGCCAGTCCTTTTAATATTTTGCTGGTCTTGTTCCCCGATTCATTTCTTAATGAGAGTATTTTAATAATTACACTCCTAAAAAACATGCTTACTGCGGGTTTGTTTGCACTATGTGTTCAATACGTATACCGCCGGCGCAGCATATCGGTAATCATTGTATCGGTTCTTTACTCTACAATGATGTACCTTATCGCATATTCATGGAACCTTATGTGGCTGGATTGCATTATGATTTTGCCACTAATAGTAATGAGTCTTGAAAAATTAATACGCACCGGCAAATATCTGTCATATGTGCTGTCGCTTGCCTACGCACTGTATGCCAATTACTATATTGGTTTCATGCTTTGCTTATTTTTGGTATTGTATTTTATTTGTATGACTATAAGGCAGAAAAATGATCATAATAAAAGTCTTCTGGGCTTCGGCAGATTTGCATTAGGCTCGATTTTGGGCGGCGGGCTTGCAATGTTTTTGATTGTTCCTGTGTATATCTCGCTTGGCAACACCTCAGCGGCCGGAAGCTCTATGCCCGAAATGAAGGCAAACTTTGAAATGTTTGCACTGCTCGGCCGTCACTTGTTTGAAACTACACCCACCATTCGTTCGGGCAACCTTCCAAACATATATTGCGGCTTGCTTTCTGTATTGCTGCTGCCTATCTTTGCAACGCTCAAAACTATATCGCTGCGCAGGCGAATTGCATATATCGGTCTGCTTAGTACATTAGCTATCAGCTTTGTTATAAACCAGTTTGATTTGCTGTGGCACGGATTGCATGCGCCAAACGATTTGCCTTACCGCTTTTCCTTTTTATACAGCTTTGTGTTGCTGCTTATAGCCTTTGAAACACTCATAAATATTCGTCACATTAGGCCCCGGCAGATAGCCGGCTCTTTCACTGGCATTCTTGGTTTTATTATTCTCGTTGAACACCTTGGCGGCGATGATTATGATTTTGATACAATATATATCAGCCTGCTGCTTGTTTTGGTATATGCCATTATTTTAGGGTTAACTTCACGCCGGCACATTTTGGTGCGCCCGGCTTACGCGCTGATCTTGCTTATCGTAACCGTTGAGTCTGTTTTTAATACCGGTGCATCTTTTAAAACCATGCAGTCCAATGAATATTTTACCGCCCGTGCGGATTATGTTGCCAACGATACCACAAAGGCGATACGCAAGGCAGTTGAGCGCACCAAGGATATCGGTGACAATGCGGTAAACGGCTCATTTTACCGAATGGAGTTCTTGCCACGCCGCACAACGGTTGATACCGCACTGTTTGATTATCGCGGCATGACAATATTCGCATCCAGTAGCCCCCAAAGCCTGACAAAATTCATGGGATACATCGGATACGCAGTTAACGGTGTCAACAGTCATTTATACAAAAGTTTTGTTCCTATGATGGATTCATTGATAGGCATACGTTATGTAATTTTAGATTCTTCCCTGTCTGATCAGCTCTCGGACGATCCATATCTTGAATATATTGACAAAGTGAGTGTCGGTGACTACACATATTCAATTTATGAAAACAAAACAGTGCTTCCCCTTGGGTATATGTGTGAATCCTCAATCCGTCAATGGACTCCGTCACAGTATGATCCCATCATATCACAGAATGCATTATTAACTGATCTTACCGGCATTGATACTGAGCTTTACACATTGGGTTCGATACAGGTTGAAAGCGGTAATGAAAGTGTCGCAAGTGTTAACGGGACAGTTAGCTTCTCGATGAGCCCACAGGATAACGAAAACACCGGAAGATTCTCGGCAACTATTGACAAAACCGGACAGACCTATGCGTTTGTTGATTGCCGCGCCGCCAAAAGTATCCAGGTAACATCAGGCAGTGACAGCTGGAGCGTATCGCCACATGAGCCGTATGTTATCAATACAGGTCTTTTGCAGCAGGGTGATACAATTACCGTTTCTATAACAGCAGAAAGCTCATGCTCAGGAAATATTTATGTCGGCACACTTGATGAAATAGCGTTTGAGAATGCAATAAATAAGCTGAAATCCAACCCGCTTAACGTTAATTCATTTAACGACACTAATATTTCGGGTACAATAAATGCTACTAAAAGCGGAGTGCTGTTTACATCAATTCCATATGATGACGGATGGACGGTTAAGGTTGACGGTAAAAAAGTTGAAACCTTTTCTGCCGGAAATGCAATGCTGGCGTTTGAATTAGACGCAGGGCAGCACAATATAGAAATGCATTTTCACACGGTTGGCCTGTTAACCGGCGTGATAATAAGCTTAGTGTCACTTGTTTTGCTAATATTACTTCTTAAGCTAATAAAAAACAAGGTTGATCGCAACGACCCACACGACAATGAGTTTTTAGCTTTTTCACGACTGATTGTTCCACAACCAAAATCTTTGCCAAGCACCGACAGTCCGGCAAATATTGATATGGAACCAGAAAATATTAATACCAATCAACCAATTAATGAAGATGAATGCTCTGCCCCGCAATCCGATCCGGAGGATAAGGAGGATTAGATAATTGATAACAGTATTAATGCCTGTCTTCAATGAAGGGGATTATATCTACAACAATGTTATGACTGTAGACGAGCTTTTAACTAAAGAAGGCATTGCACATCAATTTTTGCTTGTTGATGACGGTTCAAAAGATAATACATGGGCCGAGCTGTGCCGTTTGGCCGACAACCATAAGCATGTGTCAATAATCAGGCTTTCACGCAATTTTGGTAAAGAAGCCGCGCTTTGCGCCGGACTGGAAAATGCAGGGGGCGATGCTGTGCTGGTAATGGACTCGGATTTGCAGCATCCTCCCGAGCTTATTCCCGAAATGGTACGCTTGTGGCAAGATGAGGGCTATGACATTGTCGAAGGAATTAAAAGTGACCGCGGCCGTGAATCATTGGCATCCAAGCTGGCTGCGCGGCTGTTTTACCGAACTTTTCGCAGAACAACCGGAATAGATATAGGGGTGGCATCTGACTTTAAGCTAATGGACAGAAAAGCCGTCGAAGCATGGAAAGAGCTGCCCGAAAAAAACACTTTTTTCCGCGGCCTATCCGCATGGGTGGGCTACAACCGATATGCCATACCTTTTAAGGTAGCCCCGCGTGCGGGAGGAAATACAAAATGGTCGCTGCGATCTTTGATAAGGCTTGCGGTCACCTCAATTACATCATATACATCTGCACCATTATTAATTGTGTTTTGGCTGGGCGTTTTGATGGGTATAGCCGCTGTTGTGTTGACGGTTCAAACATTGTATATGTACTTTGCACACCGCGCAGTTGCAGGTTTTTCTACTGTAATTTTACTTCAACTTTTTATTGGAAGCGCAATTATGATAAGCCTTAGCATTATCGGATTGTATATCGCAAAAATTTATGATGAAGTAAAGGGTCGGCCTCGTTATCTAATACAATCAAAACGCGGTTATGCTTTTTACGATAGCACAACAAAATCTGAGTAGTAAACTCAAATGCAATATCAAACAAAAGCAAGGCGCGATGAGGGTATCGCGCCCTACAATTAGCGCACAAAAAAGGCTGCTGCAAAAAAATTGCAGCAGCCTTTTTTGTGTTGGCATTGACTTATTTTCCCGGGCCGTCTCCGGCCAAGTATCTTCAGCGCTGATGAGCTTAACTTCCGTGTTCGGAATGGGAACGGGTGTACCCTCACCGCTATCAACACCAACTATGTGGCTCCCCCTGTTGGACTCGAACCAACGACCCTGCGGTTAACAGCCGCATGCTCTACCGGCTGAGCTAAGGAGGAATATATTGTGTCGGCATTTACTTATTTTCCCGGGCCGTCTCCGACCAAGTATCTTCAGCGCTGATGAGCTTAACTTCCGTGTTCGGAATGGGAACGGGTGTACCCTCATCGCTATTAACACCGACTATACAAAAACCCGTTTAGGCCTTTGTCTAAGATTTTGCCGTCACACAAAAAATGCTTTCCGGCTACAGTCACAATGGACATGGTGACCCGTAGGGGATTCGAACCCCTGTTGCCGGCGTGAGAGGCCGGAGTCTTAGGCCACTTGACCAACGGGCCGTAATGGTGCACCATCAGGGACTCGAACCCGGGACGCCCTGATTAAGAGTCAGGTGCTCTACCAACTGAGCTAATGGTGCATGCAGAATGTCCAGGCTCGGTATTGCTATTTTAGCAAAACCAAATAGCATTGTCAAGGCATTAGTTTGCGCCCTGAGAACTGAACAAAGAAAAAAGAAGCGAATGAACCTTTAAAAAGTGATTCGAAGAATATATGGACAAATGAATGTCACATTAATTCTTATAACTGAAATCACCTGATTTTATGGTTA
>JAQVFM010000017.1 GCA_028697255.1 Oscillospiraceae bacterium
TTACTTCCCTTATACCGGCTTTTACAGAGCTCTGTAGAATTCATTGTATATTATGTGTATTTTATTATATTTTGATAAAGTCTTTGCAATTTTCTCATGATAGCAGCCTGTTACCACAAAAATTTTTGAACACTTAGCGATTGTTAAATACACGGGCGACCACAGGTCGCCCCTACAAGTTATGGCTTCATTAAAACGCGACTAACTATTGTAGGTGCGAACTGCGTTCGCCCGTAAATCCATATATTTCGCAATTGACTATATAAAATTTTATAATAAAATAGCCGGTATTTTGCGGTAGATTGGTAAGATGATACATGCCCTTGAGGGTTGTCGACCTATGAGGAGTCCAATAATTCAAGCCCTTTTTATTGTATTTGGATTCTGCGTGTGTTCGCAGTAGTTTCTGACTTTTTAGGACAATAAATTGTCAAAATTCCGTTATTCATTTCAGCTTTAATTTCATCCGCCTTAATATTCTCTAACGAAAAGCTTCTTCTAAACGATCCGGTGCGGCGTTCTCTGCGTATATATCGTCCATCTTCATCTTTTTGTTCGGTCTTTTCATTGATATTTGCCGAAATTTTTAACATATTATCTTCTATTTCTAAATTAACATTTTTCTTATCTATCCCCGGCATTTCAGCTTCAATAATATATTGATCCTTTTTATCTCTGACATCTACCCTAAACCCACTGAAATTAAAACCATCCCAAATGCCTTCATTGAAAAAGCTTGGGAAAAAACCTCGCGGAAATAATCCATAATCATTGTTATTGAATAAGCTAAGCTCATTTTTGTCGCGGTTCATACAGTATAACCTCCTAAATATTATATTTTATCAAAAAATTCATTAGATAAATCATCAGATTCGCCGGACAAAAGATAAGGCAGCATTTCCTCCATTGATTTGCCTTTCTGAGACATTTTATTCTGTTCTGCACTAACATTGGTTTTGCTTTTAAAATCTTGTTTTTTAGGTTGTTTTTTTATACGGTCTGTCATTTTCCTCTCCCTTTTATTTACTATATTTTTTCGGATATATTTTTAATAGAGAGCACTTTTAACGGATTTTTTCCTTTTTAATATTATATTATTCATCACAGCAATTTTAATCCATTCATAATACAAATATCCGATTAATAGATTGATAAAAAATTTTAGCCGGACATTAGTATATGAATAAAAACGAAAAAAATAAGGGCTTTCCGACATTAACTCCCGCTGCGACACAGCGAAGAGCAATGCTCAATGTCGGGAAACCCTTTGTTTATTGTCATTTTTGTATATTAATCAACCCTTGACTGCATCGATATTTTCAGCGAGCTTTTCCGAGATCTTGCCACTTTCCCTGATCTCTTCCTTAATATGGGCAGCATGTGTGCCCACATATTTGATAAAGTCTTTTTGGAATTTTAGAATACGCCCAACATCTATATTTACCAGATGCCTGTTGTTTAAAGCATAAAGAATCAAGACCTGATCTTCAACCGGCATAGGCTTATACTGTGGCTGTTTGAGGACTTCCATAATGCGTTCGCCATGATTCAGACGATCCAAAGTGTCCTGATTGAGGTCAGAACCAAACTGCGAGAAAGCAGCTAATTCTTTGTACTGTGCAAACTCGATTCGGAGTGGACCGGCAAGATTCTTCATAGCGGGGATCTGAGCCGAACCTCCAACACGTGAAACAGAGAAGCCGGGATTAATCGCCGGGCGAACTCCATGGTTAAAGAGGTCAGCTTCCAAATATTTTCTATTCAGAACTCATGCTAATATCCGATTAAAAGATTATTAAGTTTAATAATATCAACTCTTCGACGTAAACTTTGCGTTATATATAGCGAGCTGGAAAGATAGTATACCGGCTGCCACTCCCCATAAACTAATCTGTGGTATGATGGCACCCAACGCTAATGCAACACCTGTAAGAAGAAGCCTTAAAATATGCTGTATGCTAACATAGTTTCCGGCATGCTTCTGTTCCATTGTGAGTGCTTTGTCTACGGCACGCTCCAGCAGAAAGACTTTAGCGATACTAACGGCTGAGCCTATCAAAGCTCCGAACATAAATGGAATAAAATCCAAAGAGCGGTGATAGATTGCTGAACCTAAAACGCATATCAATGTTGTTATTATTATTATTATAATCATTCGCTTAGCCAAATCCGACAGCTTCATAAGACCTCTCTTCCTTGATAATCCCTAAGATTGTCATTTTTTTGATATGTTGAACAACACCTTGATTGCGGCTCCCGCGCCTAATAAAGAAAAAACCAATAGCAACCAAGGCGTTGTGCCTAACAAACCGTCTAAGTACTTTCCTATTAAGACGCCGACTAATACCGATGCCGCCATAGTTACTCCTATATGCGAGAAGTGGGCTATGGCACGCAATGTTTCGCTGGTCTTGTTTTTATCCGTATTTTGCTTCTTACTCAAAATAGCGTCATCCTCGCTTTAAAAACATGATGCCCAAATATTACTCAATCAAACACCATATTTTCACTTAAGGTTAATCTTACCACAAATATTAAGATAATATCAAGCTCTTAAGTTTAAACATCTATCCGAAAGAGAATGCGTCCTTATGTGACATTTTTTTAGTCGATTGCTAAATGTACGGGCGACACGAATAGTTTAACTGGTAATAAAGTAAAATTCAAGGGAGATTAGCAGTGTTATGGTGAGTGATACTTTAAGGAAAAAAAACATGTAAATTAAAGCTTATTGTAAGTATATCAAAAAATATTCCCAAAAAGTTATACATGTTGCAATCATTTTATTATCTGATTATATATACTGAATACATAATGATTAAAGGGGAGTTTATTATGAAGCAACCAAAAGAATTAATATTGGATACACTGAATCATAAATTTACTGACCAAGTTCCATGGATTCCGTTTGCGGGAGTTCATGCCGGGACACTGGCGGGTTATGATGCGACCGAGGTATTGACCGACGGTGATAAATTGTTTGAGTCACTAATGCAAGTCAACAAGCTTTATCGTCCATGCGGCCAACCTGTGGTTTTTGATCTGCAGCTTGAGGCAGAGATTTTAGGTTGTCAGCTTGTGTGGACAAAGGACGGTCCTCCATCGGTCAGCTCACACCCGCTTGAGGACAATCCGGTTGTTCCATGCCGCTGCACTTTGCCCACCGCCGAGGACGGGCGACTTCCCATGATTCTTGATGTTATGAGGCGGATGAAGTCTGCCGTTGGGGATACAACAGCACTTTACGGATTGATTTGCGGTCCTTTCACGCTCGCGTCACATCTTCGCGGTAATGATATATTTATGGATATGTTTGATGACGAAGATTTTGTCAACAATCTTCTGGATTATTGCGTTGATGTGGGCAAGCGTATGATAGAGCTGTATACACAAGCGGGTATGGATGTTATTGCAGTGGTTGATCCGTTGGTATCTCAGGTATCATCGGCTCATTTCGAGGAGTTTTTATCCAAGCCATTTACAACTTTGTTTGATTTTATCCGTGATAGCGGCAAGCTTTCCTCTTTCTTTGTGTGCGGTGACGCGACACGAAATATTGAAGTCATGTGCAAAACAAACCCCGATTCTGTTTTTGTAGATGAAAATGTCAATATAGTGGAGGCAAAAGCAATCACCGATCGTTATAACGTCGCATTGGGCGGTAACATTCCGCTTACATCAATCATGCTGCACGGAACGCAGCAAGATAATATGAAATACGTGGTTGACATGCTGGACAGTCTGCCCAACACGCACAATTTTATTGTTGCGCCGGGATGTGACATGCCTTTTGCAGTTCCTGTCGAAAATACTGTTGCAGTTGCACAGGCAGTGTGGCAGACAGAAGTAGTTCGGGAAATGCTGAAAAACTATGTGTCCGTACAAGAGGATATTGATGTTGAGCTGCCGGATTATGACAGGCTTATCAAACCGTTGGTCGAAGTGTTCACTTTAGATTCGGCTACATGTGCCGCCTGTACATACATGATGGGTGCGGTAAATGCAGCTAAAGAGCGGTATGGCGACTCCATAGATGTAGTTGAATATAAATATACAATAAAAGAGAATATAGCGAGATGCCAAAAAATGGGCGTGGGACACCTGCCGTCGGTATATATCAACGGTCAACTAAAATTTTCGTCCCTTATTCCAAGCCGTGAGGAGCTGGATGCTGTTATTGATGAGGCTATAGCCGCTATCAAAGGGTGATATGAGAAAGGACACGGATCATTACATGGCAAAGATGTATGTGATTACCGGCTTTCTTGGCGCAGGGAAAACAACCTTTTTAAAGGAATTTGCGCGTCTGCTGACGGGTGAAAAGCTTGCTGTTTTGGTTAATGAATTCGGCAAGGAAGATGTGGACAGCAAATTGCTTCGTGAATTAAATGCCGCCATGGAAGAGGTACACAGTGGTTCAATTTTCTGTGCTTGCCGTATAGAGCAGTTTTCGGATGCACTTTCGCGGTTATTAAAGGACAATCCTGATATAATTTTGGTTGAAACGTCGGGATTGTCCGACCCCACACGCATTCGTACATTGTTGGCAGAGCATTCCAACGCCGATAAGATTGATTATCGTGGTTGTCTGTGCATTGCGGACGCAGTTAGATTTGAAAAAGTGTATTCCACCGCTTTGGTATGCGGCAAGCAACTGGACATATGCGATGCAGTTATCATTAACAAAACCGATATTGCAAGTGATGAGCAAAAACAAAAAACGCTTGAACTTATAAAAAATCACCGTCCCGACGTTCCTGTGTATTTAACCAGCCACGGGAGAATTCAGCCTGAGTGGCTGTATGCCCTTCGCAAACCTACCGGTACTAAGTCTGCAAATTCTTATCATGTTAAGGATGTTTCTCTGCAAAGCCGTCTTGTTACTATAAGGGATACATTTCCAATGGATAAGCTAATGGATTTTCTTTGCTGCATTGCCCCTGCATCTTTTCGCATAAAGGGATTTGTGCAGTTACAGGAGGGTGTGTTTTTTGTGGACGCAGTGGGGCAAGACGTAAAGCTGAAACCCTGGGATAAAGAGGTTGAAAGCCTCAACCGGCTTGTCGTTTTAGCAGGCCGGGGATTGCCGTTGTTATCAACGCTTAAAGAGGCTGGCAAAAGCTTTAATGACTATATATTATCTATTGAATGAGTGGTAAAAGCCCACCCGCATTAACTTTCTGCGGGTGGGTACCGAAAGCCTTGTTCTTTTTTAAAATTCCGGACATTAACATTATGTATTCGGGAACATCATCCCGTTTATATATGTATCCATAAAATATGGATTTGTGGAAAGCTCCACCGATTTTGTGAATTTGCCGATTTGCTCCGACTGCATGCGTATCGTGTCGCTTAACAAAATCATGGATGCTCCCGAACCTGCCGCGTTGCCGATTGCATGTGCTTTATTAGCGAAACCGGGAGGAATAAGCCCGATTCTTTCAGCCGATTTTACATTGATATTACTGCCGAATCCTCCTGCTATGACAAGCTCTTTGATATCTGCATGAGTGTATCCCGCTTCCTTTATCAATGTTAGAATTCCCGCACACACAGCAGATTTTGCAAGCTGAACCGCTCGTATATCCTGTTGCGTTAATATCACTTGCGTCTCAGGCAGACGAAAGGCAGGTTGACCGTTTATCTCGGTAATATTATCTGTAAAGTCATGCCCATCTTCACAAATCATTCCGGTTTCATCGATTATACCCGCTTCACACATAACCGAAACAGCATCCAAAAGACCCGACCCGCAAATTCCTGTGGCTGTTCCACCGCCCAAGACTAAACAGATTATGCCGTTGCTGTGGATTTTAACCTGATACACCGCGCCTGTCCGTGCAGGCATACCTTGATAAATTCCCGCGCCCTCAAATGCAGGCCCCGCCGCTGTTGAACAGCACCAGAGCATGCCGTTTGCCGCCAGCGCCATTTCTCCGTTGGTGCCTATATCGACAAGCAATTTCGGGCTGTCCGATACAACCCTGCCTTGATAGAAAAATTCAGCAGCCAGCAACGCCGTTGTTATGTCGGCACCGACATAAGCGGATATACATCGCGGCAAATATACCTTTGCATCGCACGGCAAATCCAACTCCCGAGCAGATAAAAACATTCCGAAATAACAATCCTGTTCAAAAGGTGCCATTGTGATGGATTTCGGATTTCTTTGGCAAAGCAGATACAGCATGGCGGTGTTCCCGGTCAAAACAAGACTGTCTACTTTTATAGTAGTAGTTGAATCCGATTTGCTTAGCTTGCTGACAAGCCGGGATATGCAGCTGCGAATAGTGTCGGCTAATGCTTTTCCCTCGCCGTCAAGTGATTTTTGCAGGCGCGAAATAACGTCCGCGCCGTACATCGACTGTGGATTTTTTTCTGCCATTGTTTTAATCAGCGTTCCGTCAGACAACCGATATAAATATGCTGCAACGGTTGTTGTGCCTATATCAACCGCAATGCCGAAATCCTTTCCCCACGGATTAAGCTCAAAAGGGGGAAAATAGCCGTCAGTAAGGATATTGTCTTTATATAATCCGGCTGAAAGAAGCTGGACCTTTACGTCGCCCAAAGCTTCTGTCATACAGGCATACCTAATATTTTCACTTTTTTCTTTATCTGTCAGAAAGGAACTCTCGCTTTCGCTCATGGGAGAAAGCTCGCCTGTGGCCTTTACCTTGCATTTCAGGCACTTTTGCCTGCCGCCACAAGGCATTTCAACTGCAATGTTGTTTTGGGTAAACAGTTTAGACAATCTCACGGGGGCAGTGAATGTAATGTTTTTTTCAAGCCCTGTTGAGGTAATAATTTCTAATACCGATTGCTTCACTTTATATTGCCGCCTTTCTAAGGAAAACCCCAAATTTACTATCATAAATGATACATGATTCATTCTAAATAAGCTATCATAATATTTTAATTTTTGGTATACTATTTATATCTAAGTCAATTGCGTAAAGCACGGGCGTCCACAGATTGCAACTACAAGTTGTGATTTTACAAAAATGCACTCAACATATTGTAGGTGCAAACTATGTGCGCCCGCAAATCCGTATATTTCGTAATCGACTATATCTAAAAGGAGACAAGCAATATGCGTATACATATTATAGCTTGCAGAGTATTTTCAAGAGAACTGAATTACTATGCATCTCAAAGCCCTCATATCGTAGACATTACTTGGCTTCCGCAGGGGCTTCATGATACGCCCGAAAAATTGCGTCAGATGCTGAAAAGTACGTTAGACGATCTGTATTTTCAAAAAGAAAGGCAGATGCTTAAACACTGGCCTGACTACATAGTACTCGGTTACGGGCTGTGTTCAAACGGCATAGTCGGTCTTGAAAGCCGCGATATACCTTTAGTCATTCCAAAAACCGATGACTGTATTGCGATTTTTTTAGGCTCTCAAAAAAGATATCTTGATTTGTTTGAGCAATATAACGGTACATATTGGCTTAATAGCGGCTGGATTGAAACCGCGTTTATACCATCGAAAGAGATGCTTGACAAAAGATATAAGGAATATGTTAAGCTATATGGAGAAGAAAATGCAGAATTTTTATTGGAGCAGGATAAGCTCTGGATAAAAAATTACAATTCCTGTTGTTATATCGGGTCTTCTGTTTACGATTGCCCCGACTACCCATTGCTTGCTGAACAAATAGCAAATGAGTACAACTGGGAATATCGAAGGTTTGAAGGCGAGTCCCGTCTAATCCGCGCCATGACTGAAGGAACATGGAATGATACAGAGTTCTTGATCTGTCCATGCAATCACCGTGTAGAAGCTACATACGACAATACTAAAATACGTGCCGTTCCAATTAAGTAATTAACCATAGGAGGAGACGAATGCAGCAACAACTTGCAAAGCGGTGTATGGAAAATGTTGCACACCTATCAGCATTGAGCGGTGTATCCGCTAATGTGATAAGTGTTATACAAAAAGCTTTTTTACATACTAAGAATAATTTTTGCGATGAATGCACATGTTCACGCTGCAATGCGCTTAATACTCATCTTTACGGATGCAATGAAGCATATCGTTGGAATGGAAAATATATTTACTACTGCCCGCTGGGGCTTGTTTTTGTTGCCTCATCGGTTTCAGATGATTCAGGAAACCTGGTAGGCGGAACAATAATGGGTCCCTTGTTAATGGGAGATTCAGATGATGTTCTGGCAGAAATGACCGATTGCATGCGAAGTAAGGCTGTCTTGTTGCCGGCTCTTTCAACCTCAAAGGTTACGGATCTGGCAGCCGTTTTGTCAGCAGTTACTTCATATGCGGCGGGTGTACCTCACAGTCGAGTCGGCAGATTTGTTTATGAGCAAAAAAAGCTGCTCAACACAATCTATTCGGCACAGGAAAAGTTTTTAAATGACGGTGAAAATTCTAAATATCCCATCGAAACCGAAAAAAAGCTGCATACGCTGATTTGCAGTCACGATAAAAGCGGTGCGCAGGAATTATTAAATGAGCTTTTGGGACATATTTACTGCACCAATAATTTTGATTTGGCAACTATTAAGACACGCGTGGTTGAACTGGTGGTAATTCTGTCCCGCGCCACCATAGATGCAGGAGCCGACATACGGGAAGTGTTTATGTCCAACACAAATTATTTAAATGAGATCGAGCAGTTTTCATCACTTGAAGAGCTTAGTGTGTGGTTAAACTGCATCATGCACAGATTTATTGCATATTCGTTTGATTTTACTCAGGTTAAGCATTCAAATGTTGTGTATAAGGTGATGGAATATGTTAAGGCAAACTACAGTAAAAAAATCTCTTTGGACGATATTGCACGACACGTTTATTTAAGCCGATCATATCTCAGCAGTATGTTTAAAGAAGAAACGGGGGAAAGCCTTTTTTCATACATAAACAAGGTGCGTGTCGAAAAAAGCAAGCTGTACTTGCTTGACGATGCAATTAGCCTTGTAGATATATCATCTTTATGCGGTTTTGAGGATCAAAGCTATTTTACTAAGGTGTTTAAAAAATATACTGGTGTATCCCCAAAAAAATACAGGGACAGTCGTGGGAATATAGCTTAATTAATGCCTTTTTACAAGGGTTTTTACCGGATTAATGAAATAAATTTCAAAAAGGCATAATATTTTTCTATAATAATAATAGTAAAGCTAATATAATATTTTTAACATGCTGTTTTTTACTTTTATCAGTTACATATATTTTGAGATTTGTTATTGTAAAAACAGTATAAATCATTGTTTTCGGGAGGATCAAGATATGGGATTATTAGAAGATATCAGCAGCTTTCTGCAGCAGGGGCGCGCACCTATAGTTAAAGAAAAAGTTCAGGAAGCTTTGGATCAGGGCATTGCACCTCAGGAAATTCTGGAAAAAGGCTTGCTGGACGGCATGGGCATTATTGGTGATAAATTTAAGAAGAATGAAATATTTGTGCCCGAGGTTTTGATTGCAGCACGTGCGATGAATGCAGGTGTGGGGATTTTAAAGCCGCATCTGGTAGAAGCAGGAGTCGAATCAAAAGGAACTGCTGTCATTGGTACGGTTAAGGGAGATTTGCACGATATCGGCAAAAATCTTGTTAAGATGATGCTGGAAGGCAAAGGACTTAGTGTAATCGATCTTGGCGTGGATGTATCATCCGAGCAGTTTGTACAGGCTGCAATCGACAACAATGCAGATATTATTTGTTGTTCGGCATTACTTACCACTACCATGGGAGAAATGAAAAATGTTGTGGCTGCAGCGGAAGAAAAAGGTATCCGCGATAAGGTCAAAATCATGGTTGGTGGCGCTCCAATAACGCAAAGCTTCTGTGATTCAATCGGCGCAGATTGTTACGAACCCGATGCCGCTTCGGCAGCCGATGCAGCACTGGCATTTTGCAGTTAATTGATTAATGCTGCCATAGCTGTTTGATTCAGTTTTTTTGTGACTGAGCCAAACAACTATGGCAGTTTTTATGAGCATTAGTTTATTCGAAAGAAAGCAACAGTATGGTATGATATAATTAAATTAGTAAAGGCTGATTTTTTGATTAATTTTCAACCTGACTATCGGCACATTTTATTATCTGCTCAGAATATTGAGACGGTCCGGCAGTATCGTGGTGAAACAATTTAATCCATGTTAGTATTAGATTAGAAAAAATCCTGTCGATTTCGGCAGGATTTTTAGTTTCGCACATGCCCCATCCCGCCTACTGAAAAATGGCGCGAGGAGGGCATCGTGCACTATTTCTATTCACCTATTCTACAATTATTTTTAAAACATAAATATTTATTTGTAGGGGTGATCGGCGGTGATGTTTATTGTTTTTAACAGAAAAAAGCTTATATTTGTTTTATTGCCTGTTGTGTTAATATTGTTGTCGATTATATCATATTGCGTGCTAAATCAAGCGTTGTCCGACAAACTTAAACTTACGTCCGAGAACGATTCCGGATACTTGGTCATGATATATATTGAGGAGAAGAAATTATACCTTTTTAAACATAATAACTGTATTAAGGAATATCCAATAGCTTCGGGTAAGCGGGAAAGTCCGTCTCCGATAGGGGTTTGGGAAATTGTTGAAAAAAAAGACTGGGGCGAGGGATTTGGCGGATACTGGCTGGGACTAAATGTCTTGTGGGGGAAATACGGTATTCACGGCACAACGCGCGAAAGCTCTATTGGCCACGCTGTAAGCCATGGATGCATACGAATGCTGAGCAAGGATATTAAAGAGCTATACAATATTGTTAGTATCGGCACACCGGTTGTTATCAGGGACGGAGATTACGGGCCGTTTGGAACTGGATTTAGACGGCTTAAACCAGGGGATAGGGGTGCTGATGTTCTTGCAGTCCAGCAAAGGCTTAAAGCACTTGGCTATTACAAGGGTAAAGAGAACGGAATTTATGAGGATGATTTAAAGCAAGCATTGTACAGCTTTCAAAAAGATAATAACCTTAAAGTTAAATATACAATTACATACGAGGATTATATTGCAATGGGGTTTGATGAATTTGAATAGAGAGCAGTTAAGTGAACGATTAAAAATTTCTCCTGTTGCGTAAACCGGTATTTTATTATATAATGCTGTCATAATTGAAAACCAAAGCCAAAATTTATGACGAGTTATTTGGCGCATGTGTTAAGGAGCTTTTCATGGAAATCCTTATTAGAATATTTATTTTACATATAAAAATTATATACTCTATTTTTAAGCTTCTGCCTGTGGATAGCCACAAGGTTGTTTTTTTGAGCAGAAATTTTGACACTCCGCCACTCGATTTTAGATTGCTTGAAAATGAGCTTAACAAGAATTTCACCGGCTATAAAACGGTGTTTTTAACAAGAAGAATACGCGGCGGAATACCGAACATGATTGGTTATTATTTTCATATAATTCGGCAGCTTTTTCACATTGCAACAACCAATGTTTGCGTTATAGATTCTTACATAATACCAATTAGTGTTTTAAATCACCGCAAAGATTTGCGCGTTATCCAAATATGGCACTCGATGGGTGCAATAAAGAAGTTTGGTTATCAGACGCTTGGTACAAGATACGGCAGAGATACAAAATTGTCATCGTTACTGCATATGCATGAGAAGTATGATGTGATTGTTTCGGGCTCTTATGATATGATCCCATATTATTGCGAGGCGTTCAACACGCCAAGCGAGCATTTTTTTCCTGTTGGTTTGCCCAGAATTGACTATATCGTCGGCAGCAAGGATGATATTCAAAGACGCATATACGGCAAATATCCTGAGTTAAAGCAAAAGCCGGTCATACTCTATGTGCCTACGTTCAGGCCGGAGATTGATGATGGTATTAATAGATTAATTGAGAGCGTTGATTTTGATAAGCATACACTGATTATTAAAAAGCACCCAAACGATCAAAGGGAGTTTAAAGATAATCGTGTTACCAATATACAAGGCTTTTCGGCGCTTGAATTGTTAACCGTAGCAGATCATATTATTACTGATTATTCTGCAATTTCTATTGAAGCATCCGCACTGTTAAAATGCGTTTATTTTTATGTCTATGATTATGACAAATATATTGAATCAAACGGTCTTAACATAGATTTATATAACGAAATGCCCGGGTGTGTTTTTAAAAATGCGGACAAGCTTATGAAAAAAATTAACCACGGGAGCTATGACTTTAAAAGCATCCGTGATTTTAGAGACAAATATGTTGTTAACAACGGTTATTCGGCACAGATAATAAGCGCATTAATCGACGAATGTGCAAATCGTGTTTGGTCGGGTAATATTGAGCAATTGAGGCGTAAGTATGATAAAGTTCCTGAAACAGTTGACTAAGAAAAGCGTCGGGCTGCGAAAGCTTGTCCGTTTTCTGATTTATTGTATCAGAAGTCTTAGATATTTTGTGTATTATCTAAGCGGCAGAACGCAACCCAACTTAGTTTTGTTCGAGTCTTATATGGGCAGGGCATATGCATGCAGCCCGAAAGCGTTATATGAAGCAATGCTGCGGGATAATGCTTACAGCTCATTTAAGTTTATCTGGGCATTTAGGGATTGTGAAAAATATGATTTTTTAAAGAAAAACCCTAATACCAAAGTTATTAAATACATGTCTGCAGATTATTTAAGGGCATATTCAAGGGCTAAATACTGGATTAGCAATTCGCGTATTCCCGAGCAGATCCGCAAAAGGCAGGATCAAATATATGTTCAGACATGGCATGGCACCCCTTTAAAAAGGCTTGGGTATGATGTGGAGCTTGACGGCGGCAACGCAATGAACACCCTTGACGAGCTGCGAAAAAAGTATTTTTATGACGCTCGCCGCTATACGTATATGCTCTCACCCTCTGCGTTTTGCAGTGAAAAGCTCACTTCCGCGTTTAATCTTAAAAATATACACGACAGCGACGTTATTCTGGAAATGGGTTATCCTCGCAATGATTTTCTGTTTCGATACAGTGAAGAGGACATTAAACGTGTTAAAAATACCCTTGGTTTGCCACAGGGGAAGAAAGTTATTCTTTATGCGCCGACATGGCGTGACAACCAGCACGAAACAGCCGTGGGTTACACCTATGAATTAAAGACAGACTTTGAACTTTTGCGCCGTGAACTGGAGTCCGAATATGTAATTTTATTCCGTGCCCATTATTTTATTGCCAACAGCTTTAATTTTGAATTTTTTAAAGGGTTTGTGTATAATGTATCTGATTATGATGATATAAATGAATTGTATATTATAAGCGATATTTTGGTTACCGACTATTCAAGTGTATTTTTTGATTATGCTAATCTTAAGCGACCAATGATTTTTTATATGTATGATTTAGAAGATTACAAAAATCATTTAAGAGATTTTTATATTGATATAAAAGCACTGCCCGGCGAAATTGTAAAAACTGAGCATCAGCTAATAGACGCTATACGCAGGGCAAACAGCGATTTTATATATGACGGCAAATATAAAGACTTTAACCGGAAATACAATTATTTGGATGGTCCTGACATTAGTGAAAGGGTGATAAAGAAGATTGTAGCAATATAGGCTGATTATTAAAAAAGGGGACAAGCAACATGAAAAGGGTATTGACATATGGTACGTTCGATATGCTGCACGAGGGTCATATCAATTTGCTTAGACGTGCAAAAGCACTTGGGGATTACCTTATTGTGGGGTTGTCCACAGATGAGTTTAATGCTATCAAAAATAAAAAGGCTTATTTCCCGTATGAAAAACGCAAGCTTATTCTCGAATCAATACGGTATGTCGATTTAGTCATTCCTGAAAAAACATGGGAACAGAAATTGGACGATGTTAAAAATTATTGTGTTGATATTGTGGTTATGGGCAGCGACTGGGAGGGCAGCGACAAGTTTGAGTATTTAAGGAAGCATGTCGAGCTTGTTTTTTTGCCGAGGACAAAAGGTATTTCATCAACAAAAATTAAACGAAGCTGTGGAGAGCTATTGCGTGCAGCCGGAAAGTGACGGATTGATATTAAATGCAACGATTTTTTAAAGACTTAAAGCGATATTACAGGTATATCCTGTATGCTTCTAAGAGTGAACTTAAATCGGAAGTTTCATATTCATATCTAAACTGGCTTTGGTGGATTTTAGAGCCGGTGCTATTTATGCTTATATATGTTTTTGTCGTTCGTATTGTTTTTAGAACGAGCGAAAAGTATTTTCCGGTTTTTGTACTTATCGGGCAAATGGTATGGATGTATTTTAACAGAACAGTCAAAAGAAGTGTAAAAATAGTCAAAAGCTATCGAAGTGTGATTACAAAGATATATGTGCCCAAATTTGTCTTTACATTAATTAATATGTTTGTCAACTCGTTTAAGATGTTTATATCATTCTTAATCATAATTGTGATGATGCTTGTATCCCGTGTGCCTTTAACATGGAATATATTATATTTCTTACCGGTAGTGTTTGTTCTCAACTTGGTTATATTTGGTATATGTATGATACTTATGCATTACGGTGTGTATATAGGAGATTTAAATAATCTGATAAACGTGCTTCTTAGATTTATTTTTTATCTTTCAGGTATATTTTACTCGGTTAAAAATCGCGTGCCCGCACCTTATAATAAGTTTGTATTAAAGCTAAATCCTATTGCTTTTTTGATTGACCAGATGCGTGACGTGTTGATTTACGGCAAAAAGGCTGATTTGCGATTTTTGGTGATTTGGTCTGTAACAGGACTTTTGCTTTCAATTGTGGGCATATGGAAAGTTTATAAAAATGAAAACAGCTATGCGAAGGTGATATAGTGTCGAATATTGCGTTATCCGTTAAGGACTTGCATATACGTTATCACGCTCTGAAACCGGTGTCGATTAAAAACTCTATAATTAAACCTAAAAGAATCAAGAAGGATTTCTTTCACGCCGTCAAAGGTGTTTCATTAGAGGTGCCCAAGGGTCAGATCGTGGGCATTGTCGGGAAGAACGGCAGTGGCAAATCCACATTGCTCAGGGCTATTGCAGGTGTTTTTTCACCGGACGAGGGAAGTATTGATTTATACGGTAATTCGGTATCTTTGTTATCAATCGGAGTGGGCTTTCAGAGCATGTTAACAGGATATCAGAATATTTTTCTTTCAGGATTGCTTTTAGGGTTTACCGAAGAGCAGATTCGCAGCAAGGTCAAAGAAATCATTGAGTTTTCAGAGTTAGGCCGTTTTATTTACAAGCCGGTAAAGACATATTCAAGCGGTATGTATTCCAAACTGGCTTTTTCGATTACTGCAATTCTGGAAACTGATATTTTGCTCATTGACGAAGTGTTGAGCGTGGGTGATGCGGCATTTAAACAAAAGAGCTATAACCGCATGAGGACACTGATTGATGACGAAAACAGAACAGTTGTTATTGTATCTCACAGCAACAAAACATTGCTTGATTTATGCGACACTATTATTTGGATGCATAACGGTAAAATTAAGATGAAAGGCGATCCGACCGAAGTAATTGACAGTTATAAAAAATTTATGAAAGTTAAAGGTTAATTTTGCTTGCAAATCGTATTTAGATGTGCTATAATCCCGTATAGTGAATAGGTCAAACTTAGAAAGAGTGGGGTTGCCCGCTCTTTTATGTTTATTTAAGGCCTGTTGAACAATTAAAAAATACTGCTTCTATAAGGTTTAATAGAATTTTTTAATTATTCAGGTGCAAGGTTTTTATAAAGAAAATGATAAAACAGGCGGCATTCAATGCGAGCTGATCACAAAAATCATGATTTTTGTGGCTTTAGTGTCTAAAGATAATACCGTTCGCAAAAGGTATATTTATCGAGCATTATTTAAGGCTGAATACGGGAGTGATAAATTAAATGGCATCTTACAAAAAAAACAAGTCGATTGCCGGCACGGCAGGTGTGTGCTTTCGACTGGCTCAGCCCGAAGCGGCTGCACTTGGTCTTGAGTTGTGGGATGTTCGCTTTGTTCGGGAGGGTCCGACATGGTTCTTGCGAATATATATAGATAAAAATGATGGTTATATTTCTGTCGACGACTGTGTAGCGATGTCACGCCGGATGGACAAAATTCTTGATGAAGCCGATCCGATTCCGCATGCCTATTGCCTTGAAGTCTGCTCACCGGGAATTGAGCGTGAGCTTGTCAGACCTGAGCATTTTAAAAAGTTTGAAGGGCACCCCGTTAGTGTACGGCTGTATCACCCGATTGAAAACAAGCGGGAATACAGGGGCGTTTTGGTTGGATATCAGGACGGTTCGGTAATAATACGCACAATGGATAATCAGCAAAAGCTTTTTTCAAAAAAATCAACATCCTCAGTTAATGTTTTAGAGGACTGGGATGATCTTACAAAAGGAGAAACCGATAATGAGCAACGCGAACACTGAGTTTTTTGATGCACTGCGCATGCTTGAAAAAGAGAAAGGCATTTCTATTGATTATTTGATGGAGAAAATACGCAACGCTATTGTAATTGCTGTTAAGCGGGATTACGGAGGAAAGGACAACATTGTTGTCGTTATGAATCCTGATACTGACGAATTCACCGTTTCAATCAACAAAGCCGTTGTTGAGACAGTTGAAGATCCCGACACGCAAATTACTTTAGATGAAGCAAAGCGCTACTCAAAAAAAGCAATTTTAGGCGGTAATGTTGAAATTAAGCTAAAAACAAAACAGTTTGGGCGCATTGCAGCCCAAACGGCAAAGCATGTTATACGCCAAGGAATTCGAGAAGCTGAACGCAACCAGCAGCTGCAGGAAATTCAGCGGCGCAATCAGGAGCTTGTAACTGCTACTGTCACAAGAGTGGATCCGAGAACCGGTGCGGTCACTGTTGAATTTGGCAAGGCAGAGGCTATATTGCCCCTGTCAGAGCAGATTGACGGCGAAATCATTCAGGAAGGCGAAAGAATCAAAATTTATGTTGTTGATGTGCGCGACGGTGACAAAGGACCGCGTGCTTTGATATCACGTACACATCCCGGTCTTGTAAAAAGGCTTTTTGAAATGGAAGTACCCGAAATTTTTAACGGAGTGGTGGAAATTAAATCAATTTCTCGCGAGGCGGGTTCCCGTACAAAAATAGCAGTAAAGTCACACGATGAGAATGTCGATCCCGTCGGCGCATGCATAGGTGCACGCGGTACTCGGGTGGCCGGCATTGTTGAGGAGCTGGGCGGAGAAAAAATAGATATTATTGAGTTTAGCGAAGATCCTGTAGAATATATTTCAGCTGCACTTGCACCGGCAAAGGTGGTAGGTGTAGAGCTTGACCCGAGCGGTGCACATTCATGTCGTGTTAAGGTTCCCGACGCACAGCTTTCACTTGCTATCGGCAACAAAGGGCAGAATGCCCGTCTTGCGGCAAAACTTACCGGCTGGAAAATAGATATTCGTCCCGAAAGCGGTTATTACGGCGAGGAGCCAGTGGAGACAGAGGAGCATGACGAGCAATAAACAGGGAGGATGACGTGCATATGAAGCGGGTTAGAAAAGTGCCGATGCGCATGTGCACCGGCTGCGGGGAAATGAAACCCAAAAAGGAGCTTGTGCGGGTTGTCAAAAGCCCCGAGGGGGAAATCACTCTTGATTTAACGGGTCGCAAGCCCGGCCGGGGTGCATATGTCTGTCAAAGGCGGGAATGCCTTAAAGTCGCGCGTAAAGCAAAAAGGCTGGAAAAAGCTTTTCAGTGCGCAATACCCGCAGAAGTATACAACCGTTTAGAGGAGGAACTGCCTTCCGATGAATAATAATAAGAGCGGACAAATTGGCAATCTTTTGGGTATGATAAAACGCAGTGGTCGGCTTACTACCGGTTTCAGTGCTGTTGTCAGAATGGTGTTATTTTCAAAGGGCGATGCCATGGTGATGCTGGCTGATGATTTGTCTGCAAAGACCGAAAAGGAGCTTCGGTTTGCATTGCAAAACAATGTGTTTAATGTTGTTAATCTGCCGCTGAACAAACAGGAAATTGGGCAGGCGTTGGGGTTAAACAAGCCCATCGGGGTGCTTGGAATTGACGACACAGGTTTTAGCGGCTCCATACAGGCACTGTGCCGTTGTAATGAGGGCGATTCTTAAGGAGGAATTTCTATATGCTGATAAAATACCGCGTTAATGAGGTTGCTAAGGACTTTGGCAAGACATCAAAAGAGGTTACTACTTTGTTGGCAAAATATTTTGATACACCCAAAAAAAGTATGACCGCTTTGGAAGAAAATGAGCTTGATATAGTTTTTGAATACTATACGCAAAAATATGAAGTTGAAAGCTTTGATGAATACTTTGCCATGGCTGAGTCCAAGACGGAAGATAAGAACAAAGCTGAAAATCAAGTTAAAACCGTCGACGAAACTAAGGCAAAGGCTAAAGACAAGCCGGCGCCTGCTGCTGCCAAGACGGGCAAACAGACAAAGGCTAAAGACGGAAAAGCGGCACAGGTAACAAAGACGTCACCAAAGCGCCCGCCTGAAAGGCGTATGGTTGATACGCGCATGCCGCAGAATATTGTTTTAAATAAATATGACGAAAAATTTGATTTGCTTGCACAGACGTCTAACCGTGTGCAGGATGAAAGTGCGGTGAAAAAACAAAAGCTTAGCCGGCGATCTCAGCAATACCGCAAGCCGAGGGGACGTCGGGAAACCGAAGCCGAGCGTTTGCGTCGTATACAGGCCGAACGAAAAAGTAAGCCGATTACGGTTACCATTGGTGATACGATAACTGTTGGCGAGCTGGCTATCCGGTTAAAAGCGACTACGGCTGAAGTAATTAAAAAGCTTATGGGTCTCGGAGTAATGGCGACAGTTAATGAGGAAATTGATTTTGATACCGCATATCTTGTTGCAACCGAGATGCATGCAAAGGTAGAGCGTGAAGTAGTTGTCACAATTGAGGAACGAATAATTGACGACAGTGAGGATACCGACCAAAACCTCAAACAGCGTGACCCTATTGTGGTGGTAATGGGACACGTCGACCACGGCAAAACTTCAATATTGGACGCTATACGCCGCACTAATGTAACCAAGGGTGAAGCCGGCGGCATCACGCAACATATCGGTGCATATAGGGTAGAAACAAACGGCAATTCAATAACCTTTTTGGATACTCCCGGGCACGCCGCATTTACTTCTATGCGTGCCAGAGGTGCAGAGGTTACAGATATTGCAATACTTGTGGTGGCCGCTGACGACGGTATTATGCCGCAAACAGTTGAAGCGATAAACCATGCAAAGGAAGCCAAGGTTTCTATTATTGTTGCGATTAATAAAATTGATAAGCCTGAAGCTAATCCCGACCGCATTATGCAGCAGCTTACCGAACATGAACTTGTGCCCGAAGAATGGGGCGGAGATGTGATTTGTGTGCCGGTTTCGGCTCTTACCGGCGAGGGTATTGATAGGCTGCTTGAAATGGTGCTGCTTGTATCCGAGATGAAAGAGCTTAAGGCAAATCCCGATAGGGCAGCCAAAGGAACAGTAATTGAGGCTCGTCTTGATAAGGGACGCGGTCCTGTTGCTACATTGCTGGTGCAGAACGGTACTCTTAGGGTCGGCGACGTGCTTGTGGCCGGTTCAAGCGTGGGTAGAGTTCGTGCAATGACAGACGAAAACGGGAACAAGCTCGAGCATGCGGGGCCTTCTGTGCCGGTTGAAATAATGGGACTTGACGAGGTTCCTGTTTCGGGAGATGTGTTTAACGCCGTTTCAGATGAGCGCCTTGCACGCGAGCTCGTTGAGCAGCGCAAAACCGCCGCTAAGGAGGCGCAGTTCAGACAATATCAAAAGGTAACGCTGGATAATCTTTTTGAACAAATGCAGCAAGGTGAAATGAAAGAGCTGAATATAATAGTTAAAGCTGATGTTCAGGGCTCTGTCGAAGCTGTTAGCCAGTCTCTTACAAAGCTGAGCAACGACGAGGTCAGAGTGCGCATTATTCACGGTGGTGTGGGCACGGTTAGTGAGAACGACGTTATGCTTGCCGATGCTTCAAATGCAATAATTGTTGGTTTTAATGTTCGTCCTGAACCGCTTGTGCAAACAGCGGCAGAACAAGCCAGTGTTGAAATTCGTCTTTATCGTATTATTTATGATTGTATTGAGGAAATTGAATCGGCAATGAAAGGCATGCTGGCACCCAAAAAACGAGAAGTTATGCATGGTCGCATTGAAGTACGTGAGGTTTACAAAATTTCGAGCATTGGTACGGTTGCGGGATGCCATGTAATTGACGGCAAGGTTATGCGCGGGGATTTGATTCGTGTCGTACGCGACGGCATCATTATTGCCGACGATAAAATGAAATCGCTGCGGCGGTTTAAGGATGATGTCAAAGAGGTTGCCCAAGGTTATGACTGCGGTATTGCGCTTGAACGATTTAATGATATCCATGAAAACGATATTTTTGAAGCTTATATTATCGAGGAATACCGTGATTGAGTTTTATAGAAATTATGCGGTCATAATAAATATAAAGTTATTTTGGACAAGTCTTTATAAAAAACCCGGTTTTATCGGTGCCGGGGCGGAAAGGGCATGAGTATGTATGGCCGGTTATCGTATAAATCGTATAAGCGAGGACATAATGCGAGAAATTACGGCAATTCTGCGTTCTGTGAAGGATCCGCGTGTCACCGCAACAATGCTAAGCGTCGTTCGCGTTGAAGTTACCAACGACATGTCATATGCTACCGTTTATATCAGCTCCATGGAGGGCATCGAGGCGGCAAAAAAAGCCGTTAAAGGGCTTGTTTCAGCTCAGGGATATATTAGGCGCGAGCTTGGTATGGCACTGCACTTAAGACATGTACCTGAATTGCGTTTTGTTGCTGACGATTCTATGGAATACAGTATTAATATCACAGAAAAGTTAAGACGCATTGAAGGGAGTGCTGAAAGCCGTGAGCCAACTGATTAATGTTGCCGAAACCGCCTCTATATTTAAGGCTGTTGATAATATTCTTATTCTGACGCATCATTATCCCGACGGAGATACGCTCGGATCAGGTTTTGCACTTTGCCGGGCGCTGCGCAGTATGGGAAAATCGGCACGTGTTGAATGTTCTGACAAAATACCGGAAAAATACTTGTTTTTATATGAAAATATAAAGCCACTGCCATATTTTGAACCGGACTTTGTGTGTGCAGTGGATACTGCCGATGTGCAGCTTCTTGGAAAAAAGCTAAGCGTTTATGCCGATTGTATCGAGCTTTGTATCGACCACCACGGGTCAAATACTAATTATGCCAAAAAGTTGCTGCTTATTCCCGAATACGCTGCAACAGCAATGATTGTCGCCGAGATAATACTTAAATTGGGCGTAAAAATAGATAAAGACATCGCTTCGTGTATTTATACGGGTATTGCAACCGACACGGGTTGTTTTAAATATTCAAACACCACATCCTATGCATTGCGTATGGCTGCGGATATGCTTGATTGCGGAATTAATTTTGATATGATTAACAGGAATATGTTTGATGTCAAATCTCGTGCCCGTGTTGAGTTGGAGCGATTAGCGCTCGACAATATGCGTTTTTATTTGAACGACCGGTGCGCTGTTATGTGTATAACACTGGATATGATTGAAGAAAGCGGTGCGGATGAAGACGATTTAGAGGGTCTTGCGCCGTTGTCGAGACAGATTGAGGGTGTATTGGTCGGTGTAACCATGCGTGAAAAAAAAGATGGTACATTTAAAGTTAGCGTGCGAACCGACAATCATGCCGACGCATCGGCAATTTGTTCACGTTTGGGTGGCGGGGGGCATGTGCGTGCAGCCGGCTGTACGGTTGACGGCCCTGTTGAAAATGCCATAAACACCATACTTAATACAGTGCGGACCATCATCGGAGATTAATTTTGTATAAAGAAACAGCATTGAAAGGGTTGTGAATGTGTCTGTAAACGGTATAATATGTTTGGACAAACCCAAGAACATAACCTCGTTTGCATGCTGCTCAGTATTTCGTCGCCTGCTGAATACAAAAAAAATCGGCCATGCAGGCACACTTGACCCTATGGCAACCGGCGTGCTGCCATTGCTTGTGGGACAGGCCACTCGTGCATTGGAGTATTTACCGGTGCAGGATAAGCGCTACACCGCGACTCTTCGCTTTGGATATGTCAGCGATACACAGGATATATGGGGCAGCATGACAGCCACAGGTTGTTCGCTGCCCCTTTTCAGTGATATAAATTCTGCTCTGGCTTCATTCAGAGGACAGATTGAGCAAATACCGCCAATGATATCTGCAGTAAAACATCAAGGAGTTAAGCTATATGAGCTTGCACGTAAGGGTATTGAGGTTGAACGCAAGGCTCGCCCCGTTACCATTTATTCGCTTGATGTAATTGATTACGACCAAAAGACAGGCGAGCTTAAACTTGATTGTCACTGTTCTAAAGGCACTTATATACGCACGCTTTGTGCGGATTTGGGTGAAATGCTGGGATGTGGCGCCGTTATGTCGTCACTGCGCCGTACCATGGCGGCGGGACTTAACCTAAATCAGTGTATAACAATTGACGAAGCACATAAGCTTGCTGAAAAGGGCTTGCTTGAGTGCAAGCTGATTTCAATTGAGAGTGTTTTTCAAGAGTATAACAGTGTTACCGTAACGAGTGCGCAGGCCAAGCGTTTTCAAAACGGTGGAGCTCTTTTGCTTGACAGGCTGAACAAAAGTGTAGATGGTATTACACGTGTTAACGCTCCAGACGGTACATTTTTGGGACTGGGCAAGCCAGAGAACGATGAGCTTAAAATACTTAAACTGTTTACCGGCGGAGGAAATTAAATTGCGCAACTTGAAAATATATACATTAAAAAAAGGCGGTTGTACAATACCCAAACGCCCGCGTGCAGTTGCTTTGGGAATTTTTGACGGCGTTCATATCGGGCACAGGGCGGTAATACTTAACGCTGTGGGGGTTGAGCTGAAAAATGGCGAGTATATAGCGCCATCAGTGCTCACATTTTGCCAGTCCCCGAGTGAATTGCCAAAAGACGGTGCCCGCGAGCTGTTAACTTTAAATCAAAAGACAGCAGCCCTTGCTACTTTAGGTGTAGAGGAATGGATACAGGCAGACTTTGAGCAATTGCGCGAGTTTTCGCCTGAGCGGTTTGTTAATGAAATTCTGCATCATGTTCTTGACGCACGACGCGTATGCTGCGGTTTTAATTATCGGTTTGGAAAAGACGCCTCGGGCAATGCCGACACACTAAAAGAGCTTTGCAGACCGCTTGGTATTGAGGTTGTGGTTGCCAATCCTGTGCTCGTCGATGACGAACCAGTCAGTGCCAGTCGTATCCGTCGGCTTGTTGAAAACGGTGAGATGGAAAAGGCTGCAAGGCTGATGGGGCGTCCGTTTACTTTGGATCTCGAAGTCGTTTGCGGGCAGAGGTTAGGGCGTCTGCTTGGATCTCCTACACTTAATCAGCCCATGCCTCAAAATTTTGTGCATCCACGTTTCGGTGTTTATATTTCAAGCATTGAGGTTGACGGGCGTGTAATGCACGGAGTTACAAATATCGGTATTCGCCCGACGGTTGGAAGTAACACACCGCTTGCCGAAACATGGATTGCGGATTATGACGGCGATTTATACGGACGGCGTGTACCGGTCAGTCTTATAAAGTTTTTGCGCAGCGAAAAAAAGTTTGAATCTGTCGATGACTTGAAAAAACAAATATTTTATGATGCCGAACAAGCAAAACAGGCGGTTTTTGGAACGCCGGACAACAGTATACGCGCTGTATTGTTCGATTTCGACGATACATTGCAGGAACGCCGGCGTGCATTTTTAAAATATTGTGATTTCTTTTTTAAAAAGTATTTTCCCGATTTGCCGCAGCAAGAAATTGAAGCACGAAAAGTTGATATGCTGTTGCGGAACAAGGGAGGATATGTCAATTACATTGACTTTTTTACGTCTTTGTTTCAGGATTGGGGATGGGAAGATGCTCCACCCGTTGGCGATATATACCATGAGTTTCAGTTGCGTTTTCCCGAATTTGTTTCGTTGTTTCCGGAAACAGTACAGGTTTTAACCGAAGTTAAGCGGCGCGGATATCTTGTCGGAGTGATAACCAACGGTACTTCTCTTATGCAAAATCGCAAATTAGATGTCAGCGGACTTCGCCCATTTCTTGATATTGCGGTAGTATCAGGCGATGAGATGGTGCATAAACCCGACGCCGAAATTTTCAGGCGAGCCGCGGCGCGGCTGGGCGTTGCGTGCCAAAACTGCATTTATGTCGGTGATCACCCGGTAAATGACATACAGGGAGCGCTTGGTGCCGGTATGCGCGCGGTTTATATAAACGCATACGGCAGCGATGTTCACCCCGAAGATGCACCCGAAATAGGCAATCTTAACGAGCTTTTAGAATTGTTGCCAAAGCTATGAATTTCAATACAAAAGCGGCGCCATTGCGCCGCTTTTGTATTGAAATGCGGAACGCCGAGGACGGCGTTCCAGATTACATATAAACAATTATTTTTCCGAACCGAATTTCAACGATGTGGTGTGTCTGTAAGTGTCGCCTGCTTTAAGAATTGGCTGTTCGAAATTGGGATGGTTAATTGCATCGGGGAAAAACTGTGTTTCAAGGCAAAATCCGCTGTTTTTTCGGTAAACAGCATTTTCTTTTCCGCCAACCTCAGTAATGAAATTGCCGGTATAAAACTGGACTCCCGGCAGGGTTGTACTTAAACTGATAGAGATTCCGCTTTGCGTATCATATGCGAATGCCGCTTTGCGCAGGGTTCCCGTTTTACCTCTGATGGCATAATTGTGGTCGTATCCGCCTGCTAAGTTAAGCGCGGTATAATCGGAGTTTATGCGCTCTCCTATTGCGTGGGCAGTGCGAAAATCCATTGGTGTGCCGTCTACAGGCAAAATGCTGCCTGTGGGAATAAGCTCGCTGTCAGATTCAGTAAAGGCATCCGACTCAATCTGCAGCATTTGGTTGAGCACCGAGCCGCTGTTGTGCCCTGATAAATTGAAGTATGTGTGATTGGTAAGGTTGCACAAAGTATCCTTATCTGACTTTGCGCAACAATCCCAAGTGAACACGCCGTCGTCGGAAAGCGAGTGTGTAACCGATACATTCAGCGTGCCCGGATAACCCTCCTGACCGTCGGGGCTTGTAAGCGAAAGGATAAGCTTGTCGTTTGAAACCTGTGGCTGCCACACCATACTGTCAAATCCAATACGACCGCCGTGCAGATGGTTGCCGTTGTTGTTGCAATAAAGGTTGTATTCACGGCCGCCCAAAACAAAACGCCCTTTGGCAATTCGGTTAGCGCAGCGCCCGATAATAGCGCCGAAATGCCCGCTGTTTCGTTCGTATTCTTCAACGGTATCATATCCTAACACAATATCAACAGGGTGCCCGTTTTTGTCCGGCACTTTCAAAAAATTTATAATCCCGCCAAGGCTTAGAATACCTATTTGGATGTCTGCATTTGATAAAATGAATAAATCAACCGATTTGCCGTCCGATGTTTTGCCGAACGGTTTTTTTACAATGTCCATTTTACGTCTCCCTTTTTATTAAATAACAAACCCGCCGTTGGGACTGAGCACCTGTCCGGTTATAAAATCGGCCTTATCCGACGATAAAAAAACGATGGATTCGGCAACTTCATATGGAGAACCCATCCGTCCCATAGGTGTTTCACTTATTAGCTCCCGCCGTGTTTTTATGTCTAACGTGCTGTTCATGTCGGTGTCAATTATACCGGGTGCGACACAATTCACCTGAATATTGGATGGGCCAAGTTCTTTAGCCAGTGCTTTTGTCATACCAATAAGCGCGGCTTTGGCGGTGGAATAGTGAACTTCGCAAGATGCGCCTACTATGCCCCAAATTGATGATATTAAAACAATTTTACCTTTTTTACGGCGTATCATTCCGGGCAGAACTGCACGGCAGCAGTAAAAGGCGGCGTCTACTGTTACCGACATCATTTTGCGCCATTCGTCGGGAGTGATCTCGGTAAACAGTTGCTGCTGTGAAATTCCCGCATTACATATTAGTATGTCAATGCCGCCAAAAAAAGATTCGCCTGCCGACACCATATTTTCGACCTGTTGTTGTTTGGATACGTCCGCTTGATACACAAGCACCTTTGAACCCGTTTTTGTAAGCCGTTCAGATAACTTTAATGCCTTTTCTTTTGAATTATTATAATTGAGAATTAGTCCGTATCCTTCACGGGCAAATAATTCAGCAGTGGCCTTGCCAATGCCGCGCGACGCTCCCGTAATTAATACAGTTTTACTGTTCATATTCTCACTTCTTATCAATCTATTAGTCGATTTACAATATGATTGAGCTGTTTTTGATAAAATACAACCTGTGACGCGACCTGTGGTTGCCCGTATAATTCACAATCGACCATATCAATCCATGGTTATTTTAAATTCATTTTCATCAAACATTTTAATTTTTGGCTGCCTTGCCGGGACGCGTTTAAGGGGATCGTACACATATTTGCGGCAATAATGGTAAAGCGGCATAACACCTTTTTTGGGGCATAGGATAGCTTTGCCGTCAGAGGATTTGCGCCCATACAGACAATATTCGCAGGTCGATTCAATATAATTTCCGTATAGCTTGCGCCGCATGGCTTGCTCCCTCTCTTCCTGTTCAGTAGTTTTCATGATAACATATTTTCCTCCTTTTTGCCAATATGTTTTTTGGCATAGATTTCTTCAGGACGACAAGCAGCAGTCAACAGAAACAACGCACAAAGCGAAAGCAATGCCGCAGAAGCTGCCGCGTTGGTTGAAAACGGTAATATCAGAGCGTCTGAAGATGGACGGAACGCCGGTACTGCCACCGGTATAAAACGAAACAGCAACACGCTGAAAAGCCCGCCCAGAACTGCATGCAGTACACGAAAAACAAAAAAACCGCGGTCAATTAACGCCAAGCCTTGCAAAGACGCGGCAATTTGACAGTGTACCGAGATGCCGCCAAAGCCCAGCGCCATTCCAAGAATTAGCGGGGCTGCGATGCCTGTTCGGGCAGCCTCCACAGTGCCGCAGCTTACCTCAAGTATGCAGGGGAAAATGCATTTTAATATATCTTTTAGGGTATCAGATTGCCATATTGCGTTAAAAAGTCCGGCTGCGCGTGTTTGAAACCAATTTGGAAAGCCGCTTGCATCGCCAAGTGACAGCACTGCTGCAAAAAGCACTATAAAGCCACACATCAGTAAAATTGATCGGCAGGCGTTGCCGACCGATTCCACAAAACAGTATGCAGCAGACGGATTGTTAATCGGTTTTGTTATGGGCTTTTTGGACGGCACCGTGCAGACATCCGATGAAAAAAACCGCAAAAAAATCCCTATTATCAAAGAGGCTGCAATATGTGCCGCATAAAGCATAACTCCGTATTTGACATTTCCCATCAAGCCTGCACCAACTGCGCTAATAATGAAGGCCGGCCCCCCGTTAATGCAAAAAAAGAGCATGCGCTTAGCCTGTTCTCTTGTTATCATTTCGCTTCTTGCAAGCTGCCCTACAGCTATTCCGCCAGCCGGATAACCCCCGATTAAGCTGATTAGGATTGCAGGGGCACAACAACCGGGCAAATTAAATATAAAGCGCACGGGTCGTTCCAGCAGCTTGCCGATTTTATCGCTTATACCCGATCTTATTATAAAATCAGCAAGAACCAAAAATGGAAACAGTGACGGAATTATAACCGATGAGCAGATTGCAAGCCCCCTGCTGATTCCCGTTGAAACGGCATGCGGCCATGTAAGCAAAAGCCAGCCGGCGGTAGTACAGGCAGCCAAAAGAATAAAAGTTGTAAGAGTGGACTTCCGTATAACTTTGACAAACATTTATCTCTTCCTTTCAAGCAAAGCGGATGCCGTTTGTGATTGTTTATGGTGTTGCATTCATTCCTATGCTTGTCAGTCCGCATTTTTATGTTTGCGGCCGCATATTTTGTTGTAGGTGTTTTTGAAACAGCGAAAAAGGCTGCTTATTAAATATATTTGGAAGGAACTGTTTCTATGAGCGTTGCCAGATCAAAAAGTCGAAAAAAGAAAAATAGTAACAAGCCTACCGCTTTGTCCGAGCGGGTAGAACATATGCTCGAGCTGCCTGTCGGGTCATTAAGCGGTGCTGTGCGGATTGAGCTTTTGGGAAACCAGCGGGCCGTTGTAGACGGCTGCAGAGGAATAATCGAATACAGTGACGGACTTATCCGAATGCAGACAGGCAGTGGCATGATTCGTTTTACCGGCAACGTATTAAGCATCAGTTGTCTTACCGAAGACAGCGCTGTTATTGAAGGATCGATTCTGTCTTTGGAATATTTATAGAAGCTATTAGAAGCTTTAACAAGACTCGGGGGGTCTATATGTTTTTAATAAGATTTATGAGATGGTTGTTCGGGTGGGTCAAACTCGAAGCTGAAGGGGGCTTTCCGGAAAGGTTGCTTAATCTTACGGCAATGGAGGGAATTGAGCTGTGGGGTGTTTGCAGACAGGGAGTCAAGATGACAGCATGCTGCCCTGTACGCCAGTATAAAAAATTAAGGCTACCCGCTCGCAAAACAGGAATGAGAATACATGTTACAAAGCGGTATGGGCTGCCTTTTTTAATTAGGCGTTATCGTTCGCGTGCAGGTGCAGCTATTGGTCTTGTGGCTTTTTTTCTTGTACTTCATCTTTTCTCACAAAGGGTATGGGTGGTTGAGGTACGGGGCAATAAAGAATCAGACTCCAGCGAAATACTTGAGGTAATGGAGCAGTTCGGAGTCAAGGTGGGTGCCGATTTATCAACATTGGATATTGATACATTGCAGCTTGAGGCGCTTAAAAAGCTCCCTCATTTAGCATGGTGCGTTGTAAATACTCAGGGCAGTATTGCTTATATCGATGTAACAGAACGCATTCCGACTCCCGAGCTTTCAAACACCGATATTCCTTCAAATATTAAGGCGAAATGCGACGGGCGCATAGAATCAGTCGAGGTTTATACGGGTCAGGCTATGGTGCAAAAGGGAGATGCCGTTGCCAAGGGCATGCTCCTTGTCAGCGGCGTTATTGAAAGCAAAGTTGGCCCTATTCTGCGCAGGTCGCAAGCACGTATACTTGCCAGAACCAATCGCAGTCTTGAAGTAAAGGTGCCTCTAAAAGAAACGCACATGAAATCCAACGGACAAGTGCTGCTGCGCCCTTCTTTGCATTTGTTTACACTTGATATTCCCATGTACACAGACGGGAAAATTGAGCAGCAAAACAAGCTTACGGTGTCACGCGTGATGCTTGATGTAAACGGTATTGAGCTTCCGGTTGGCATCATACAGCGAAGATATGATATGTTAAGCCCGGTTGAAATCAAGCGTACCGAGCAGCAGGCCGAGCATCTTGCAAAACAGCGGCTTGAAAAGAAAAAAGCAAACGAGCTAAGTAGCGTTCAGATTGTTTCATCTTCGGAAAATGGAGAAATTCAAGACGGCCAATATGTGATTCGGGGCGAATACACATGTATCGAAGATATTTGCATGGAAGAGCAGATAATCATTGATCGTACATAATAGCTAACAAATACTACTTGCAGGCATTGTTTACATTTACAATAACAAATACAATAATAAAAAATTTGTGTAAAATGTGCAATGACAAATAAAAAATTTATGGTATAATATATATATTCGGGGTTAAAATTCGGTATATTTGCATCGGAAGTGTGATTTCTTTAATGTTTGAACAGGTTCTGAATCTGGACCGTATGGAGCAAGCGGTATCGCTGTTTGGTAATTTTGATGAAAACGTTCGTTTGATTGAAAAGCATTATCACGTCGATATTGTAAGCCGCGGTACCGATATTAAAGTTTCGGGTGAACCCGAATCCGTTGCCAAAGCTTTTCGTGCAATACAGGGGCTGCTAAAGCTTATTAACCGGGGTGAGCTGCTTAATGAGCAGAATATACGTTATGTGCTAATGCTGGTTGACGAGGGCAGCGACGAAGAGCTGCCACAATTATCGTCTGACAGTATTTGTATAACCTCCAAGGGGCGTCCGGTAAAGCCAAAAACACTTGGCCAGAAGAACTATGTTGAGTCGATACGAGACAATACGATTGTGCTGGGCATAGGACCTGCCGGCACCGGAAAGACATATCTTGCCGTTGCAATGGCGGTCAACGCTTTTCGTGCAAAAGAGGTAAACCGCATAATTTTAACCCGTCCCGCTGTCGAAGCCGGAGAAAAGCTCGGCTTTTTACCCGGAGATTTGCAGTCTAAAGTCGACCCGTATTTACGCCCTCTTTACGATGCTTTATTCGATATGCTGGGAGCCGAAAGCTATCAGAAATATATTGAGCGCGGAAATATTGAAGTGGCGCCACTTGCTTATATGAGGGGACGCACCCTTGATGACAGCTTTATAATCCTGGATGAGGCACAAAACACCACGCCGGAACAAATGAAAATGTTTTTAACCAGACTTGGGTATAATTCCAAGATGGTTGTAACCGGCGACATTACGCAGATTGATTTGCCCGAAGGCCGCCGCAGCGGACTTAAGGAGGTTGTCAAGGTTCTTAGGGGAGTCGATGGCATTGGAATTTGCATGTTCAACCAAAAGGATGTTGTCAGGCATCAGTTGGTTCAAAAAATAATACAGGCTTTTGAAAAATATGAGAAATTAAACGAAGGGAAACGAGTAAGAGGTTATGGACAAAATAAAAGTAGTTATTGAAAACAAACAAAAAACGGTTCGTATTCCAACAGGGGTCAGGCTGTTAATACGGCGCTGTTGCCACGCAACGCTTGAGCTTGAGGGATTTAAGGGTTCGGCAGAAATAGGTGTCTCAATTGTCGACGACGACCAAATTCGACAGATAAACAATGAACACAGAAAAATCGACTCGACTACCGATGTGCTTTCTTTCCCGCTCGGCAAGGACGGCAAATATGACATAAATCCCGAAAACGGTGCCTATATGCTGGGTGATATTATATTGTCTATTGAGCGCGCTCAGGAACAGGCAGAGCGTTTTGGTCATTCGCTGCAGAGGGAAATAGGATACTTAGTTGTACATTCAGTTTTGCATTTGCTGGGATACGACCATGTTGACGGTGGACTCGAGGCAGTGCGCATGAGAGAGCGGGAGGAAACCGTAATGGCGTCTGTTGGACTTCCGCGAGGCGCAAGTTATGTGTTTAATCAAGATGAGAGATAAACTATATGAAATCATTTTTAAACAGCTTTTTAAATGCAGCTAACGGTATATGGTTTTGCATTCGCTATGAAAGAAATTTCAGAATTCATCTAATTGCTTCGGCCTATGTACTGGGTTTTGCACCGTTGTTTTCTTTGTCGTATGTTGAATGGGCTGTGCTTTTGCTAACGATAGCGATTGTTTTGGTGGCAGAGGCTATTAACACTGCGGTTGAGCATACTGTGGATTTGTTATCACCTGACACACATCCTGCCGCCCGTATTGCAAAGGATACGGCTGCTGCCGCTGTTTTGGTGTGTACTGTGGTTTCGGTCGCTGTCGGAATTTTGATTTTTGGTCGTCCGATCATGCTGCTGCAGGTTTTTAAGAGTATAATATCGTCACCTTTAAAATTAGTGTTGCTTGCGACGTCTTTAGTTTTATCAATATGGTTTATCATAAAAGGTGGATATAAAAAGGCATCCTAATACCTGTAAAGCTTTAAAAATAAGCTTAAAAATAATAAATATTATGACGACTAATAGGAAGAGTTTAATGATAGATGATTTTAAAGCAAACCATACAAAAACAGCCTTTATTGCAGTTATAGGTCTGCCCAACGTGGGGAAATCCACATTGATAAACACGCTTGTCGGCAAAAAAGTCACAATTGTTTCGGACAAGCCGCAAACTACGCGCAACCGCATTATGGCGGTGCTCACACAAGGACAGATGCAATTTGTTTTTGTTGACACGCCCGGTTCACACCGTCCGCGTACACGGCTGGGCGAATTTATGGTTAAGTCTATTAGCGAGGCTGTGGCCGGAGTTGACGCCGCGGTGCTTGTTACTGAACCTAATATTTGCATAAGGCAAGAGGAATTGAATCTTTTAAATCAATGCAGGCGAAAAAAACTGCCTGTTGTTCTTGCCCTCAACAAAACAGACAAGCTGACCGATAAAACAAAGCTTCTCAAAATAATAGACACTTGGCAAAGCAAATACAATTTTGCCGCTGTGGTGCCAATTTCGGCACTGAATGGCGATGGTGTCAAAGACCTTATTTCAGAGCTTTATGCTTTTGCGGTTGACAGCCCTCATTTCTTTCCCGACGATATGTCGAGCGATATGACCGAAAACATGATTACGGCAGAGCTTATACGCGAAAAGGTTTTGCAGTTTTTACGCGAAGAGATTCCACATGGAGTTGCTGTCGTAGTTGAGAGCATAAATGAACGCAATTCACGGAATGGTCTTATTCTGGATATTGAAGCAACAATATTCTGTGAGCGTGAAAACCATAAGGGTATAATCATAGGCAGCCGCGGACAAATGCTTAGTCAAATAGGAAAAGCGGCCCGTGAAGAGCTTGAGCAGATGTTTGATACAAAGGTCAACCTTCAATGCCGTGTCAAGGCGAGAGAGGATTGGCGCAATCGGCAGCGTTATCTTAAAAGCTTTGGTTATAAATGATATGGCTTTTGTGAACATTTTCCGGTATTTGTTTCCGCGTATGTGAAGCACACATGTGCGTATCATAATTTTATCAGATTAAACTGGAGGCATGAGTATGAAACGCTTTGACATGTGGGATGCCTTTGCTAAAACCGGCAGGATTGAAGATTATCTTAGATACCGTGGAGTCGATGTATATAATGTAAAGCGCGGGGAGGTACGGCACCGGGATGACAACCGACGCCCTGATAATAAGGGAGAACAACAATATCGGTGAGGCAGACCGTTTTGTTACAGCACTCACGCGCGAGTTGGGAGTTGTGCGCGCTTCAGCCCGGGGCGCAAGGAATATAAAAAGCCGCAATTC
Organism: Oscillospiraceae bacterium; assembly: GCA_028697255.1. Taxonomy (GTDB): domain Bacteria; phylum Bacillota; class Clostridia; order Oscillospirales; family Acutalibacteraceae; genus Avimonas. Next base: position 33,014 of record JAQVFM010000017.1, read on the forward strand.
ATCTGCGACACAATTATTTTCATATTCCCGCCTGGCGCTGCGCCGTGGGCGGGATAAATACATAATTACGGACGCAAAACCCATTACGGTTTTTTTTGGTTTAAGGTCAGATATTGAAAAGCTTGCGCTTGCCCAGTATTTTTGTGAACTGGTAGGCGTGCTCGCTCCGCGTGAGGAACCCGCGGAGGATGTTTTGCGTTTAATGCTAAATGCCCTGCACTTTCTTGCCGACGGCAGCCGCAACCCAAAGCTTATAAAGGCTGTACTTGAGTTGCGCCTTTTAGCAATGTCCGGGTTTATGCCCGATTTGACGGCCTGTTTTGAATGTGGTGCATTTGAAGGCCCAATGTGGTTTTTGCCCGAGCAGGGGAGGATTATATGCGGCGGTTGCAGTCCGCATCGTCCTATTCAAAACTGCTGCCGAATTTCAATAAATGTACTATTTGCAATGCGCCATATATTATATTCAGAATTTGAAAAATGCTTTTCGTTTACGATGTCGGATAACGGACTGTCACAGCTTGCCGATTATACCGAGAATTATATGCGAATTCAGCTCGGTCGCGGGTTTAAGACATTGGATTTTTATAATACGCTTAAAACTGTATAGATAAGTACAGGTTTATGGGGGATAAGCTTATATGGCTAACAAAGAGATTCATGGTCGTTATGGTTTGGGTTTTTCCCGTTTTCTTTTTGCAATGGCAGTAATCATGATTTTGCTATTACAGCTTATGTCTTTTTTTGTGGCTCTTAACGGCGGATACAACATCCGGCATGCCCTTGTTTTTATGTTGGTGCCGATGATTGGGCCCCTGTTTTGCTGTTTTCAACTAATGCTTGCCGGTACGGGTGCGCCAATGATATTGGTAGCACTTTTTGTGCCATGTTCACTTTCTATTCTTGGATGGGCACGAATTTGTGATGATTGCAAAAATGCATTTAATTCGGGCATTGACTTTAATGGCAGTCAATACAATAAAAACGTACCTTTAAAAATACTGTCTGAACAGACATTGCCGAAAAACAGCTCCTCACAAACCATTAAGCCTATGCCAAAACCTCAGCCGCTGCCCGTGGACAGCCCGCCTCCAAAACCGCAGCCGCTGCCCATAAACATCCCGCCTCCAAAACCGCAGCCACTGCCCATTAAGCCTGAAAATCTTAGACAAAAAAATGATAAAACTGA
>JAQVFM010000018.1 GCA_028697255.1 Oscillospiraceae bacterium
GTTTACCGTGTGCTCGAGCTGGTTCTGCCATGCACCGTACTGAGCTCTGTCAGAGTTTACGGTTTCGATAGCTGTATCAATATCATCTGCTGTGGAAGCTTTGGTGAGACCACCGGCAAAATTGATAGCAGAAATTTGGATCACAGCCGCACCTGAAATATCGGCTATGTCAACGCCCGCAAAAGTCGAATCGAGCATGGCTATACCGTTAAATGTAGTGTCAGTTAAAATCTTGTCAATAGCTTCTCCCAAAGCATCAAGCTCGAGGTTGATGTTTGCAACGTCGGTCGCATCGTCATAAGTGCCATTGGCTGCCTGAACCTTAAGCTCTTTCATCCTTATGAGCATGTCGGACACTTCGTTCAATGCGCCCTCTGCCGTTTGGATAAGTGAAATGCCGTCCTGTGCATTTCTTGTTGCCTGGCTAAGGCTGCGGATTTGACTTCTCATTTTTTCGGAAATGGAAAGACCCGCTGCATCGTCGGCAGCACGGTTAATCCTAAGACCGGATGAAAGCTTTTCCATTGCTTTGCTGGACTGAAGATTGTTCACATTCATTTGACGCAATGTGTTCAGTGCAGAAATATTGTGATTAATACGCATGTTTTTTCCTCCTTGAAACGTGTTGAATTCCTTTTCATTTATAAAAAGCAGTCCGTACGCTACAGCTTTTTATCTACTTTATATATCGGCTAAAAATTACATTTATTTAGGGTTTTTGATCATTTTTTTTATTGTTTTAAGCTGTTCGTCTGACACAGCTTTAGATGCATGAATGTTTTCTTTTTTTGTATCCAATATTTCCTTACGCAAAATTGTCACATCCGGCGGCGCATCGATCCCGATTCGTACCTTACCGTCTATTTCCAAAACGGTAACCACAATGTCTTGCCCTATAAGAAATGATTCCCCCGGTTTTCTTGAAATAATAAGCATTTATACCAACTCGTTATCTTTTATAATTCTGAATTTTATAGGGTAATCCGGCTCGTCTGTTACATATTGCTTTGCATGATTGTTTTCTATATTCAACACAATCGGTGATTTCAGGTTAATAGTAATGTCTTTAATGTTGCCCGGAATAGTAGCGATGGCAAGACATCTCAAATGCTCTTTACATTTTACCTTAAGCTCTCTGCATACCCTATTGTTTAATGGCGGCTTGTAGCCGGGGTAAAAATAAACCGGGTCACATACAATAAAGCTAACCCGGCCGCACTGCGATTGAAGATGTATAAACGGCCATATATCCTTTGAAAATTTAAGGTCATATCGCTTTATATCTTCAAACCCCAATATGCCGTCCTCAAAAATGAGCGTATTCGAGCTTTGATTTGTTTTTGCTTCCATAACATTATCACCATTAATCATACTCTCGCCTCGAAACCATGCTCTTTGCATCTGACTTTAGGTCGATTATAATTCTCCGGAATATGTTCTATAATCACCTGGGGGTGTTTTACTATATGTATTTTTAATTCATAAGGAACATATTCAAAAACAGGGCGGCTGATATCCCAGATAAACTCAAGTTCATCGGGGATATAACTAATATCCAGCTTTCCTTCGGTTACTGTTATTTCCGGACCACCGTTTGGAATAAAGCTAAGTGCGGTTTCGATAACGGGAAAAAACCTTTCAGCAACAATATCAGCAATGCTGACATTGTGGGTGGCCATAGCATTGCCCTCTTCAACTGTATTACCAACTGCTTCCCGTGCTGCCGTCACTGCCTTTGCTGCATACTCTTTCATAAGGGCAAGTGTCGGCTTCAGGGAAAGTATGCTTTGCCTTAGCCCCTTGTTAGATATATTTATCCTTGCAGGCTCGGTCCTTATTTTAAGCCCGTTAACCTTACGGACTATCTTCAACTGTGGCTTTGGACTGTGGATTTTTAGCTCGGCCTTTTTAGATTCGAACCGCAATTGTATTGGAACGGAACTTATTCTAAAAAGTGGTCGCAATTGTGACACCTCAAATTTACCTTAAAAAATCAAGAAGTGAAAGCTCAAGCATTTTGGAACCCATTTGAAGCGCGGCTTTGTATGTCATCTCTGCCATTTTATAGTGCATAATCGCCTCGGCCTCATCAACGGATTCAACCGAATTTTGCTTATTCTTAAGATTAAGTTCATCTAATGATAACCTATCATCCAAAAATTCGATAAAATTACACCTTTCACCTATCCCGGCAACCTCAACTAAAATAGTGTCGAATTTTTGAGACAGCTTTTGCAAATATTGCTCCATTTGAGACATATCGTTGTTTTGAAGCGATGTAACTATTTGAGAAAATAGATTATAAATATTGTTTGAAAACCCATTTTCGTCGATGCCATATCCCAAAATTTGACTGCCCGGAATGCCGACCGGCAAGGCAGAATGTGCAAGTGGCTGTCCCGACACATCAAATGCAAGTCCGAGTCCGATATCAGCGTATATCTGCTCGGTACTTACCGATGCATTATCCATATCCTCACCGTTATAAAACAGCTTTCCCGAATCAATAGTAAAAGGGGGAGTCACCGTGTTCGGACCGCCAAAAATGTATTTACCCGCAAAATTAGTGTTTCCAAGCTTAAAAATCTGATCCTGTAAGCTTTTAATGATGTTAGCCGTAACTTGCCTGTTTTCTTCGGACATTGTCCCGTTGACAGCCTGTATTAAAGAATCCTTGGCTTGTGACAAAATATCTGAAATGCCCATAAGTGTAGACTCAATTTCATCATATGTGCCTTGTATATCGCGGATATTATTTCTATATTGTTCTGTTCTTGCTATACTTCTTCTTATTTTAAATGCTTTAAGAGCTCCGGCTGTATCCTCCGAAGCTTTAGAAAACTTCATCCCTGTATAAACCTGTTCACCGATAGCATCCATGTTTGAGGCTGCACTGTTGATACTTCTGGTAAACTTATTGACAAACATGTTATTGGTAACGCGCATAAGTAATGCCCCCTTATCTTCCAACAATGCCGGTTCTGTTTATAAGAACTTCGAGCATTTCGTCCATTGCTGTCATAATGCGGGCCGCGGCATTGTATGCCTTTTGGTATTTCACCATATTTATAGCTTCTTCGTCAATAGAAACGCCCATAATGGACTCACGCTGGTTATAAATAGTATTTAAAACAAATTCTGATGCGTCTCGCATATCTCGGGTGTACTCGGTCTCAATTGAGATATCACCTATCAATGACACTGCGAACTCTTCAAATGTTCCCGTAAAATATGGTGTTATACTCCGCTTTGTGTTCATGCTGTCCAGCATTTTGAGCAGGTTTTGGTTGCTGCCATCCTCAGATGACAAGTCAGATTCCGTAATAAACTGCGCATCGTTGAGCCATTCATCGGACAGCCTGATACTTTCGGCAGTAATATTACCGTTTTCGTCTCCGACAAATAGCAGATTTATGCCTGAAGGATCATTAATGTTATTGAAATTATCGGCAAAAGCTTTCGCCAAGTCATCAATCGCTTGCTCGAAATATGCTATACCCCTTGTGCCGTCTTCGTCGGCCGATGCATAAATGCCTTTACCGTTAAGACCTTCGATATATCCTGCAATACTGCCGGAAGTAATCTCTATCTCTTGTTTGCCGTTAAGCATTACCGACACGGGATAACCCGAAGCCTCAAAAGATAGAGTGCTTATCTTATTGTTTATTTCACTGTCAATAATGTATGTACCATTAAGCTTAACCGAAACCTGACCGTCCGGCTTTAGCTCATAGTCTGCCCCGATTAGACCCGACAATTTATCAAGCATTAGATTTCTCTCGTCCAAAAGCTCGTTAGGGCTATAACCGTGTGCATATTCACCTTTTATTCGAAAATTTAGTTCAGCAATTCTTTTTATGGTTCGATTTACATCATCTATGTCGGTTTTGGCATAGAAAACCTGCTGTTCCTTAATATCTTTTAAGCTTAGAGAATACTGATTAAACACTTCGGCAACCTTTTGAGCCGATGATCTGAATATCGAAGCAAACTCTACGGTTTCGGCGTTTAAAGAAAAATCCTGCAGTTTATTATAAAAATCATTAAGCCTTTCGTTAAGACCGTTTGTTGATATCTCGTCAAGCACGTTCTCTATATCGGTAAGTACAGATAACCTCACAGACAACTTTCCTAATTCGGCAGACTCTTTTCTATACCGGATATCAATAAATTGATCCCTAATCTGCTGTATGCCCTTGATGTCTGCTCCCTGACCAACTGAATCGCCTTTTGCCCTTGCATATCTTGTTGCCCCGGTGTCAAGAGACAGCGACGAAATATCGACCCTTTGCCTTGTATATCCTTCGGTATTTACGTTTGAAACATTTTGCCCGGTAACATCCAAAGCCCTTTGGCTTACCATCAAAGCTTTTCTGGCTGCTTCAAATCCAAAAAAAGTGGCTCTCATATTAACCTCCGCGTATCTCTAAACCTTGTAAAACCTAATGTTTTCCGCCTCATTTGAGTGATCTTTTGACAACAGCTCATTGACAACTGACAGGCGCTGTTTGAGCAATTTTTGATTTAAATCATTAACTTTTTTCAATTTAAATAATACATCACTAAGATTTTCAAAAACCTCAGTGTATTTATCTTTATACTCATCCTCGACACAGCGTTCGATAACCTCGTTTATGGTCATTTCGGAAAGCCCCATCTCATCTAAAAGCTTTGTTCTTTTGTGCTCGAGGCTCTCTATTTGCATAACAAACAACTGATCATCACGAACAATTGCGTCAAGCACTTTGATATCTCCAACGACTAAACAATGTGTTTTTTTGTTTTGGATAGTTAAATATTTGTTGCAGGTATCAAGTTGATCCTGCAAAACCCTTAATAGCTGTCGGGTTTTTTTCAACACCCCTCGCCTCTTTCCTCACAAAGGAGATTATAAAAGCATAGCTTTAATAATGTCACCGGTATCTACACGATAACTGCCTTGCTCTATTCTCTGTTTAATGGAATCAAGCTTTTCCACACTGAGCTTTCTGCTTTGAAACTTAACAATATTTTCTTTTATTGCAAGCTCCATCCGACTGACAGACGAACCGGTATCAATCTCAATTCTGTCGGTATTTCTTTTTGATCCCTGCACGCCAGTCTTACTTTGAAGTTTTTTCGGTGTGACTGAAGGTGAGATATGGTTTATCTTATTTATACGCATAATTGCCACCCGACTTTCTTTATACCAATCTTCACCTTATATATCGGACGATTTTTAAAATTGTTTAATTTTATCTTAAATTATTTATAATATTTTCAATTTCGTCCGCGGTCTGTATCATCTTGGCATTAAACTGAAAGGCTTTTTGTATTGCTATCAAATCTGACATTTCGCCAACCATATCCACATTTGACATTTCGATATAGCCGGCTCGTACTGTGCCATCAGCCGCATATGCCTCGCCCGACCTTTCTGTTGCCACAAAAAGATTATCGCCGCCTTTATCAAGTCCTGTCGGGTTCGAAAAGTTGAATATTCCAATTTTGCTTTGCAAATCCTCACCATCGACAAGCACCCTGCCGCCATCTTTTCCGGCAACATAGCCACCGCTCGCCGTAACAAGATAATTCCCCGACTGCTCATACGAAATGTAAAAAGTGCCGTCTCTTGTATACCTTACACCTTGATTTGTTATCACCCCGAAATAACCTTCACAATCAAGCGCAAAATCAAGCTCGTTTCCGGTATGCACAAATCCATTGCGTGCGTGGTTTGTGGTAATCTCGGCAGCCCTCACCCCATTACCGACCTTGAGGTTCTGTATGCCTCCGTCTTGGGTTCCAAGATTGCTGTACAGAAGCTGCCCGAATCTAACTCTTTGTTTCTTAAAACCTGTTGTGTTGACATTGGCAATGTTGTTTGCCGTGTTGTCCATTGCCATTTGCTGGCATGCAAGGCCCGATCCTGCTGTATAAAATCCCCTTATCATATTTATGTCACTCTCCTTATACGTTCATTCTGCCTAATTCAGTAGCTTTTTGCAACGTTGAGTCAATCATTTTTGCAACCTGGCTGCACGACTGGAACGAGCGCTGGCTGACCAGCATATCCATCATTTCTTCAATCATATCTGCGTTTGAAGCTTCCAAATACCCCTGGCAAACCCTTCCCGTAAACGCCCTTTGACCGGCATCACCCACTAACGCGAACATGCCCTGATCATGTTTTACAAGAGCATCCATGTTCGCCGGATTAAAGATCTCGAGAATGTCAATCATTTCTCCGTTAACAAATACCTCTCCGGCGGGTGTTACCTCAAAATGACTGCCACCGGTATTTATCGGCCCGTTTTGTCCTAAGAGAAATCCACCGGATATGCTGGTTATAAAGCCATTATCATCAAGGTAAAACTCTCCGTTTCTTGTGTAAAGAACACCTTGCTCACCCAACACCGAGAAAAAACCATCGCCGCTTATAGCCAGATCAAAAACGCCTCCGGTATGTGTCAGCACGCCCTGTTCAAAATCTGTAAATACACTGTCAATTGTCTGTCCCTGGCTTATGCTGCCTATTTGCATGCTTTGCTGAAGTGCTGTGCTGTCAAGCTTCATAACAAGCCTTTGCTGAAATGCCGAGCTAACCGCTTTGTCTTTTTTATAACCGCTCGTCCTTGTGTTTGCAATATTGTCACCGGTTATGTCAAGTTTTCTGCTGTTTGCAACCATTCCCGCTCCGGCTGTGTAAAAACCTCTTACCATGCAAATCATCCTTTCCAAAGGTTTATCAATTTTTTATATACACTTGGCACCTGAATACTAATATAAAGCAGCATTTTAATACTATTATCAGTTTAAAAAAGCGGCAAGATGTCTACGGTTTACAATAGTATAAATCATCTGGCAAGCATTAAATAACTGTTAAGAGCTTTCCTTATTCTTACAAGTGCCATCGAATGTATTTGGCAAACGCGTGACGAGCTAATGCCCATAACGCTTGCAATATCCTTTACTCTCAACTCCTCATAATAAAAAAGCGATATGACTAATCTCTCTTTTTCCGGCAGGCTGTCTATAGCCTTTGCAAGTTTTTCCTTGGTCTCGCGTTCAATAATATGGTCCTGAGGTGATAGGCAGTTATCTTTTATATTAAAATTTACTATTTCTTCAAATGATATAATATTGTAGCTGTGTGATTCATAAAGTATATTTTCGACTTCACTTTGTGTAATGCCCATTTCTTCCGCAATTTCTTTATACCCCGGCTCGCGTCCCGTTCTTGCTTTTATTTTTTCATAGCATGTTTCAATTCTTTTCACCTTATCCCTTGCCGTTCTCGGCACCCAGTCCTGACCTCTTATGTAATCGATGACCGATCCTCTTATCCTTAACGAAGCATACGTTTCAAACTTAACATCACGATTTGGATCATAGCTTTCAACCGCTTTTATAAGCGTTATCATACCGTTGCTGATAATATCCTCAATTGATGCTTTGTTTGAAAAAACATGGTACATTTTTTTAGCGGTTATCTCCACAAGATGCATATAAAGCATAACAAGCTTGTTTCTCAGTTCTTTATCGCCTGTCTGCTTATATTTATCCCACAATTTTGCGGTGTTGGAATTTAAAGAGGTATTGACTTTTGATAATTCGTTAATCACTTTAATTTCACCCCTTTATGTGTTTTGTTCATACGGGCAAACACAGCCTGCCCGTATGTTTTTTGCGGGTGAATAAAATTCGCCCCGGTGTTACTGAATGGTAGCTAAAGCGGTGACCTGCACGTTGCTTTCCAGTTCGTTATATGACAGGATTGTTATTTCGGGCAGCAGCTGTTCGGTCATTTTTCTAAAATAAAAGCGTACCACGGGAGAAGTCAGCACAATAATCTTATCGCCTTTACCCTTAACTTTTTTTAGCTCCTCAATAAGAGAGGTAACAATCCTCTGCATTGCATCGGGCTGCATTGCCACATATGATCCGTGCTCGGTTTTTCTTACAGAAGACATAATGCTTTTTTCAAGCTCGGGATCAAGAACAATGGCATTTAGTTTGTTGTTCCTCACATACAGACGTGAAATGGTTCTTTTTAGGGCTTGTCTTACATATTCGGTCAGCATGTCTGTGTCTTTTGTCACCGAACCGTAATCGCATATTGTTTCAAGTATAGTAATCATATCTTTGATGGGCAGCGATTCACTTAATAAATTGCCCAATATCTTCTGCAAGTCTCCTATAGATATTACCGATGGAATGGTATCTTCAACGAGCCCCCTGTTATACTTTTTAACGTTTTCAAGAATTTGTGAGACTTCCTGTCTTCCCAGCAATTCATTTGAGTGCCTTTTAACGGTTTCGGATAGATGTGTGATAATTACCGATATAGCGTCAACCACAGCATATCCATACACTTCGGCGTCCTCTTTTTGGTCGTCAGTTATCCACTTTGCGTTTGATCCGAACACCGGCTCAATCACATCTATTCCTTCTATTTCGTCAACGAGCTGGTCTTCGCCGGGCATAGCAAGGTAATGATCGACCAAAACCTCGCCTTTCGCAACCTGCTCACCTTTAATTTTTATTACATATTCTCCGGGGGATAGCTGTATGTTGTCTCTTAAGCGCACAGAAGGGATTACAAAACCATATTCAGCTGCAATCTGCTTTCGCAGCATAACCACCCTATCCATAAAGCTGCTTTTTTCGGGACTGTCTATGTACTGTACTATGCTGTAACCAAACTCCATCTCTATCTGCTCTACAGACAACAATGAATATACGTTTTCTATATCGCGATAAAAATCCAAATCGGTTTCGGGTATTTTAGGTTCATCCTCTTTTTCAATCGCTGCACTTTCTTTTTTCAGCCTGACACCTATAACGACAAAAAATGTTGCCAGCACCAACAGCGGTAATTTAGGCATGCCGGGAATAAGGCATAAAACATACATTGCCCCTCCGGCTATTATCAACACAATGGACTGAGAAAAAAGTTGACTCGTAAGCTCGGCACTTAAGCTGTTTTCCGAGGCTGCGCGCGTCACAATCATTGCGGTTGCGGTAGATATCATAAGCGCCGGAAGCTGCGCTACCAATCCGTCACCAATAGTTGCTATGGTATACGTCTGCATTATGCCCGACATGTCTCCCATGCCGCTCATTAGTCCGGTTACGGCGCCGCCGATTATATTAACAAATATAATAACAATTGAAATAATGGCGTCGCCCTTTACAAACTTTGTTGCACCGTCCATAGCACCATAAAAATCAGCGCTTCGTTGAATTTTATTTCTGCGTTCAATTGCTGTTTTTTCATCAATAATACCAGAGTTTAAATCTGCATCTATGGACATCTGCTTACCCGGCATTGCATCTAAGGTGAATCTTGCTGCGACTTCGGAAACCCTTTCCGCACCTTTTGTAATAACAATAAATTGTATTACAACAATGATTATAAACACAACAACGCCGACAACCACATTATCGCCTATTACAAAATTTCCGAATGTTTTTATAACCTGACCGGCATGCCCGTTGTTTGACAATATAAGTCTTGTGGACGACACATTCAACCCTACACGGAAAAGGGTGGTGATAAGCAAAAGAGAGGGAAACGCAGAAAACTCAAGCGCATCTTTTGTATACATTGTATTGAGCATTATGATAAGCGAAACAAGTATGTTAAAGATTATCATTATATCTAACATTACGGGTGGCAGAGGTATAACAATAAGCAGTATTATCGCGACCACAAAAACAGCAAGCATATTGTTTATAATCTTCATAATGTTATAATCCTCAACCTATATCAAAAATAAAATTAAATTCTGTCCTTTTCTGCAACCCCGTAGACATATGACAGGACCTCTGCAACCGCTTGGTAGAATTCCGGAGGAATTTCGCAGTCAATATCAACAGACTTGTACAACGCTCTTGCAAGCGGGGGGTTTTCTTCTATTCTTATACCGTGTTCTGCCGCAGCTTCTTTTATTTTTAGGGCAATATAATCGCGTCCTTTTGCAATAACTACAGGCGCATCATTTTTATAAGCATCATATTTAAGCGCAACCGCGTAATGCTGCGGATTTGCTATGACAACATCCGCATGAGGTATTCTTTGCATCATTCTTGTGGTAGCTATTTTCCTTTGCCTGTTTTTAAGCTCGGATTTGATGACAGGATCTCCTTCCATCATCTTATATTCTTCTTTTATTTCTTGCTTGGTCATTCTAATGCTTTTTTCATAATGCCACCATTGGTAAAAGTAATCTAAAATACCAATTGCCACAACCACTGCACACACTTTAATGAACAAATTAAAAACAGAATTACCCACATAATATACGGTCTGTGCCACAGGCATTGAATAGTAGGAAAGCAGGGTATTGGAAAAATCCTTAATACCGGAATAAATGACAAGACCGACAACCACAATGATAAGTATGGATTTGATAAGTTGAGCGTAAGAGCGTATTGAAAAGAAGTTTTTTAGGCCGTTTAATGGGTTAAGCCTTTCAAGTTTGAATGCCAGCCTTTTGGTATTAAAAATAAACCTTGTCTGAAAACCTGATAACAAGAAATAGGTTATCCCGGAAATGAGAAGCAGTGGAAGCGCAGGTACTATTGTTCTGCCTATCGCCAAAGTAGTAATCTTTGAAACGGTTTCGTAATTTAAGCTTTTTATATTGCCTGCGCCTTTAAAAAACAAAACCATGGTCTGCTGAATATATTTATATAAATATGCTCCCAAGCATTTTAACGCCACGAACATAACTAACAGGTTTAAAGCAACACATATGTCGCGGCTTTGAAATACATTACCCTTTTTTCGTTCGTCTTGGCGCCGCTTTGGAGTTGCTTTTTCTGTTCTTTCACCTGCCAATCAAAAAACCCCTTTCAAGCCTTTTTACACATCTTCCACATTTTGCGGCAGTATTAAACCTTGCTTATCACTTTTACAATATTGTCAAACATCATGATGAGAAGCTCGTCACAAAAGGAACCAAAAACAGGTGCCATAATCAGAAGTACTGCTAAACCTACTATAAGTTTTAGCTGTATTCCTACAGTAAACACATTTATGTTTGGAACAACCCTTGTCAGCACCCCTAACCCTAACTCGGTAACCAGTTCTATTGTTATGATTGGCATGGCGAACTTTAAAGCAATAGTGAACGCCGACCCTATTACACTTGTCGCTGCAAGCGCAGCTTTAGAAAGCGAGATATCGGAACCGCAGGGTATTGCAGTAAAAGTGTCTGACAAAAGCTTAAACAACGTAATGTGACCGTTTGAGATGAAAAACAAAACTACTAAAAATGCGTTGAATATCGAACCGGTAACTGGAACGGAAATGTTGCTGCCCGGGTCAAAAGCCTTGGCCATCCCTATTCCGAGTTGAATATCAATAATATCGGCGGCTGTAATGACTGCAGAAAAAAATACGCTGCATATAAAAGAAATTGCATATCCAACTCCAAATTCCACAACTGCCTTGCAGATAAATTCAAATAGTGACGATATTTGAGGTGCGGGTGCAGCCCCTTGTATCGAAACGGTAAGAACCGCCGAAAGTACCAATGCAAACGCCGCTTTGACAAGGCTGGGAACATTTCTTCTGCCGAATAGAGGGTTAATTAAGACAGCGCCGCTTATTCTCATTAAAACAAGTAAAAATAAGGTGTAATCGTCAAATATATTCAAAAACATTTTTTATTTTCCAAGGTCTTCATATTATTAAAGAAAGCATGTTTGAAATCGTTCTGTTCACAAAATCCACCATGGTGTTCAACATCCATGATCCGAGGAATATCAGAACAAAAGCAATAGCCAAAATTTTAGGCACAAGGGTTATTGTCTGTTCGTTTACCTGCGTAGCTGCTTGTATAACCGATATAACGAGCCCCACTAAAACGCTGACTATTAAAATTGGTGCAGCTATTTTTAATCCTGTAAGCAGTGCATCACTTAATACACCGATTGCCTCTCCCTGTGTCATTCATCACCCTCCAGACCTTTATGTAAAGCTTGTAACCAGTGTTTTAACAACCAGGCTCCATCCATCTACAACTACGAAAAGAATAAGTTTAAAAGGTAGCGATATCATAACAGGAGGTACCATAATCATACCCATGGACATTAGAGTGCTTGCAACTATCATATCTATAATCAAAAAAGGAATTAGTATCATAAATCCCATAATAAATGCTTTTTTAAGTTCACTTAATATAAACGCAGGAATTAACGCTTCATTGGGAATATCGTCATAATCCTTTACAGTTTCCTGATTTGACAGCTTTAAAAAAAGCTTCATTTCCTGCCTGTTTGTCTGTTTAAGCATGAACTTTCTGATTGGCTTCATAGCCGACGAAAATGCTTCCTCCTGCGTTATTTCACCTTGCGTATATGGCTTAATTGCATCATTGTTTACCTGTGATATTACCGGTGACATAATAAACAGCGTTAAAAAAAGCGCAAGTCCTATCAGCACCTGGTTGGGCGGCGTTTGTTGAAGTCCTAATCCGTTTCGAACAAACGACAGCACAATGCTTATTCTTGTGAATGAGGTCATCATTATAATGATTGATGGGGCGAGGCTTAGAACAGTGATAAGGAGCAAAAGCTCCATACTTTGTGAAAGAGGCTGTTTGTCTGCTTCTTGTGCCGAAGCCGTAATTGTTAATAAGATAATGATAAAAATAAATGAAATAAGCTTTTTTAAGCGGATTTTTCTTTTTCGTCTCATCATTTTCCACCTTTAAACTTATTTCTAACCTGATTGACAGGTGCTTTAAGCATATCTTTTAAAATTTCTGAAAACTCACGTCCCTGATAATGATTTTCATAAGGGATGTCTATTTCACCCAAATCTTTAAGCAGCGTGATTTGCTGTCCGCTTATCCCGAGTATGTATTTACTGCCCAGAATATCTGCAATCACAATGCTTTTATCCTGTGCAATTGGGGTGCGCTCTATTATCCGAACATGCTTGCCGCCTGCCACTGACATGTATTTTTTCGAAAGCCACTTACTGCCGTAATAAGCTAAAACAAGGACAACAACTATGCCGATAATTGATAAAAGCATTGACAAAAACATTTCAAAGCCGCTCACTGAACACACCTCTTATTAAATTAAACCGGGCACTGTACAAAGTTTTCTATTTTACTATTTCAGTAATCCTCACGCCGAAAATGTCATCGATTACAATAACATCTCCCCTTGCGATAAGCTCGTTGTTGACTATGATATCAACAGGATCTCCAGCCTGCTTGTCCAGCTCAATTATCGAACCCTGGGTAAACTCGATTATTTCTCTAATCCGTTTTTTTGCTTTTCCTATCTGGACGTTTACTTCCATTGGCAAATCCATAACAATATCAAGGTTTTGCAAAGAGGCAGATTCCTGATTATTGTTAGAGGATAAATCTGATAGGTAGTATGACTTTACGCTTTTCTCAGTAATGGGACTATCATCGGTTTTTTCCTCTTTTGCTTTTATCTTTTTATCATCAATTTTTTCAACTTTTTTTTCATCCATATATGTTACATCTCCTCATGCAAACTTTTTACTATCTTTACTGCCTTATGGCTGTTTTTTAGACCAAGATTTGCGTAATACCAGGTTTTAGAGCCTACATTTAATTTGACAAAATCACCGGGTTTTTCATTTAGCCTGATAATATCTCCGACCTCTAAATTCATAAGATCCTTTGTCCGTATCATCGTGTTGCCGAGAATTGCTGTTATGAAAATGCTTGTTCTACTTATTTTTTCTAAAATAACTTTTTTTGTAGTCTCGCTGTCAACATCATTCTTTTTTTCTGCAAGTCTAAATCTTGTGTACAGCTTATCGTTTATTGATTCAAGCCATACATAAGGAAGTATAACTGAAATTTTCCCGCTGGTTTCTTTTATGTTTACATTTAGTGTGACTGCCACCACAACTTCGTCAAGGTGCATTACCTGATTTGCTCCGTTACTCGTTTCGGTTTTGATGAAAACCGGCTCCACATCGGCCACACCGCTCCACGCATCTGTAAAAAACGATATGATGTTTTTAAAAAATCTTTTCATCAGCACCATTTCAATATCTGTATAGTCCCTGTTATTTATATCGCAATTCCCAATACCGCCAAGCATCATATCAATAATAACAAACGTTAATTCCTGTGAAAGCTCCATTAAAACATTGCCCTCAAAAGGGTTTAATTCGAAAATACCAAGTAAAGAGGAATCGTGCATTAAATTTGTGTATTCAATATATTTGGTCTCTTCAACCGCAGTTACGTCTACACGGCAAAAAGTTCTTAATGTAGCTGTCAAGTATGACGATAAATGCCTTGCATATATTTCATTTACGCCGAGCAGTGTCCTAAGCTGCTCCTTGGTAAACTTCTTTGGCAGCTTAAAATCATAGTCTTTTATTATTTTTTGTTTTATGCCTTTGCTTGACATTGTTGATTTTTTGTTCGCCAAATCCCCAGAACTTAACCGAGACATTACATCCTTCATGGTGGTTCGCCTTTCTGCTAAAATAAAACTCAATCGGACTCTAAACTGTCATAGCTTGTTACTACGATTTCGACACGCCTGTTTTTGCTTCTGCCCTCTGCTGTCTCGTTGTCGCCTATCGGGTGGTACTGCCCATATCCAACAGCGCTTAATTTCTTTACATCAATGTTTTTTTCCTTAAGCGCATACTTTAAAACATTGACTGCCCTTTGCGTGGAAAACTCAAACGTATTGGTAAACTGCGGCTTTCCCTTTGGATTTGCAGCGGTGTGCCCCTCAATATGGATCATTTCAATTAATTCTATAGATTCTTTTAAAATGTCACATATGTTATTAAGTATTTTTTTTCCATCTTCACGCAGCACGGTTCTGTCCGGATCAAACAATATAGTATCGCCAAACCTCAAGGTTACCGTGTTTTCTCCTTTTGTAAGAAACACCTTTGATGAAAGATTATGGTTGTCAATATAATCCTTTATTGTTGAATAAAGCCTGTCGTTCGGGCTTTCTTTGGGCGGTTCCAACGGCAGTTCGCTTGATGTTTCATAATCAGACGGCTGGACTACATATCCTCCTTGTGTAAAGGATTCCACAATCTGTCTCCACTTTGTTTCGTTTATTGTTGACGATGCGAACAACAATACAAAAAAGCATAAAAGCAATGTAACAGTATCGCTGTATGTAGTCATCCATGTCCCCGAACTATCGTCAGATGGCTTTTGTCGTCGTTTTAACATTACAACCCCCCCATATGCCGTTTTCTGATTATTCAGTTAGCATAATTATTTACCGTGTTCTAAAACCGGCTCATTAGCATACCTTCTCTTTTTAAATGGGTGGAAGCCTTTTGACTGCTCCTTTTCCGGGAACAAACCTAACATCTTCTCTTTAATAAGGCGCGGATTTTGACCTTCCTGAATTGCTATTACCCCGTCGATAATAAGTTGTTTGCAAATAATTTCTTCTTCACTCATTTTCTTGAGCTTGCCGGCTAAAGGAAGAAACACCAAGTTGGAAAGGACAACGCCATAAAAAGTGGTAACCAAAGCAATTGACATATTTGGACCAAGTGCTGATTGATCTTGATTTAGTTGTTTCAGCATGTTGATAAGTCCGACAAGCGTACCTATCATACCAAAGGCAGGAGCATAAGCCGCACCTTTTTCAAGAACTTCATGGACAGATGCATGACGCTGCTCTACAAAATACAAATCCATTTCAAGATCTTTTCTAACTACAGCCGTGTCATGTGAAGCAGTAATCGCCAATATTCCTTTTTTTAAAAAACTATTATTGTATTCGTCAACCTTATCTTCAAGAGATAAAAGCCCGCTTTCTCTGGCTTGTTCCGCAAGTTCCACTATGTTGTCAATAATTTTAAAAGGGTCTTGCTTCTTTCGAAAAGATATTTTAAAAATTGCAACAATAGTGGATTTTATAACCTTGAACGGGAAGTTTATTATCAAGGAAGCTAAGGTTCCGCCAAGTGTAATATAGATAGAACCGACATCGTAATAAGCCATCAATTCGCCATTACTCATAATGCCAGCTACAAGAACAATTATTCCGCATGCAAATCCTATAATCGTATTCATTTAACACCATCTAACTTTTCTATTATTCTTTTATATTGCCGATGGGGGGTATAAATTTTAGCTTGTTATAAAATTTTACAATCTCATCTACAATATAATCTATCGAGTTGCTGACAACCATCGTTTTGCCGTTGGTCAGAACGATAACAGTATCAGGCGTAAAATTAACGCTTTCAATAATCATAGGATTGAGATATAGAGTCTCGCCGTTAATTTTTGTTAGCTTAATCATGACGTCACCCCCGATTTGTCATATGTTCATTTTATCTTTTAAGGTTAACAAGCTCCTGAAGCATTTCGTCCGAAACTGTTATTACCCTTGAATTAGCCTGAAAACCTCTTTGGGTGGTTATCATATCTGTGAACTCTTTAGAAAGATCAACGTTTGACATTTCAAGACCGCCTGATACAATCACTCCGGTAGCATTACTTCCGGGACTGACAACTTCCGGCGAACCTGAGTTTTGTGTTTCAAATAAATATATTCCGTCCTGCTGAGACAACCCTTCGGGGTTTATAAACTTGGCCACCGCCACCTGCCCCAAAACCTCGATCTCGCCGGGAATATGCATAGGCACCTGATTGGATGTGTATAGGCCGGTTACCGTGCCATCGGGTGCTAAGCTGTATTCACTGAACAGCAATACATTTGAAACAAGTCCGCTAATGTCCACTGTGGATATTGTCTCTGCGTTTGCCCCGGTCACTGCATTATCCCCTACAAGAACGCCTGCCGGACCGATTTCAACATTTGTGTAGATTGTTGTGCTTAAGCCTGTAATATCATCAATGCCTACCAAGTTGCCGTTTTCAAATACAACGTCACTATATCCGGGTATTGTCAGTGACGGTCCGTTAATAGAGCCGAGCGTCTCTTGTGTCCCGGTAAAGTGCCCTTTATAAACTGCTGAAATCGTGCCGTCCTCAGCAATCTCCCAATCTCTATAATCAGCCGGCTCTGCCACAAAATCACTAAGATTAGCAATGATAACATTGCCTAAGGTACCGTCACCTGTAACTGTACCGTCAGCATTAAACTCTATATTGCCATATATTACATCCGTGTCGCCTGTAGTGGTATTGTCTCCGACAAGCTGTCCGTTTTCATATCGAATATTTGTATACCCGGCAACAGAAATATCCGACAGGCTTCCAATATTTTCGTATGTATTCGGCAGATGCTCGGGATATTCACCGGAGTAAACGCCTGTAATTAATCCCTCTTTGCTTATAAAAATATTAGTATAGTCGTCAATGTTGGGGATTATAATCGGTGATGCGTCCAGATTGGAGTCATTATAGGGCTGCCAGCCGGTAACTTGCAAACCGTTTGAGTCAACAAGCCTTCCCCCGGCATCAAAGGTAAAATTGCCTACCCGTGTATAGATGTCGGAGCCTGTCTTGTCCCTCACCACAAAGTAGCCTTCGCCGGAAATATATAAATCCAATGTCCTGTCGGTGATTTGAATGCCGCCTCTTGTGTTAATAACGTCAATTGATGACACTGTGGAACCGTATCCTATCTGTCTGGGGTTTGTGCCTCCGGCGACATTGGAACCGGCGGATGCCCCGGATATTGTTTGATAATAGATATCTTTAAATGTCACTCTGCTTGCTCTGAAAGCGGTTGTGTTCACGTTTGCAATGTTGTTGCCTATTACGTCCATTTTAATTTGATGTGTCCTAAGCCCCGTAACTCCCGAATATAAAGACCTTAACATTTATATTTACCTCCTCAAATTTATATTGAAATTTCAATTATTTCATCAAATCCGACTTTAATATCATTTACGGTGATATAAGTTTCTCCCCCGATAAACTCAACCTTTTGGGCAGTGCCCTCTATCAGTTCAGTTTCACCGTCGGGCCTTGTGTGTGACGCCTTTACATTTTTGCCGATATAGGACACCGAAAGAAAGTTTGAAAAGCTTTCGTTTAGCTGCTGAGTGGCGGCAAGCGATGAAAACTGTGCCATCTGCGAAAGAAACTGTGTATCTTCAACCGGATTCAACATGTTTTGATTTTTTAGCTGTGCCGCCAAAAGGGTGAAAAAATCCTGCATTGAAATGTCGTTGTATCCACCCCTTTTCTGGGCCCCGTTTACATAATTCTGGTTTGCCGTGATGCTTGCTGTCGGTGCGATAGCCATGTCACATACCCCCTTAAACAAGATAATTTAACAGCTGCTTTGCTTTGATAATCTGCTGCGCATTTTCAATACCGTGGTCTATATCGCCGCCCTTTACATAACTTCCGGTATATCGAGCTTTTGCAGTATTATCATTGCCTTGCTGTCCAAAGCCTTCGGTAAAATCGGCGAAAGTATTGGAAGAACCGGTTTGTACGTCTATGTTCGTAGTATCCATAAGCCTGTCCGTTAACTCATATTTCAGCTGTGCGATATTTTCGGACAAAAGCTTTGAGGTGCCTGCATTTTCGGCAATGAGTCTGAGTGACAGTTTGCCGTCGGTGTATTCCATTTCGACAGTCACCCTGCCTAATTCCTCCGGCCAAAGTTCCATTGTAAATTTTGTTTTTTCGTTAAATTCTTTATTAACAATTGAGTCTGTTATCTGCATTACGACGGGTTTGTTTTTTATAGCTGCGGTAACAGAATTTTCCTTTCCGGAATAGACCTCGGCGCGTGCCGTTTCAAATACGGGATTTTCATGAATAAAATTATGCTGGTTGTCGCCGAATTCCGTTTTGTGTTCGTTTTTCTTTTCAAATTGAATGATAGTCTCAAAAGGTGAATTTCCGGTTTCGGCTGTTTGGCTGCCAGACACCATTGAAGTGTTAGTATGCGTCAATATATCGGCTTGTTTTGGATCTTGTGCCTTTACAACCTGTATCTGCGTTTGAGCCTTATCCTGCGGATTATCCTGATCCCGCGCTGTCACGGTGCTGACTTTGGTGCTTTGTGTCTGCCCGCTTTCTGTTTTTTGCGTAATATGTATTTTCTGATACTTTTTGCTTGATTCTATTGAATGAACAACATCAGCGCTGCTAAAATCGGTATTCAGTGAGCTGCTGGACAAATGTTTTTTAACTATCTGCAAATTATTTTCGTGAGCATAGTTTTCGGATTGTGCTGAAGATGCTGCATTATATTGAATGTGATTTTGGATATGCAATCCGCTCTTGTTATCAAAAGCTGTATCCTGCGGCACCATATCCTGCAGCTCCTGAGGTAATAAGGCGTCAACCTCCGGCTTGGCAGGCGCATAAAGCTCAATTGCATCACTTATTAATGCTTGGTTATCACCATCTGTTACGGCTTTTTGCATCGGCATATCCGCATTAAACTGTATGTCTGTCGCTTGAGTGCAAAGGGCTGTCATGTTTGATATAACGCTTGTTATGATTTGCTCGTCTTCCTGCTCGTCTGCCTGTTTTCGAACTGTCAGAGGAAATAAAAATTCTGCAAACTTTTGAACTTTTTGTGCATTTGCTTTTGTTTTCTTTACACTTATTTCAACCGCCGGTCTATCGGCCGTTATTGCTGCCGACTCGTGCATTTTTTCACCCGCCTTTTCATCATGCTTTTGCGCATATAAATTCCTCAATTAGACGTTCATTTTCTTTGCTCTCAAGTTTTTTATATATGCCGTACTGGACTTCTTTTAATTTATTTAATGTTTTGACCTCTGTCGATGCCTTGACCAGTACCTTGGTTTGCATGTCAATGCGCTTTTGCAGCTTGTCGGCTTCGCTTTGCTTTTGTTTTTGCAGCATTTCAATTTCTCTTAAATATAAGCTAAACTGTTTAAGCTCGGCGGCCGAAACGCCGGCTGATGACATAGAGTTCAAGCGAGATGCATATTGGTTATGCAGTTTTTCCAAAAACATTATTTCGTCTTGTAAAACGTTCATCTGAGATTTGAGATTAAGAAGTATTGTTTTCTCGTTTTCTTCCATATTTTCTTTAAATCCCAATGCGCTTTGCAAAGTAAACCTGAACTTTTTCATAAGCTCAACTTTCCTTTCCTGTTTTAAGCCAAGGCCTGCTTCATTAATTCAAGCGTCTTTTCAAAAGGAAATGCCGTGTCCTTTTTTTGACATAAAAACTCGTTTATTTTATCGATCTTACTTATCGCTTCGTCCAGTGCTTTGTTCGTTCCGCTTTTATAAGCGCCTATGCTTATGAGGTCAAAGTTTTGATAATAAACCGACAAATATTGCCTCATTTTGTTTGCCATCTGCAGGTGATCGTCGCTCACTATGTCATTCATTATCCTGCTGATGCTTGCTAATATGTCTATGGCAGGGTAATGGTTTCTCATAGCTATTGAACGTGACAAAACTATGTGCCCGTCCAATATACCTCGCACCGTATCGGAAATGGGCTCGTTGACATCATCGCCTTCAACAAGAACGGTATATAATGCAGTAATTGAGCCGGTTTCAAAATTTCCGGAACGTTCGAGCAGCCTTGGCATCAATGAGTATACCGACGGCGTATACCCCCTTGCTACGGGCGGCTCCCCTGTAGCAAGCCCAATTTCGCGCTGTGCCATAGCAAACCTTGTGAGAGAGTCCATAAGCAATACGACATTTTTTCCGCAGTCTTTGAAGTATTCGGCAATTGCTGTGGCAACAAAAGCACATTTGAGTCTGACCATTGCCGGCTGATCGGACGTAGCAACCACCACAACAGAGCGCTTCATCCCTTCGGGGCCCAAATCCTTTTCGATAAATTCCTTTACTTCTCTTCCCCTTTCGCCAATAAGCGCTATAACATTTATATCGGCTTGGACATTTTGCGCTATCATACCTAACAGAGTGCTTTTGCCAACACCGCTTCCTGAAAATATACCCATCCTTTGACCTTTTGCACAGGTCAGCAGAGAATCAATTGCCTTTATGCCCATATATATAGGTTCGGTCACTCGGGGCCTGGCGAGCGGATTAATGGGTGTTCCGTTTACAGAGTATTTAACAGTGTTTTCTATAGCACCAAGCCCGTCAATAGGTGTGCCGAGACCATCAAGTATGCGCCCTTGAAGCTGTGAACCAACATTTATTTCAAGCACGTTTTTCACAGCCTCGACATAACTTCCGGGGGCTACACTGCACAAGTTGTCATAAGGGATAAGAATTGCCCTGTCATTGCGAAACCCCACAACCTCCGATAAAATATATCCTCCGTCAACCGTATATATTTTGCATATTTCACCTATACCGGCCATCAGTCCGACTGCTTCCACCGTCAGTCCGATAACCTTGTCAATTTTTCCCCTGTAAGATATCGTTTCGCATTGCCGTATTGCTTGCTTGGCTTTTGCAAAATCCATTGGTCTCCCCCCTGCTTTTTTGGGGCTGGGCTAAAGTGCTATTAAATTGCTCTTTACCATATCAATCTGCTTGCTTAAGCTCGCATCTAAGTACACACTGTCGGTTTCGAGCTTTATTGTTCCTCTTTCTTCACCGATGTCACTATGTATTTCTATAAACTCAAATTCTTCTGCCAGCTTATGCAGTTTATCTTGATTGAAGGTCATAGCCTGATAGTCTTGGTCCGCCAAAGTAACCGTCAGCTTTGTTGCGGCCGGCAGCTTTTTAACGACCTGTTCAAAAATTGCCAGAAAAGCACCATCCTCCGCCATAAATCTATCGCAGGTAATTTTTTTAGCTATTTCCGTGGCGAGATCAATAATTGTCTTTTTGCTGCTATAAATAATCTTGTCCCTCTCCTCAGTAAAACAGGCACAAAGATTTTCTATCTCCTCCATCATTTTTACGGCTTTGTCCTGCACTTCGGCATATCCCTTGGCAAGCCCGTCGGAATACCCGGATTGCTGCGATGCGCGATATCTTTCTAAATATATTTTATTAGAGTTCTTATCCGCCTCGAGGATAATGCTTTGAGCCTCCTGCTCAGCTTCTTTAATAATTTGTTCTGCTTTTTTCTTCGCGCTTGATAAAATCTCGTCAGCCTTTTGCCGGCAAAAATTATCATCCTCCTCTAAGATTTCTTGTTCGCAATCTTCATAGAATTCTTCAAGTTTGTAAGACAAACCCGTGTCCGCGCTATCCTTTTTTATTAGATTAACTGAGAACATAATCAGCACCACCTCTTTGTATTACGATATCGCCGTTTTCTTCAAGTTTTCTTATTACATCTACAATTCTTTGCTGAGCTTCATTTACATCGCTGATTCTTATACCCTTGAGGTACTTAATGTCCTCTTTAATAATATCTCTCAACCTTGATGACATATTTGCATAGATTACTTCCTGAGTCTCGCTGTTGGAGCCTTTTAGCGCAATCATCAAATCCTTGATATCCACCTCTGTAACTATGCGCTGAATATCGTAATCCTCGAGCGTTACAATATCCTCGAACACGAACATCCTCTTGCGGATTTCCTCAGCCAGCTCTTTATTTCTTTTAGACAATTCCTCCGAAATAAATTTTTCTGTGCTTCTGTCAACATGGTTTAGAATTTCGGCAACATTCTTAACTCCGCCTGCCTCCATGAACCCATCCAGATATACGGAAGAAAGCTTTTTTTCAAGCGATTTTTCAATATCTTTAATGATTTCGGGTGAAATACTATCAAGCGTCGCCATTCTTTCGATAACATCTAACTGCATATCCTTGGGCAAAAGGGCAATAATATGCGCCGCCTGTTCAATATTGGCATATGACAAAATAACCGCCACTGTTTGCGCATGCTCATTTTGAAGAAACCCCAAAAGATACTGTGGCTCGATTTTTTTAATAAAGTCGAACGCCTTGACCTTAAGCCCGCTTGTTACCTTGGCAAGTATATTGGCGGCGCTCTGTGTGCCAAAGGCTTTTTCTAACACATCTTTTGCAAACTGCATGCCGCCTTCTGTTATATACTTTTGGGCAAGGCACATTTGGTAAAATTCCTCCACTACTTGCCCGCTCACTTCAGGGGTGACGCTTTTAATTTTTGATATTTCGATAATAAGCTGCTCTATCTCGTCCTCTTTAAGGTACCTGAACACATTGGCAGCAGCGTCCGTCCCAAGGTTTATTGCTATTATGGCCGCCTTGGAATATTCAGAAATGTTCGCTTTGTCTGAGATATTTAAGGAATCCGGCATTTTTGCAGCAACTTTATTAGTTATCATTATGTCCCTGCCCTCCCTGTAACATGCTTCTGAGCAACAAAGCTGTAATCTGGGGTTTTTTTACCGCAAATTCCCTTATATCCTTGATATAATGATTTTGTTCACTTTCGCTCAATTTGATGTCCGTTTCTTTAACCTTGGCCATAAGTTCCTCTTCACTCAATAATTTTTTTACAAGTTCTTTTTTTCTTTTTTGCTTGGCTTTAAGAATTATAATTATAATAGCCACTGCTAAAATTAGCGTTATAAGACCATAAATTATCAAGTACTGAGGTGCAAACGGATCTGCAAAAAAAGTAGGAAGATCGCCATCCTGCGATGGTTCTTCATCGGCATTGCCCCCGGCAAAATCCGTATAAAAAATCTCGACTTTTTCTTTGCTTACGCCCGATGTGTTTGCGACAATGCCGGTAATTTTGTCGGCCTCTGTTTCAGATATATCTTTTTTGTCGATAAGCACCGAAACGGTAAGATCCTTTATTTCAGCACCATCTTTTTGTATCTGCTCCCTGATTTGGCTCACGAGATAATCAACGCTTACCTTGTTCTTAATGTTTTCGTTATTGTCAGTATCCGCCGGAATATGGTAACCCGGTATTTCGGTGTTGGGTTCGGTACCGGGAATGCCCCCGTTTTGCGGTATATTGCCCGGCCCTTCATATTCCTGATCAAAATTATCAATTACGCCAGTATTGTTTTCGCCCGGCACATACTCGGTTTTATCTATCGCTTTTTTGCTGTAGTCCAAAACCACGTTAACGCCCACGCTCAATTTGTCTCTGCCGTATATAGGCTCGAGCACTGAGACTATTCTGTTTGAAATAATATTTGCCATTTCGTTTTCGGTTTTAATCTTTTCAGCAGTGGATACAAGCGAGCTGTCCTCGGAATAATCATTAATAATCGCACCTGTTTGGTCAACAATCGAAACATTTTCTTGCAAAAGCCCGGGTACACTCCTTGCCACCAACAGCTCTATGCCTTTTATCTGTTTTTTAGAAAGGGTTACATTGTTTTTCAGCTTTAAAACAACCGAAGAGCTTGGAGATATTTTATCCTCTTCAAGCACGGCATAACTGTTGTCGGGTACCGTAATGGAAACAATGGCATCTTCAACACCATCAAGCGTTTTTATAGTGGCCTGCAGCCTTTCTTGTACTAAAAACAAACTGTATTTTGTCTTTTCATAATCCGTAGTCATGAAATCAATGTTCTCGGTAAAAATGTCATAATTCAACGCCGATTTTGGAAATCCCTCGGTCGCAAGCTGAATTTTTACGCTGGGCTCATCCTTTTCGTCCACGTATATTGTGCTGTCGTTTTCAACCTTGTAAGGCACAGACATCTCGTCAAGTTTTCCGGCTATCGTATAACATTCTTCGACATCGAGATTTCTGTACAAGACAACATAGTGCTTTAAATTTAAAAGCACCGCAATAATAACAGTAGTCACAACAACCACAGCCAATATGGCAATATATGTGATACGTCTTTTTTTATCCAGATTCTTAATGTATTCAACTAACTTGGACAAATACATGGTCGCTTTTTGATTCATGACTATTCTCCAGTTCCAAACTATAGAGTAATCCGCATAATTTCATTATACGCATCAAGAATCTTGTTCCTGACCTGCACCGCCATCAAAGTTGCTATTTCTGCCTTTTCGGCATTTATCATAATTGTATGTAAATCATCTGCATTGCCCGACGCAATTTTTAAGATATCGTTTTTGGCAACCCTGTCTGCTTCATTTACATTTTCGATAAGTCCTGATAGCATATCCTTAAAACTTGCTCCGACACCCTCAACTTCATTTGCCGGCGCCTGTTTTTGTATCAATTCAGCAGGGCTTATGCTGCTTAGTGGCGCTATATACACTAAAAACACCTCATTTTGTAAATATAATTATCTTCCGATTTGAAGGGCACTCATAGCCATGGTTTTTATCGCATTTACGGCAGTGACATTTGCGTCATATGACCTTGTCGCAGACATCATATCCATCATTTCCTTTACCATGTCTATGTTGGGGTATCTAACATAGCCAAGTTCATCGGCGTCGGGATGGTCAGGCTCATAAACAAGCTTAAACGATTTGTCATCTTCCACAACCTCGGATATTTCTACGCCCTGACCAACCTTATTTCTTTGTGTATCAAGCATATCGGAAAAACGCTCTCGCATTACTACCATCTTTCTGGAATAGGGCTCGCCGTTTTCAGTCCTTGTTGTATCGGCATTTGCTATATTTTGGGATACGACATCCATCCTAAAGCGCTGGGCAGTAAGTGCTGAGCCGGCAATGTTAAGACTTGATAAAAACGACATATTATCTTCTTCCCTCCATTAGAACAGTTTTGATATTTGAAAATTCATCAGACAGCTTTCTTACCATGTATTCGTATTGGATCTGCACACGGTATAATTCCAAGCTTTCCTTGTCGATATCAACATTGTTGCCGTCTTCTCTCAGGGATGTGTCATTTCTTGTCACTATGCGGGCGTCAGGAACATCTTTTTCTTTTAACATTACGCTTGGTGTCAGGTTATTTAAGTATTCCTCAAACTTTACTTCTCTGCTCTTATAGCCGGGTGTGTCTATGTTTGCAATATTGTTTGAGATAATACGTTGTCTAAGCCACAGGGCATCAAGAGTTTTTTGCATTACAGACATGCCAGATAAATTTAACATTCCGTTATCCCACCTTCGTTTATAAAAATAATCAAAAAAGCAGCTGCCTTTAAGCTAAAGCAGCTGCCAATACAACAAAAACACACTCCGCATAAAATGCGAGTGGAGCGGCAACTGGCTGCCATAGGTATTTCCCTTAGGCCCTTTAGCTTTGTGTCACTGTCTTTCAACAGCTTTACCAAGTAATATTAATAATGTATAATAATAGATATATAACAACTAAAATCTACTATATGGTACAGTTTACAACATAACATTATATTTGTCAATACTTTCCTTAGATAATATGATAAATCTTTAAAATTTGTTAATATTGTAGCACTATTAGTTGTTTAGATTAATGTTTTCCACAAAATTTCTTAAAGCCATTGCTTTTGAGTAGATTTTTCTGGTGTAAATTCATATATTGGAGACAAAATTGCGCTTCAATTCCAAAAATCAATTGTATTGCGTACATTTTTATGCTTTGGGAATAAGGGGTTTACAAGCGGGGAAAACTATGATAAAATATGTTGGCAAAATACAGTATTTTTCCACTACCCGGCCGTTGGAGTATGCCCGATTGTATTTGTACCGGGAATCACCGTTTCCCCGTGCTGGGTTTTGGGTAGAACAAAAGAGGTGAAAAACATGTTGCCGGAAGAAAAAACTGCAATTATGCAGAAGTTCGCAACACACGAGGGCGATACAGGTTCTCCCGAGGTTCAAATTGCTATTCTCACAAAGAGAATCAATGATTTAACCGAGCATCTTAAAGTGCACAAGAAGGACCATCATTCACGTCGCGGGTTGCTAAAAATGGTAGGTCATCGCCGCAATCTTTTGAATTATCTTATGAAAAAAGATGTCTTGCGGTATCGTGCTATTATCGAAAAGCTTGGCATTCGCAAATAGTACAATACGAAGGCAGGCGGGTATTAGCCCTCCTGCCTCTTCTCTTAATTGTATGCATTGCAAAGTGTATAAAAACGGGTCGGTGCGGGTTTAGCAGTGAAACGACGGTTTGGCGATTAACGGCAAATCGTGGTTTTATTGCTATAACTCTAAATCGACTCCGTAAGTAAAAAATTTGAAACGGAGGAACTTTAATGTTTGAAAACTACAAAGTATTTGAGACAACTTTAGCTGGACGCCCGCTAATTGTGGAAACCGGGAAGGTTGCCCAGCTTGCCAGCGGCTCATGTGTTGTTCGTTATGGCGATACTGTGGTGCTATGTACTGCTACAGCATCGGATAAGCCGCGTGAAGGCATCGACTTTTTTCCCCTTTCGGTGGATTATGAAGAAAAGCTTTATGCGGTGGGCAAGATTCCCGGCTCATTTCAAAGACGGGAAGGCCGTCCAAGTGAAAAGGCTATACTTGCTTCGCGCCTGATTGACCGTCCTATCCGTCCGTTATTTCCCAAGGATATGCGCAACGATGTTTCGATTGTTTGCACAGTTCTGAGTGTCGATCCCGATTGCCCTCCTGAAACAACTGCAATGATTGGTACTTCAATTGCACTATCAATATCTGACATTCCGTGGGACGGGCCAATATCCGGTGTTTCGGTCGGATTAATAGACGGCGAATATATAATCAATCCCACAGCCAAGCAGCAGGATGTTTCTGAAATGAATATCACCGTTGCTTCAACATCAGAGCTTGTGGCAATGATTGAGGCAAGTGCCAATGAAATTGACAACGAAACCATGTATAATGGAATTATGGCAGGACATGCCGCCAATACGGAAATCGTGAAATTCATTGAGGGAATTGCGGCTGAAATAGGAAAGCCGAAATTCTCGTTTGAATCAAATGAACCAGACCCCGAGATGTATGAGGCTATTATGCAATTTGCAATTGATAAGGTGCGATTTGCGCTTGACACCGATGACAAGCGCATTCGAGACGAGCGCCTTATTCCCGTATATAACGAGGTGCATGAGAAATTTGATGCAGTGTACCCCGATATGGGAGATAAAATTGACGAATGCCTATACAAGCTTCAAAAACACATCGTGCGGCGCTGGCTGCTTGATGAAGGCAAGCGTGTAGACGGCCGTAAATTGGACGAGATTAGACCGCTCGCTTCTGAGGTTGGGCTGTTGCCGCGCGTTCACGGTTCGGGATTGTTTACTCGCGGGCAAACGCAGGTATTGACGATTGCAACACTGGGAACAAGCAGCGATGCGCAAGTTCTCGACGGCATTGACGATGAAGAGAGCAAACGGTATATGCACCATTATAATTTTCCGTCCTACTCGGTCGGGGAAACCCGACCATCACGAGGACCGGGACGCCGCGAAATCGGTCATGGTGCACTTGCCGAGCGCGCTCTGCTGCCCGTTATACCCTCAATTGAGGATTTTCCGTACACAATACGGCTTGTGTCTGAGGTTGTGTCGTCAAATGGTTCAACCTCCCAGGGCGCGATTTGCGGTTCAACGCTCGCCCTGATGGACGCAGGCGTGCCGATTAAAGCGCCTGTTGCAGGCATATCCTGTGGCCTTATTACAGAGGGCGACCGGTTTATAACCATGGTTGATATACAAGGACTTGAGGACTTTTTCGGGGATATGGACTTCAAGGTCGGCGGTACACATAATGGCATCACAGCTATACAGATGGATTTGAAAATACACGGTCTGACGCCCGAGATAATAAAGGAAGCGCTTGATAAAACTTATAAGGCACGCCTGTATATTCTTGATGAAATTATACTAAAAGCGATTCCTGCTCCGCGTGCCGAATTGTCGCCATATGCGCCTAAAATGCTTAACACTAAAATTGACATTGATAAAATCCGCGAGGTAATCGGCAAAGGCGGATCGGTTATTCAAAAAATTCAGAGCGAATGCAACTGCAACATTGATATCGAAGAGGACGGCAGTGTATTCATTTCTGCTTTGGATATAGGTGATGCTAAACGAGCATTGTCAATTGTCGAAACCATAGCTAAGGATCCCGAAATAGGTGCAATTTATAAGGGCCGCGTTACCCGAATAATGGCTTTCGGCGCCTTTGTGGAGATTGCACCGGGCAAGGAAGGTCTTGTGCACATCAGCCGCCTTGATATTAAAAGAGTCGAAAAGGTTGAGGATGTTGTGGCTGTCGGAGACGAAGTTATCGTAAAGGTAACTGAAATTGACGAGCAGGGTCGCCTTAATCTGTCGCGTCGCGATGCCTTGATTGAGGTCGAGGGGCTTGTTCCCGAAAACAACGTATCAAATACGCACCGCACACCCCGGTATAATAATGGCGACCGTCGTCGATAAAAATTATGTAAAACAGGGAAGTGCATTTCGATGAAACTGTCACCGTCACAAATAACCATACAAAAATCGACAAACCCAAAGCCCAAGCCATCGGATACATCCAAGCTGGGCTTTGGAAAGTATTATACCGACCATATGTTTATTATGAATTATGACAAGGAGCAAGGATGGCACAATCCAAGAATAGTGCCGTATGGCCCGCTCTCACTTGACCCGGCGGCAATGTGTCTGCATTACGGGCAGGAGGTTTTTGAAGGGCTTAAGGCTTATCGCACAAGTCAAGGAGAGGTTGTGCTATTCCGCCCCGACAAGAATATGGCGCGCCTTAATCTTTCAAATGAACGTCTTTGTATTCCGAAGATTGACGAAAAATTAGCTGTAGAGGCAACTAAGCTGCTTGTAGCAACAGACAAGGACTGGATCCCAAACGGTGAAGGGACATCGCTGTATATTCGGCCTTTTATCATCGCTGTGGAGCCGCATATAGGCGTTCAGCCTGCTGAGGAGCTTTTGTTTATAATTATTATGTCGCCCGTGGGCGCATATTATCCCGAGGGCATAAATCCTGTCAAAATATATGTCGAACGCAATTATGTTCGCGCAGTAAGGGGTGGCACTGGTTTTGTTAAAACAGCCGCTAACTACGCAGCCTCGCTAAAGGCTCAGCATGAAGCTGACAAGCAAGGCTTTACTCAGGTGCTTTGGCTTGATGGTGTTGAACGCAAATACATAGAAGAAGTAGGCACTATGAATGTCTTTTTCAAAATCAAAGGCGAAATCATTACACCGGCACTTCAAGGCAGCATACTTGGCGGGATAACGCGTTTATCATGTATAGAGCTTTTACGTTCATGGGGCTATACCGTCAATGAGCGCCCGCTAACTTTAGACGAGGTGGAGCAAGCCGCTTCTAAAGGAACGCTTGAGGAGGCTTTCGGTACAGGAACAGCAGCCGTAATTTCACCTATCGGCGAGCTTAAAGTGGATAATAAACACATTATCATCAATAATAATCAAATAGGTAAGGTTGCCCATCGCCTTTATGATACATTGACGGGTATACAATACGGTCGTTTGCCCGATGAATTCGGATGGATTATGAATGTTGATTAAATGTTTCGAGTGGCTGTATGTGCTGCATATATAGCCAAGAACCTTGATGCTTTGCAATATAAAAGACGGCCGGCGGGGCCGTCTTTTTGCCTGTCTTTTAAATTAGATAAAAATAATGCTATACTTAATATTTGATTAAAAGATTGATAAAATTTTTGATGATTTTTTATGTTTGGCAAAGAGGAGCACAAAGCATGGCGCAAAAAAGACCGGAAAGATATTTAGTTTTTAGTCGAATATTAGTATAAGGGGGAATTAATTTGCCGGCACCGGTTACACATTACCAATTTGCACTGCGTGTGATGTCATATTTAAAAAAATACGGCGTTAGAGTGCCCGATCAAAGCATGGCTTTGATCGGAGCGCAGGGACCGGATATTTTCTTTTTTCATCGCATTTTCCCCTGGGAGCGTGGTGCCAGTCATGCCGTTGTTGGCAGTAAGTTGCACAGGTCAAGCCCTGCACTTATTTTTGAGGGTTTTCGGGACATTTTAAACAACACGGACTCTGATTATGATGCAGTACTCAGCTATATTCAGGGCATGTTTTGCCACTATGCGCTTGATAGGGTTGCACATCCCTATATATATTGGGCACAAAACAAGCTCGCACAGAACGACCCCACTTACGGCATTAACGGCCACCAATATCATTTTAGAATTGAAAGCGCGCTTGATACAATTATATTGCGTCGCGAAACAGGCCGCCTTATAAGCAGCTTAAATCTTATTGACATACTGCCGGGTGACGGAAATTCTCGCTATGCTGTTGTCGGGATGATTTATCACAAGCTGCTTTTAAAACTCTTTGGCCTTGATGTGTCATCCGAGCTTCTTGCGCTTGCCCCCAAAGATATGCGGCATGCACTATTTTTTATGAATGATCGTGCAATGCTGCGACAAAAACTAATATTTCGCCCTATCGAAAAGCTTATACGCCGTGGTCATTTTATTACTTCTCTTCTCAGACCTCACGATACAAATGATTGGGATTATGCTAATATATCCAATGCAACGTGGGTCAACCCATATGATGAAAAACATACAAGCACCGACAGTTTTTTTGATTTATACAATCTGGCGGTAAAAGAGGCACTTGATATGATTTCGGATTTTATCTGCGCATTGCCGGACGGTAAGTCAATGCAGGAAATAACGCAGGACCGAGGTTTTGCAACCGATTTGCCCGGCATATACGTCGGACAGGCTAATACATTTCCCCGTGACTGATTGTTAAGTTTACTTTTATGCTTACTGAATAATATTGTTTGCGAAGTGCACCGACGACCGCAGGTTGCCACTACAAGTGGTAGTTTTTATCAAAAAGCACAACCTATCGTAGGGGTGAACTGTGTTCGCCCGCAAATACGTATATTACGCAATCGTCTAATATTTTTAGAGTTGGAGGCATATATATGGAAAGAATAGCAAGTTTTGATATTGACCATTGCCGCCTTGAACCGGGGATGTATATATCAAGTATAAACGACGATATTGTAACTTATGACCTGCGTTTTGTGCGTCCGAATACGCCGCCGTTTCTCGAAAGCGGCGCCATTCACACAATTGAGCATTTGTTTGCCACTTATGTGCGAAACAGCAGGTTTAAAAATAATGTTGTGTATTTCGGCCCTATGGGCTGCCGCACCGGATTTTATTTTATACTGCGCTCGGTCTCTCATGCAGACGCAATAGCACTTACAAAAGAAACGCTGTCGTTCATATCAGCATATGATGATGAAATTCCCGGGGTGTCAGCAACAGAGTGTGGAAATTACCTTGATCATGATTTAAAAACAGCCCGAGTACATGCATCCTACCTAAGGCATATATTGGAGAATTGGAATGAATCATTATTAAACTATAAAAGGTGATTTTTGTTTATTATGCCGTAAAACTTGAAGCGCCCCTGATACTATTTAATAGATTATTATGAACTTGGTGTCTAAGGGTTGCAATCCTGTTACTTTTGTGTATAATAGAACTCAGGTTGTTACAAGTTTGTAACTATTTTGGTTCCCCGTTTAACAAATCGGTTTGTTTGTCTGGCTGATAATTAAACGGGGACTTAATTGTCAGGAAGTGGTGTACTTGCCCGATAACTGCAATCCAACTACAAAACGACCGGAACATATTAAGAGCCGGTCCATAAAAGACGTGCAAAATAGTATTCGGTGCAATGTAACGGCAGCTTATCATATTTTTTATAGCATATGTTATTTAATCGGAGCGCAAACAATGCGCACTTTCCGTAAGTTTTTTAAACGCATGAAGCGGCTTCTTGTGCCAACCGGTCGTATGCTATACAGGGCAGTGTATTGGCTGATTTTAAGTCGTGTTATTAAGCTGTCTGTCGGTGTAGCTGCGGAAACAAAGCGTTTTGCCTGTGGATTTCCGTTGGCTGTGCGGCGAACAAAGGAGGAGTTTGCACACGGCTTCTTGGCAGGTGTTCGTTTTTTAGGTTTTCTTCCCTTATTAGCCGTACGCCGCCACTGTCGCGCCATTGTCACAATGCTTAATATTATGGCGCCCGCCGCCGCCGTGTTCGCACTTATATTTACAATACAATTTTGGAGCGGCATGACGTTTGCACTTGCTGTTGAATATGATGGACATAAACTCGGCTATATATCAGAGGAGGCGGTGTATGACGACGCCGCCAATATGGCTACAAGCCGCGTTATTAACGCCGATAACTCGTTCGAGGTGCAGCGTGTACCCAAATTGACAATTGCTGTTGTCTCAAAATCGGACATTCTGGACGAGGGCGCGGTGTGCGATAGGATTCTTGAATCATCGGGCGACTCTATTACTGAGGGTTCCGGACTTTATGTTAATGGTTGCTTTGAAGGCGCAGCTCAATCACGAAGTCAGCTTGAAGCTATGCTTGATTCGCTGTTAGACAAGCACCGCACTAAAAGCGCCAACGAACGCGTTGAGTTCGTGCAGGATGTCGAGGTTGTTGATGGTCTTTATCCGATATCCTCGATTACATCTGTCGATTCTCTTCGTGAACGCCTTACCGAGCTTACGGTGGTTGATAAATACTATAAAATAGTCAAGGGCGATTCGCCGCTTTTGATTGCCGCTAAAACCGATATGTCACTTGAACAGCTCAGAGCGTTAAACCCCAATTTCGACAAGCGTATATTTCCGGATGTGGATGTGCTTATTCAAAAAGCACAACCTTATCTTCAGGTAAAGGTTGTCCGAACGGTTGAATATACTGAAACTGTGGACTATCAACTTAAAACAATCCAAGATAGCAGTAAGTATGTAGGTTACTCTGTAGTCAGAACAAACGGTGTAGAGGGCAAACAACAAGTCAAGGCTGAAATCACTTTGCTTGACGGAGTTGAACAATCTCGCAAAATACTCGAAACCAAGGTCATTAAAAAACCTATTGACAAGGTTGTTGTAAAAGGTTCTAAAAAGTTCAATCCCAGTGCCGGTGACGGCATTGCAACCGGCAGATTTAGATGGCCTCTCCCCTCCTGCCGAATGATATCATCTCGATATGGTTATCGCTGGGGCAGATTCCATCACGGTATTGATATTTCAGGCAACGGCGTATACGGTAAACCGGTTATCGCTTCCGACGGAGGCAGAGTCGTTGAAACAAATATCGGTTATGGCGGTGGGTTTGGAAATTATGTCATTATCGACCATGGCGGTGGATACCGCACCGTATATGCGCATCTCAGCTCAGTCCTTGTGAGAACCGGACAAAATGTAAGCCAGGGACAACAAATCGGCCGCGCCGGCAACACGGGCAATAGCTATGGAGCACATCTACATTTTGAAATACGCATAAATGGACGATCTGTTAATCCCGTGTCGTATTTAAAATAA
>JAQVFM010000052.1 GCA_028697255.1 Oscillospiraceae bacterium
CCTATGCCTTTATTTTACAGCATAAGTGGAAACTGTGCAGTTGTTGGCGTGAAAGTGTGCACTTTGTGGCGAAATAGTGTGTAGTTCTAGTGGCGGAAAAGTGTGCAGTTTATTTTACCATTTACAATAAAACATTATTATGTTGTTTATATCATTTTTTATGGTAATATGTAAAGTGAATTAATTTTCAAAACTTACAGGCAATCTAATGATTGCCTGTAATCAGTTTTTAGATGATTCGACGATTATTAAAATATAATTGACCAAACCGCGTTTTTAATTGTATTAGTAGTGAAGGAGGTTGATTTAGTGACAAGTAAATCAGTACGGCCGACTGATGAAATAGAAACTATGATTAGAAACTACAGCAAAATGCTTTTTAAAATCAGCCTTGTTATGCTCTGCAATGAGTATGATGCCCAAGATGCTGTGCAAGAAACATTTATTAGATACTTTAATAAATCACCGGTATTTGATAGCGACGAACACAAAAAAGCTTGGCTTATCACTGTGGTAACCAACATTTGCAAAAATATGAGGAAATATAAGCTTAAACATAATCATTTAAATATTGATGAGTTATATGATTATTACGAAACCAAGGAAGATGCCACGCTGTTAGAGAGCTTGATGATGCTGCCGCAAAAATTTAAGGTGGTTTTGTTACTTCACTATGTCGAGGGCTATAAAGTCAACGAGATTTCAAAAATGCTGTCTGTTTCACCGTCTGCAATTAAAATGCGATTGCAAAAAGCCCGCAAGCTTCTTAAAGAAAAACTCGGAGAGGAGATATTGTAATGACTAACAAACTTAAATATACTGTGGATAAAATTGATATAAAAAAAGAAATGGAGAACCGCATAATATCGCGCTGCAAGGAGAGCTTAACCCAACCCACACCAAAATATAAAAAGGCTTTTGGTATTGGCTGGCAAAGAATAGCTGCAACGGCTGTATGCGGTGCTATAGTATTGTGTTCAATTTTTATGTTACCAAACCTTTTGAAAAACAATTTTCATGTTGCATCATCAAATACCACAAGCACTAAAGAGAGCGGCTCAGCTACGAGTGAAGTTTCTAAAACATCAGCCAACGAGGCCGCCAACTCGCAAACACAGTCAAAGCAGACTGCAACCTCGCAAACACAGTCAAAGCAGGCTGCAACATCTACAACCCAAAAAGAGCAACCGACTGATAATATGCCTTCTCTTCAATTCGTAATTAAATCATTTGGTGATTTTATCCCCATGACCTTAGACGAGCTGGAAGAATATTACGGCAGGAAAATTATACCCTCCTTTATACCCCAAGATTTAAAATTACGGCCAAACAATTCTACCGGCATTTGCAAGCGAAATGAAAAAACTCCTGATTATGATGATTTGCACTCAATATACAAGGATATAATGAAAGATGGCGAAGTTTACTTTGACGACAACCTCATTGAGTATAGAAACCCGGCAAAAGGCCGAGAGCTGATAATAGAAGTCGCAAAAGACCGCTATCCCTTTAACTGTATAGGGGATCCTACACGATTTTCAAAAATAATCGTCTGCGACACCGAGGTGCAATTTGCCCATTATAACGATGCGCCTTACGGCAACAGCGGCGATATGTACTCGGCATTGATAACACTTGATAGTGTAGGCTATTATATTAGCTCGCAAAGATTAACAAAAGATGAATTTATGAAAGTGTTGACTTCAATTATCGAATAAACTTACTGCAAAAAAGACAGGGCAAAAACCCTGTCTTTTTTAAAGCTTGCACTATTGGCGGGATTTGAGCCTAATATGGCTTAAACTTTTTTAGCCTTAATGCATTTATCAGCACCGAAACCGAGCTTAACGACATTGCCGCTGCTGCAAACATCGGGTTTAACAGCGGCCCGCCGAACAAATAAAGTACGCCTGCCGCAACAGGTATGCCGGCAACATTATATCCAAAAGCCCAAAACAGGTTTTGTTTGATTGTGCGAATTGTGCTTTTGCTCAAATTTATTGCAGTTGCCACATCCATTAAATCGTTCTTCATCAGCACAATATCAGCCGACTCCATAGCAACATCTGTGCCTGATCCTATTGCAATCCCTATATCAGCCTGAACCAGTGCAGGTGCATCGTTAATGCCGTCACCTACCATGGCAACTTTTTTCCCCTCTGATTGCAGCTTTTTAACCTCGTCTGATTTATCCTGGGGCAAAACCTCTGCCAAAACCTTGTCAATACCCACCTGCTTTGCAATCGCCTCAGCCGTTTTTTGGTTGTCTCCCGTTATCATTGCAACCTCAATCCCCATTGACTGAAGCTTTTTTATTGCCTTTGAGCTGCTGCGCTTTACGACATCGGCAACAGCGATAATACCCGATATTTTATTGTTCATGGCAATATACATCGGAGTCTTGCCTTCACCTGCAAGCTGATTAGATTTGTCATCAAGGTTATCAAGCGAAATGTTTTTGTCACTCATCAGCTTTTTGTTTCCGATTAAAACTTTTGCACCGCTAATTTCAACTTCTATCCCGTGTCCGGGAATAGCATTAAAATTATCACCATCTATCAGTTCAAGGTTTTCGGATTGGGCACGCCTTACAATGGCCTCTCCCAAAGGATGCTCCGAGCCTTTTTCAGCAGATGCAGCAAGCTGCAACAGGCGATTTCGTGAAATGTCCGGCACTGTGATAATATCTGTGACTTCGGGTTCGCCCTCGGTAATCGTGCCTGTCTTGTCAAACACAATTGTGTTGATTTTGTGAGTGGTTTCGAGGGCTTCCCCGCCCTTTATCAAGATTCCGTATTCTGCGCCTTTTCCGGTGCCTACCATAATTGCGGTTGGTGTTGCAAGCCCAAGCGCGCACGGACAGGCAATTACCAATACCGAAATGAATATTGTCAATGCAAACACCAGCGTCTGTCCGGATATTAACCATGCGGCAAAAGCGAGCACGGCAACCAAGACCACAATCGGCACAAAATAGCCTGATACAATATCCGCCATCTTGGCAATAGGCGCTTTTGACCCCTGGGCATCCTCCACCAGTTTAATGATTTGCGCAAGAACGGTATCACCGCCGATTTTTGTTGCTTTAAAATGTACCGATCCCGTTTTGTTTATGCTTGCGGCAAAGACCTCGTCGCCTGTCTTTTTGTCAATCGGCATGCTTTCGCCTGTCAGCATGGATTCATCAATTGAGGTGTGCCCCTGTGTGACAACACCGTCTACAGGAATTTTGTCACCCGGTTTTACTACAATGATATCGCCGATTTCAACCTTATCAATCGGAATAACCGTTTCCTTCCCATTCTTTATAACAATCGCTGTTTTTGGTGCAAGTCCCATAAGCTTTTTTATTGCCTCGGAGGTTTTTCCTTTTGAAACGGCTTCAAGGGATTTTCCGAGTAGTATCAAGGTTATAATAACTGCTGCCGATTCAAAATACAGCCCATCAACGGCTTCGGTATTTCCGACCGATATTTGATAAGTTGAATACAAACCATAAATTACTGCCGCCGAAGTACCTATCGCAATAAGAGAGTCCATATTTGGGCTTTTTTGAATAAGTGCCTTAAACCCTACGGTATAAAACTTATACCCGGCTATAATAACCGGAATGGTTAATACTATCTGTGCAACAGCATAGTTTAACGGATGATGCATCATGTCCAAAAAAGCCGGAATAGGCAGCGGCAGCCAGCTTA
Organism: Oscillospiraceae bacterium; assembly: GCA_028697255.1. GTDB lineage: Bacteria > Bacillota > Clostridia > Oscillospirales > Acutalibacteraceae > Avimonas. The sequence goes on from JAQVFM010000052.1 coordinate 3,699, forward strand.
TCATTGACCCCATTGTTAGGTATAATAACGGAATGCTGAAAACAGCCGATACAATAAATTTTTTCCAAAGAGCGCTTATATTTTTTTCTTCATTGTCATTCGCGCTCTTTTTTTCTGTTTGAAGCGGTTTGTATCCAAGTTTTTCAATGGCTTGCCTGATAGCTGATATCTTAATTTTTGCCTCATCATATTCCACACTTAACTTTTCGGATGCAAAGTTGACTGACGCATTTTTTACTCCGTCCATCTTTTGCACCGTTTTTTCAATTCTCTGCGCACAGGCAGCACAGGTCATTCCTTCAATTGGTATTGTAACACTGCTAAATTCAGACTGCTCAATTACACTATAGCCGACCTTTTCAATTGCCTGAACAATTTGGCTTAATTCTAATTTTGCGCTGTCATATTCAACAGTTAATTTTTCGGCAGCAAAATTAACGGATGCATTAATAACTCCATCCATGTTTTTTACGGTCTTTTCAATTCTTTGCGCACAGGCAGCACATGACATTCCACTAATTTTAATAGATTCCTTTTTCATACAGTTAGCCTTTCATGTAATTCATTGAAACAGTAATTTATTATACTTTATTAGTCTATAATAATAAATACATTTATACAAGATTTTATAAAAAATAATTTGAATTTTTTCAGACAGGTTGGAATTCACACTATCTATATGTTATAATTGGGTAAAACTACTAATTTGTCAGTAGAAACGAATACTGAAAAAGCCAAAGGCAATTATAGGAAAGGGCGAAAATTATGAAAATATATAAAACATTGACTGATCTTGTCGGAAACACACCACTACTGGAGCTTAATAATTATCAAAAATCAAATAATCTTGATGCTAAAATTATTGCCAAGCTTGAATACTTTAATCCTGCAGGCAGTGTGAAAGACAGGGTGGCCAAGGCAATAATCGACGATGCACAATATAAGGGATTGTTAAAACCGGACTCTGTCATAATAGAGCCGACAAGCGGGAACACCGGCATAGGTCTTGCTGCAATAGCCGCGGCAAGGGGGTATAAAATCATTTTAACAATGCCCGAAACCATGAGCATAGAACGCAGAAATTTACTAAAAGCTTATGGTGCACAGGTTGTTCTTACCGACGGTTCAAAAGGAATGAAGGGTGCTATAGAAAAAGCCAAGGAGCTTGCAGCAAAAACAAAGAACAGTTTTATTCCGGGTCAGTTTGAAAACCCTGCAAATCCTGCAGCTCACAAAGCAACAACGGGACCCGAAATTTGGAACGACACCGACGGAAATGTCGATATTTTTGTTGCCGGTGTGGGAACGGGCGGCACTATCACGGGTGCCGGCGAATATCTTAAGAATAAAAATAAAAACATTAAGGTTATCGCAGTCGAGCCTGCCGATTCTCCGGTATTGTCAAAAGGCATGTCCGGCTCGCACAAAATCCAGGGCATCGGTGCCGGTTTTATTCCTGATACACTTGACACTTATATCTACGATGAAATAATAGCAGTTGAAAACGAAGATGCATTCAACACCGCAAGATCAATTGCAAAGCTTGAGGGTATATTTGTCGGCATTTCTTCAGGTGCGGCTGCCTGGGCGGCAGCACAATTGGCAAAGCGCGCCGAAAACAAGGGCAAGACAATTGTTGTTATTCTCCCCGATACAGGCGAAAGATATTTATCCACACCCCTGTTTTTAAATGATTGAAAATTTAAAGCCATAGGGCGGTAAAATCCAAATCAAAAATTTGCATTTGTTTTAATACCCGTTTTGCGTACAACGGTTTTAATCCATTTAAAACCGTAGGGCGCAATGCCCCCTCATCGCGCTGCTTCACAGGTTTTATTACATTTACAATAATAATGAGCTCATTGCATCTATAATATCCTGAGGATATTTTGCAGTATCCTGCCTTAATTCTTCAATTGCAGTTTTAAGACTTTTTTTAAGCTTGTAAGGTCTGTATGAAGTTATCGCATCTATTGCATCGGCAACCGTTACAATTTTTGAATGGACAGGTATTTCTGCACCTTTCAATCCCTGCGGATAACCGCTACCGTCTTGTTTTTCATGATGCTGACTTATTATATCTATAATGATTTGGTTCAAATTATGATCCTTTAGCATGCTAACTCCCAATTCACAGTGCTGCTTTATATACATCATTTCCACATCGGTCAGTTTATTAGGTTTTTGTATGACACTCTTAGGTATCATCATCTTGCCTATATCATGCAAAAATGCTCCTAATGCTATTTCATTCAGGGTATCGAGTTTAAGCACTTTTGCCATCATTATTGACATTATCGATACGTTAATTGCGTGCAAATACATCCAGTTGACATAATTGCTTAATGTGTTTATGTATATCCACCAAGGTTGATTTTTGGATTCATACAGTATTTCTGCCGCTATGCTTGAAGCGGTTTTATAGTAATTAATACCTTTTGAGTTTAAATTCTGCTCTATAATTCTTGTGCTTTCTTCAATATCTTTCTCATAAATACTTTTTTCTTTTTGCAACACTATTTCAATGGCTTCGGCACAATCCAACGACTTTAACCTTATAAGCGTTTTTTCAGATATCTCCTGACCGGACGCCAACAGCAGCCTGCCGTCCTTGCTGTAAATATCTTTTTTTGCATAGTATTTTGACATAAACAACCACCTGACTTTTTTAGTTTTATAAAAATATGTAGCTTATCATTATGCACGAAATTGTAGGGGCGGATTCCATATCCGCCCGCATGATTGACACTATATTCAACAAACAGTCAAACAATACCAATACATCGATTACCCTAAATATGTATTTATGCCAAATCATTTCCACGCAATTATCATCATTAAATAACCGGATATAGGATCTCGGTCGGATATTGAATCCGCCCCTACGGCAATTTGAATTTACACGAAACACCCTTTTGCATTGCGTGACAATTTTTAAATGTTGCATAGTACTACGATATAAAACATTATGCACCCTCATATATTAGGTATTCAACTATACTTTTATTATAACATATTAAATTGTTGGTTTTTGTTAAATATTGTAATTTATTTAAAATTATGTCAAACAATGACTGTTTAAGTTTCTTTTGCATCTAATCCGGCGCCGAAAGCTCGTATAGCTTGTCACACACCTGTTCAATATAGCAAGGTTTTTTCTGCGGCATTATATTGCTTTCTAAAAAATCTGCTTTTCAATGACCTGAAAGCAGATTAATTTATTAAAATTTTTTATCCTATTTTTTAAAATATAACATTTGTAATCAGTATTGTCAAATTATTAAAATAAATTAAGGCGTGAAATTATGAGTGTTGAAATAAAGCTTGCATATGATGATATTGAAAGTGTGAAACAGCTTTTTTGTGAATATGCCGGCGAATTGAATATTGATCTTGAGTTTCAAAACTTTAAGTATGAAATTGAAAGCTTGCCGGGAAAGTATGCGTTACCTTTTGGCAGGATATACATTGCAACTCACAATAGTAATACGGCCGGCTGCGTTGCACTATGTCGCCTTGACAAAACAAGCTGTGAAATGAAACGGCTTTATGTCAGACCGCAATACAGAGGTAAGGGAATTGGCGAAAGCCTTGCAAAACAGGTAATAAATGATGCCAAATCACTTGGATACGGTATAATGTATCTTGATACTCTTACCAGCTTAAAATATGCAGTTAAGCTATATAAAAAACTTGGGTTTAATGAAACAAAGCCATATTACAACAACCCTTTAGAAACTGTTGTTTATATGAGATTAAATTTAACATAGGAGTTGGGGAGTATGAAAAGACTGGTTTCAATTATACTTATTGCCTGTTCTATTTTTTTAATGTTGCTCACTAAAAGCATTGCCATGACTTTTGCCCCGGGACCTACTGAAAGGACCGTTTTATACTTTTCTCATTTCAGCCTGACACCGGTCGGTTATGGCAATCCACTTCCCATGCTTTCGTTATTGTTTTCGGTTGTGGCATTGGTGCTTAATATTATAAGCACAAGAAAAAATATTCATTCACTAATTGTTACTAATATTGTTTTATCTATTATATGCTTAGCATTTTCATGGATAGTTTTTAGTTCATTTACTGTTTGGAGTCTTGTAATTATGATTTTACAAGCGATATCATTATTTACTTTTATTGTGACAAGCCGCTCATATCAACCCTAACTTAATAAAAAAATCCCCCCGGCATCACATACCGGGGGGATTAACTTATTTTATCATGCCGGCAACTTCGTCTGCAAAGTTATCCTCTCTTTTTTGCAGGCCTTCGCCTTTTTCAAACCGCACAAAATCTGCA
>JAQVFM010000019.1 GCA_028697255.1 Oscillospiraceae bacterium
AATGACCTCCTTTTGGTTTTGATGCAGTTGCCAGACCGCATCTCTATTGTACCAAAAGGAGTTTTTTATTCCTACCCCACGCTAAAGCTCTCCTGTACCACTGGCACAGCCAGTGGTTTTCCTACAAGAAAAACGGCGGGATAATCGTATCCCGCCGTACACTTAAATATTGGAGGCGCCACCCAGATTTGAACTGGGGAATAAGGGTTTTGCAGACCCCTGCCTTACCGCTTGGCTATGGCGCCGTATCGAGGCAACGCACATTATTATAATAGCTATATCGCAGAATGTCAAGACCAATAAAAATATGTTTTTACAATTTTTGAAATGACTATACTATAGTATCATAATACATGACAGTTATTTATAGTACGAGATTTAGTACGAGATTTTTATAAAACATCGTAAATAACCTGCATTATATTATTCGTTGGTAATTAACCTGCAACAACTTATATATGAGGGATACCCCCCTAAATTTTCAGCCAACTATACAAAATGAATATTTTGTATAGTTGGGGAGAGGTTTATAAGCAAATAATTGCAGAATATCGGAGTCTGGCGTAAAAATAACCGAAAAGTTAGTTGAGGTATTATATACTAAAATAATGCAGAGCTACTATAATTAATCGCTCTGCATTATTTAACAAAAGCAATATCTTTTATATATCGTTTCTTACAATATCTTCATAGCTTTCGGCTTTTACAACTATGCGTGATTCGCCGTTGTTTACCATAACTACAGCCGGTCGCGTAATGCGGTTGTAATTTGATGACATAGAATAATTATATGCTCCGGTTGCTAATACAGCCATTATATCTCCGCTGTTGCATGATTGAAGCATTGCATCTTCTTGTATTAAATCTCCGCTTTCGCAGCAACGACCTGCTATGGTCATTTTGCAATCTGCCGGCTGATTTGCCTTGTTGGCTATCAATACCGAATACGGTGCCTTATACAGCGCATAACGTGGGTTGTCGGTCATGCCGCCATCAATACTGACATAAGTACGAACACCCGGTATATCCTTTACTGCGCCGACTGTGTACAACGTAATACCCGCAGGCCCAACAACAGAACGTCCTGGTTCAATGATAATAAACGGTTTTGGTAAATTATGGTATACAGAGCGTTCTTCAAGCGTCTTCAATACCTTGTGCATATTGCCGCCAAAGCTTATAGGTTTATCGTCTTTCGTATAGCGAATTCCAAAACCGCCACCCAAATTTAGCTCTGTAAGCGTTACACCGGTCGTGTCGCGCACCTGCGCTATTAAATCCATCATAGTTTGTGCAGCAAAAACAAACGGCTCTTCATCAAAAATCTGAGATCCTATATGACAATGAAGACCTTTTAATGTAATGCTATTTAGCTTTACAGCAGTTTTGATCGCCTTTAGCGCATCTCCGTTTTCAAGTGTAAAGCCGAATTTTGAATCTATTTGGCCGGTTTTAATAAATTCGTGTGTATGGGCTTCGATACCAGGTGTAATTCTTAAATATATATTACTCTTTTTTCCTATTTTTGAGGTAATATCTGCAAGCTTATACAGCTCATTAAAATTATCTACGATAATTCTCCCGACACCGTATTTAATAGCCATTTTCAGCTCATCTTCGGTTTTATTATTTCCGTGGAAATAAATACGCTCAGCCGGAAAACCGACCTGCATTGCGGTATAAAGTTCTCCACCGGAAACAACGTCAATTGCGCAGCCCTCCTGCATAACAATGCGGTATATTTCCTTAAAACTGCATGCTTTGCTTGCATACGCAACCATGCCGCCACTTTCATAATTTTGCTCGATCGAGTTTTTGTATTCACGCAAAGCATTGCGTATTCCGGTTTCGTCCATTACATAAAGCGGCGTACCGTATTTATGTGCAAGAACAACGGTATCACAGCCGCCTATTGTCAGGTGGCCTTGCTCATTTACATTTAGTGAATCCGAAAAAAACAATAAAATCACCCTTTAACTAATCTGTCTGCACAACACTGTCCAAAATATTTCGCAGCTCCTCTACCCCCTCACCACTTTTAATTGAAAAGGGGATTACCTTTACATCAATAAATTCGTGCAATTCGGTCTGAATTGCTTTTAATCGCTGTTCGCGTTCATTTGGTTTAAGCTTGTCCGCCTTTGTAAGAGCAATTACAAATGGAATATGGTTGTAGGTCATAAAGTCTAACATTTGAAAATCCTGGGCAGTCGGAGGATGGCGCATGTCCACAAGTTGAATCACAAGTCGAATGTCCCTGTCATCTTCAAAATAGCTGTGAATAAGGTCCGCCCATCGCTGTTTTTCGCCTTGAGCAACCTTTGCGTATCCGTAGCCCGGCAAGTCGACAAGACGCATTGTATCAACATGGTAAAAATTAATAGTTGCGGTTTTGCCGGGAACAGAACTGGTGCGTGCCAAGGATTTGCGGTTAACAAGCCTGTTTATAAGTGAAGATTTTCCGACATTTGAGCGGCCGGAAAAAACAATTTCGGGCAGTGTCGATGGCGGAAATTGAGAGGCAAGGCCGGCCGACATTTCAAATTTGGCGGTTTCAATTTTCAATCGCCTCTCCCCTTTCATTTATTTACAAGGTTGTTTGTGTCGTAAAACGGCGGGATGAGAGCATCCCGCCCTGCGGTTGGAAGACGGTTCTATTGTGTGACAGATGTGTGCACATTATCTTCTGATTTATGTGACAAAAGAATGTTTTCCGGCATTTTTTCAACCTTGGCTAACGGCATGGAGACCAAAGAATGGCGTATCACGGTATCAAGATGGTCTGCGGTTATAAATTTAATGTTTTCACGAACATTATCGTCAAGCTCGGACAAATCAGCACGGTTTCCAACAGGTATTATAACCTTTTCTATACGATTTCTGTATGCCGCCATGGTTTTTTCCCGCAATCCGCCGATAGGAAGCACTCGGCCGCGCAATGTTATTTCACCTGTCATAGCAATATTGCCATGTACCGGTATTCCGGTCAAAGCCGAAATTATCGCTGTTGCAATAGTGACACCTGCCGACGGCCCGTCCTTTGGTACAGCGCCCTCCGGCACATGTATATGAATATCTTTTGTTTTATAAAAATCATGCTCGATAAAAAATTCATTTGTTCTGCTTCGTACATAGCTTATCGCGGTGCGCGCCGATTCCTTCATCACATCCCCCATAGAGCCGGTAAGCTCAATTTTACCGGTTCCCTCGAGTACTGCGACCTCTATTTGCATCATTTCTCCGCCGACCGATGTCCATGCAAGACCGTTTGCAATGCCTATACCGTTGCATTTTTTAAATGCATCGTCCTTGTATCTACGCGGGCCGAGATATTGCTCAAGCATGTCTGCCGTAACTTTAGTTGTCTTAAATTCCTCGGCAATAATTTGGCGTGCGCACTTACGGCAGATTGTTATTATGTTGCGCTCAAGTGCACGAACTCCGGATTCTCGCGTATATCCTTCGATAATGCCGTAAATTGCGTCATCGGCAAATTTTAGCTGGCGCATCGTCAAACCGTGTCGCCTTACCTGCTTCTTGATAAGATGGTCCTTTGCTATATGGTATTTTTCCTCGGTGGTATAGCTGGGAATTTCTATAATTTCCAAACGGTCGTGCAATGGTCTCGGTATCTGGCTTAAATCATTTGCCGTTGCAATAAACAGTACGCGCGACAGATCATATGGTATTTCAATATAATGGTCGCGAAAAGCATGGTTTTGTTCGCTATCAAGCACCTCAAGCAAGGCTGACGCCGGATCGCCCCTGAAATCCTTGCCTATTTTATCAATTTCATCAAGAAGAATTACCGGATTGGACGAACCCGCCAGTTTTATCGCATTAATAATTCTTCCGGGCATTGCTCCAATATAAGTACGGCGATGCCCGCGTATATCGGCTTCGTCTCGCATGCCGCCCAAGGATACCCTTGCATAACGGCGACCCATGGCAGTAGCAATTGATTTTGCTATCGATGTTTTACCCACGCCCGGGGGGCCGGCAAGACATAGCACCTGCCCTTTTATATCTGGCGCAAGCTGCCTTACTGCAAGCGTTTCAAGTATTCTTTGCTTTACCTTTTTTAGTCCATAGTGATCACGTTCAAGAATCCTTTGAGACGCTTTTAGATTAGCTTTGTCTTTTGTGTATGTATTCCATGGCAATGACAGACAGGTATCAAGGAAACCACGAACTACCGTCGCTTCATGTGAACCGGTCGGCATGCGTGAAAGCTTTTCGCATTCGCTCAATAGTTTTTTTTCGGCTTCGTCGTCAAGTTTCAACTTTTTAATGCGACTGAGATAGCTTTGGGATTCGTCATGGGGATTATCACTTTCACCAAGTTCCTCACTGATGGCTTTAAGTTGTTCCCTTAGATAAAATTCCTTTTGATTTTTATTAATCTGTTGATGCACTCGTTCGTGAATGCTATGTTCGAGCGAAAGAATGGCGATTTCTTGTTCAAGAATAACAATAAGCTTTTCTATTCGTTTTTCGGGGTCAAGAGTTTCTAAAAGAAGTTGTTTTTTTGCGGGTTCAAGCTGGATATTTGAGGCTATGTAGTCTGAAAGATGGTCAATATCATCCGATGACAACACGTTCATAAGCACATCAGGTGACAATTGTGGGGCAAGAGCGGCATATTTTTCAAAGCTTTTCCGACATTCGCGAATCATTGCATGCTTGTTTATATCTCCCGAAACGCGCCTTGAAACACATTCGCGCACACTCGCTATACTGCAAGATTCACTGTCTATCAATTCCAAAAGCTTTGCCCTGTATAATCCCTCGACTAAAACCCGGACACTGTCGCCGGGAAGCCGTAGCACCTGCCTTACCTTTGCCACAATACCAATTTTATATAATCCTTCCTCGCCCGGATCATCGTCACGCAAATCACGCTGTGTTACAAGAAAAATCAACTGGTCATCCGTCATTGCTTGGTTAAGAGCCAGCAATGACTTTTTGCGTCCAACATCAAAGTGAAGCACCATGCCCGGAAATACTACGAGTCCACGCAACGGTAGCAAAGGCAGTGTCACAAGGCGAGCTATCCTCTTTTTTATTTCCATAGGGATCAGACCTTTCTAAAGCTAACACTCTATTCTCAGTTTAAGTCGATTGCGAAAGTCGTATTTTTCGGGCGAACACAGTTCGCCCCTACAATATATCGCTTTGTATTATGATTCTCTGTGCTATATGTAGCGGAGTCCTGGGGTCTGCCGTAACTTTCGCAATTGCCTGATTATTCTCGTCTGAAAAGTAGACAGATCTGAAAATAGTATAATATCCGATATTAGTATAATGCCTGTGGTGTTTTAAAAAGGGTCAAACGCCAAATACCGTGCGTTATGCCCGGCATTTATACATCTGACCCTATATTATTGTGTGTCGGCATACAACTTTGTAGATTTGCCGGATATTAAAAAACTTATGCCGTTACCTGCCGTCTGCCGCTACGTCCTTTTGCAGGAAGACGCGGTTTGTTCGGCTTTTTGTCAGGATTTCTGATAAGTTCTGGCTTACCCTTTCCTTCAACATATTTTTTATTTATAACAACTCGCTCAATTTTATAGTCGGTGGGCACTTCAAACATCAGGTTTGTAAGAAGTCCTTCCATAATTGAACGAAGTCCCCGTGCTCCGGTGTTAATCTCAATCGTCTTTTTTGCCACCGCACGCAAGGCCTCCGGTGTAAATTCCAGAACCACATTGTCAAGTGTAAAAAGCTGTATATACTGCTTAACCAAAGCATTTTTCGGTTCGGTCATAATTTTTACAAGAGCATCCTCGTCCAAAGTATCAAGCGTTGCAAGGACAGGTAAACGACCGACAAGCTCAGGTATAAGACCGAATTTTATTAAGTCCTGAGGCACTAACTGCTTTAGCAGCTTGCTATTTTCCAAATCTTTATTTGAATGTACCTCACTGCCGAATCCGAGAGACCCAGAGGCAACTCGCCGTTGAATTATTTTGTTGATGCCGTCAAAAGCACCGCCGCATATGAAAAGGATATTTGAAGTGTCAATCTGAATAAACTCCTGCTGCGGATGTTTGCGACCGCCCGATGGAGGAACATTTGAAACCGTACCCTCGATGATTTTTAACAGTGCCTGCTGGACGCCCTCTCCGCTGACATCACGCGTTATAGAGGGGTTTTCACTGCGGCGCGCAATTTTATCTATTTCATCAATATAGATAATGCCTTTTTCGGCTTTTTCAATGTCATAATCGGCCGATTGAATCAACCTTAACAGTATATTTTCGACATCCTCACCGACATATCCCGCCTCGGTTAATGTTGTCGCGTCTGTAATAGCGAAAGGCACATCAAGAATGCGTGCCAATGTTTGGGCAAGGACAGTTTTTCCGACGCCGGTGGGGCCTAAAAGCAACACATTGCTTTTGCCCATTTCGACATCAGAGGCATATCCAAAATATATGCGTTTATAATGATTGTAAACTGCGACCGACAGTGCTATTTTAGCGTCTTCCTGTCCTATTACATACTCGTCCAAACCGTCTTTGATCTCACGGGGAGTCGGCAAAGTTACAGGTGCAGTGCTTGCAGCCGCACGCTTTTTGACATGCAGATCTCCGTCCTCAAGAATGGACTGACAAAGATCTACGCACTCATTGCATATATATACGCCCTGACCGGCTATCAGCCGTTGTACCTCATTCTGGTTTTTTCCGCAGAACGAACAGCTTATAACTCTGCTGTCCTCATTTTTGGGCATTGTCCGCTCTCCTTAGATTGTAAATTTGATTTATTGTCCGCGTTTAGTAATAATATGGTCGATGATGCCGTATTTTTTTGCGGCTTCGGCTGTCATAAAATTATCCCTGTCGGTGTCGCGTTCAATCGTTTCAATCGACTGCCCGGTCATTTCGGACATAATCTTGTTCATGCGCCCGCGTAAAAACAATATATGCTCGGCCTGAATTTTTATGTCGCTTGCCTGACCGCGCGAACCGCCCGACGGCTGATGAATCATTATTTCGCTGTTTGGCAGTGCCTTGCGCTTACCCTTTGTGCCCGCCGCGAGCAAAAAAGCACCCATGCTTGCAGCCATTCCGATGCAAATGGTAGAAACATCACATTTTATAAACTGCATTGTGTCATAAATCGCCATGCCGGCAGAGATAGAGCCGCCCGGGCTGTTAATATACAAATCAATATCCTTGTCAGGGTCTTGGCCCTCAAGATAAATTAGCTGTGCAACAATCAGCGAAGCTGTCGCATCGTTAACTTGATCTGACAGCATGATTATACGATCATTAAGCAAACGCGAAAAAATGTCGTAACTGCGCTCGCCACGACCTGTTTGTTCTATTACATAAGGAACCAAACTGCTCATATTAATCAACCTTTCATTAATATTATATTTATAAAACTATAAAAAGCAAAGCCTTTGTATTATTGCCTTAAAATTACCTGCTCAAGCATTTTTTTATTATGAAACAATAAGATTCCCGGTTACCTGCTCACAATCCTTGACTTGCGATAGCAAGCGGGGTTCACTTTTCAATTACTGCGTTGTCTTTAATATACTGCAATGCTTTTGAAACTGACAAATCTTTTGACAAGTCAGCTTTTAAAATGAAAGACTTTATCTTTTCAACATCTATTTTATATTGTTCTGCTAACTTGTTATATTCTTCTTCAATCTCTTCATCTGTAGGTGTGATATTTTCAGTCTGAGCAATTTTTTCCAAAGCAAGGCGTATTTTTACATTTTTTTCTGCTGATTCACGAAAGCTATCACGTAATTCGTCCATTTCCTTGCCGGTATATTGTAAATAAGTATCGATGTTAAGACCCTGCATGCTCAGTCTTTGCTCAAACTGGCGTACACTGTCATCAATTTGATTTTCAAACATAGCATTTGGAATTTCTGCCTTAAGCCCACCGACAATCTGATCCATAAGCTCTGATTCAAAGGCATTTTCAGCGGCATGCTCTCTCTCATGCTCAAGTTTTGATTTCATATTAGCTTTAAGCTCGTCAAGTGTGTCAAATTCGCTGACATCTTTGGCAAATTCATCGTTAAGCTCGGGCAGTTCTTCTGTCTTAATTTCATGAAGCTTGCATTTAAACACAGCCGGTTTTCCGGCAAGCTCTTGTGTATGATAATCTTCGGGAAAAGTTACATTAACATCGAATTCCTCTTCTTTCGATTTCCCGACAATCTGATCCTCAAATCCGGGTATAAATTGGTTAGAACCTAATTTCAAATTATAATTTTCTGCTTTGCCACCATCAAAAGCCACGCCATCTACAAAGCCCTCAAAATCAAAGGTCACCATATCGCCGTTTTGAGCAGGGCGATCCTCAACATCAACAAGCCTTGCATTCCTTTGTCGCAGTTTTGAGATTTCGGCGTCTATATCGTCCTCGGTAACAGCCTCAACCTTCTTTTTTGCTTTGAGTCCTTTGTATTTGCCCACTTCTACCTCAGGCTTTACAGTAATGACAGCTTTGAACACAAGTCCCTGCTCGCCGACCGAAACTATATCAAAATCAACCTTATCATCAACATATTCATATTCCGACTGATCTATTGCTTCACTCAGAGCAGTCGGATACAAATCGTTTATAGCATCATCATAAAACACATCTGAACCATAAATCTTTTCCACAAGCTGACGAGGTGCCTTGCCTTTTCTGAAACCGGGAACATTTAACTTACTTATATTCTTTTTATATGCTTTGTTGACAGCGGCATTAAATGCCTCGGCATCAACTTCGACTTCCAGTTCCACACGGTTGGTATCCACTTTTGTTGCTGTTTTAAGTCCCATGATTTTTTACTCCTCCTGTATTAACTACACAATTCATTAAATTATATCATAACAGGTGACTTTTCGCCATCCCTTTTTTAAATAAATTCAAATTATCTTCTAACCTACTAAAATAGGCATAAAATCAACAGCATCACAAGAAATCAGCTTCATTTTTATACCGTCAACTGTGCGCTCAACAATTCTTCGTGCCGTTTTACCGTGAATGTGACCGTAATAGCACTGCTTAATGCAATGCTTTCGCAATACCGACATAATTTCATCGCACTGCGAATTGTCAAAAACGGGTGGATAATGAAGAAAAACTACCGGCTGTTTTCCGGTTTTTTCGGCCGCGTCAATTGAGCGTTTAAGCCGCCCGACCTCCCTTAACAGCACCTTGTGATCATCTTGCTGCTCTGCGTCAAAAAACCATCCGCGTGTTCCGCAAACGGCATAATCATCGACGACTTCGGCACTGTTGTGCAATATTCTAAGCGTGTCAAAACCATTTAGCGAAAAATATTCTTCCATTTTGCGGCGTGTTGTCCACCAATAGTCGTGGTTGCCCTTTATCAAAATTTTTTTACCCGGCAACGTATGCAAAAACGAAAAATCCGCGTTTGCCTGTTTTAAATTCATAGCCCATGAAATATCACCTGCTATGACCACGCTATCTTTTTCAGTTACAATTCGGCGCCAGTTTTGCTCGAGCCGTTCGACATAATTGTCCCATCCCTTAAATATGTCCATCGGTTTGTCAACACCGAGCGGTAGATGTAAATCAGCAATCGCAAAAAGTGACATTGATTTAAGCTCCAATTAAAAAAATTAACAGAAAGTCTTTAAACAAAAAGGGTAATAATAATATCAGATTTTTCGGAAAGGAGATTAAAATGGATATTTTTAATAAAGATAAAAACGAAGAGATTACACCTATCGTATATTGCGATGTAAAAAACTGCGTCTATCACAGCGGCGAGAATATTTGCAAGGCAAACAAGATAAATGTAGGGCCGACTCACGCACTCAGCAGTTATGACACAATATGCTCGACGTTTAAACCTGAAAAAACACCATAGGCTTTACTGACCGTCGATATTAAGCGTTTTGAAAACGACGTTTTTCATGTCGACGGCATTACATACATCTGTAAAGCGTATTGGCTTTCCACTTATTGCTTTAAGGGTTTTTGGTATTTCACAACCTGTCAGTTGATGCAATTTCTCCATGTTTTCAAAATCATCGGTCTTTGATGCCTTTTCGCCAAGTGCTTGCAACACGCTATAAGAAAATTTATAAGGACTCGCGGTTGAGGCAATAACAGTTGCGCTGCTGTCGCCGCTTTTATTGAGATACTGCTTATATACGTTGACTGCAACGGCTGTATGTGGGTCACACAGATAACCGTATTGCTTGTAAACGTCATTTATTGTCATTGCAGTTTCATTATCATCACACGAGCCGGCTTCAAAAAGCGAATTAATGCGGCTCTTGACGCTGTCAGATACACAATAACATCCGTTTTTATTTAGCTGCTCCATAAGGCGGCGTATCTCACTGCTATCATTATCAGAAAGATGATATAAAAGCCGCTCGAGATTGGAGGAAACCAAAATATCCATAGAGGGCGACGAGGTTGTATAAAAACTGCGGTTCTTGTCATATACTCCGCTATTAATAAAATCGGTCAGAACGCGGTTGCGATTGGATGCGCATATAAGGCGGTTTACCGGCAATCCCATTTTTAAGGCATAATATGCCGCAAGAATATTGCCGAAATTGCCTGTAGGTACAACAATGTTTATACTATCGCCCTGTTTTATTTTCCCTTTATTAATAAGGTCGCAATAAGCAGAAATATAATAAATTATTTGTGGCAAAAGGCGACCGATGTTAATTGAGTTTGCGCTGGAAAGCACCATGTCATTTGAATCAAGCTGTTTTGAAACGTCGGTATCGGTGAATATTGCCTTTACTCCTGATTGTGCGTCGTCAAAATTTCCGCGAATTCCGTATACGGCTACATTGGCGCCTTCCTGTGTCGTCATCTGCAGCTTTTGCATGGGACTTACACCATCTTCGGGATAAAACACAATAATGCGCGTTTTATCCGCATCCTTAAAGCCCTCTAATGCCGCTTTTCCCGTATCACCTGATGTTGCCACAAGAATTACTATTGATTTGCCGTTTAATGTTTTGGTTGCGGATTTGCACATAAGATGCGGCATTATTTGAAGTGCCATATCCTTAAACGCACATGTTGGTCCATGCCACAGCTCAAGCATATAAAGACGATCGTCAAGCGGGCAAAGCGGTGCAACCGACTCACTGACAAAGCTATTATTATTGTATGCAAGTGCGGTACATTCTACAATTTCGTCATAAGAAAAATCAGTAAGATATTTTGAAAGTATAAATGCCGCGCGTGAGGCATAGTCTTTTTTTTGTAATTCCATGAAATCGAAACGCGTTAAAGGAGGAAACGAATCAGGAACAAACAGTCCCCCGTCCCCTGCTATGCCTCTTGTAATAGCTTGTGCCGACGTTACGAGCACATCGCTGCTGCGCGTGCTGTTATACATCATATTTTTTCACTCCAAAGCTGACTTAAGGTGTTAGCCAGCCACATAATGTTTTTATCATACTAAACCATGACCCCGCCACTTGTCAAAGCCGTACAAAAAAATCGTAGCAATTACCGAAAAAAATACGGTCAAGCAGCGCTTCATCGTAATTTTTGCTCTGGAAATATTCGTAAATTTTTTGCAGAACCTCAATTCCGCCCCACCCGGGCGGTAAATCGGTGCCGTCAAAATCGCAACCAAATGCCACAGTATTTTCACCATTAAGCGACAAATAATGATCGAGATGGCGCTCGATACAGTCAAATGTCTGCTGCCCAAGCTGTGCACCGCAAAGCGTTAATCCAACAAGACCGCCACGCTTTTGAATTGCTGCAAACTGTTCTTCATCAAGATTGCGTTTGTGCGAAAATATCTTAGCGGACACTGAATGGCTTGCAATAACAACGCCGCTTGAATACTGCATCACATCCCAAAAACCGGCATTATTTAGATGGGAAACATCAGGGATTATATTTCGTTTTTCCATTTCTGTTACCGCTTGCTTGCCAAAATCGGTAAGCCCGTCTTTGCAATCCGACATGCAGCCGTGTCCTAATTCATTTGAACCATTCCAAGTCAATGTAATTATTTTAACTTTTAGACTCGACATCAAATCAAGTGTTTCAATACGTCCGGCAAGCGCAGAGCCTCCCTCGACTGCTAAAATTGCAGCACAGCGATCGGTATTCATAGCTGTCTCAAGGTCGTCTGCACTGTTAACAACAAGCATTTGTTGCGAGTTTTCCTGTGCCTCTTTGTGAAAGTACTGAAGCATTTTTTCACATTGCCGCCATGCCTCATCACCGCGAAGACTGTCCGGCATCCACACGGCAAAAACCTGACCCCATTTATCGTATTTAAGTCCGCGCTTTAAATCAAGCTGCAAATTATTTTTTGCAATCCCGTGTCCGCCTACCGCACACTCATAAATCGTATCGCAATGCAAATCAAAAAGCCGCATGCAACTCCCCCGCTTCAAAAGCGCCCTGTATATGCGATATTTCTGCAATTTCCAAAGGGCGATCAGACTTAGTTATTATTTCGATTACATCAAATCGCGGCTGAAGATCAATGCACTTGTTTTTTAAATACAGTGCGGCACATTTAATAATTTTTCTCTGCTTTTCTACGGTTACGGCCTCTCTTGGCGCAAACAGCGAATCTTCTAAGCGCGATTTAACCTCTACGAAAGCAATATACGGTTTTTTTACGGCAATTATGTCTATTTCGCCAAACCTGCACCTGAAATTTGCCGACCATATATCATAGCCTTTTTTACGCAAAAAGCGAGCTGCAAGGACTTCACCTGCCGCACCCTTTGAAACACCGGGCATTTTTAATGCCCCCTCTCACTTATACAATAATTTTCTTCAAAAAGCTTAACCTGTGAACAGGCGAGACACCATGTTCGCGTAAAAGCTGTATATGTAACGATGTGCCATAACCCTTATGCTTTGAAAATTGATAGCATGGATACTTTCTGTCAATATCACACATGAACCTGTCGCGGCTGACCTTTGAAAGTATTGAAGCGGCGGCGATAGATGCTGACAAGGCATCTCCCTTAACAATCGAACATGCGCGACACGGCATGCCGTCGGGCAGTCGATTGCCGTCAACGAGTATCAGATCAGGTTTTATGTGCAAACCATCAACTGCCCGTCGCATAGCAAGAAATGTCGCCTGCAATATGTTAATACGCTCTATTTCCTCAACCGAAGCGCAGGCAATCGAATATGCAACCGCCTGCTGTGTAATAGATTCAAAGAGCAATTCCCTTTTGTGTTCGTTTAACTTTTTTGAGTCGTCAAGTCCCGGAATTTCATGGTTTATATCGAGTATGACGGCAGCGGCAAAAACGGGCCCCGCTAAAGGTCCGCGCCCTGCCTCATCAACACCGCAAACCAGTTTATAACCCTTTGCATAAATCTCTTTGTCATATTCGTAGTTTGTCATAGAACAATACCCTCTTCGGCATCAGAAATTTACGGGAACTCAAGCGTAATGCGGCCTATTTTCCCACCCCGAAATTCGTCAAGCAGCATAACCGAGGCACGCTCAGTATCCACAATGCCACCCGGCATCAACATACCGCGGCGTCTACCAATCATATTCAGTAACTCATTGCAATCATCAGGCAGTTGCTCAGTCAGCTTGTATCTTTTTGACAACAAGTCACTGTAATTAGTACGCAGTATTTCCAAAAGCCCGTATGCAAGCTCTTCAATATTCAAAACCTCGTCTTTTATCGCGCCTGTATATGCCAGATGTCGTGCTGTTGTCGGATTGTTAAGTTTAGGATATAGCAATCCCGGAGTATCAAGTAATTCAAAGCCGTCACGCGTTGAAAACCACTGATGGCCGCGCGTTACTCCCGGCCTGTCAGCAGCTTTTGCCTTGCCGCCGCTTGATAATCGGTTGATAAAGGTTGATTTGCCTGAGTTTGGGATTCCGGCAACCATTATTCTGATGAGGCGGTTAACCATGCCTTTTTGTTTGTATCGTTCAATTTTTTTTGCCATAACCTCGCGGACAAGCGGTGAAAATGCATTTAATCCTTTGCCGCTTTTGCAGTCTGCCGCAATTGCATGAATACCCTGCTCATAAAAATGTCGCACCCACACAGCATTGGCCTGCTCGTCTGCTATGTCGGATTTATTAAGCAGCACAATTCGCGGTTTTTTTGAAAAAAGAGAGTCAAATTCGGGGTTTCGGCTGCTTATCGGTATACGTGCATCAACAATCTCGACCACCAAATCAATAAGCGGCATACTTTCACGCATTTGTCGCTTAGTTTTTGCCATATGTCCCGGGTACCATTGGATATCCATTGTTGTTCACGCCTTAAAAATTGTTATACTGTATAGACATTAGTCCAATGCATGAGCGACCGCAAGTCGCCCCTACAAGCCGTAGTCAAAATATAGTATTATTTTAAAAAACCTAATCGTTTAATTGGATGGAAACGAAAAATCGCTTTGCCGACTAAATCCTTTTCGCTGACAAAGCCGACATCGGACGAACGGCTGTCTTTTGAGTTTTCACGATTATCGCCCAATACAAAAACATATCCTTTGGGGACAACCTTGGTGCCTACACCAAAGTCACGCTGCACTGTTTTCCCCTTGGCATACTCCTCCTCCAAAACAACACCGTTTACAACCACTTCTCCGGTATCAGGCAGTATCGCAATCCTGTCGCCTCCAAGCGCGATAATACGCTTTACAAGCGGTTCTTGCGTATAGCGGTCAATGACGACAATATCACCGCGTTGCGGCTTATACATAAATGTTACAAGTACTAAGCGTTCCCCGTTATATAATGTCGGCTGCATCGACGGGCCGTCAACTCCCACAATGCGAAAAACAAAAATAAAGGCGAGTATCACGCAAATCAACGAGTAAATTGCAGCTTCAATCCATTCGTAAACAGCGGCAGCAAGCTTCATTTTGAAACTTAATGAATCATCATTATCAAAAGAAAGCTGGGGCAAAACCGCTTTGTTTTTGAATGATAACATATCAGTCCAACCTTCCGGCACGGCTAAGCGGAAAAAAGCGAAACACCGCTTTACCCATGATATCTGTTTGTTTAATAAAGCCAACCCCTAAGCTGTCTCTGCTATCCTTTGAGTTTTGTCTGTTGTCGCCCATTACAAAAATATATCCATCGGGCACAACCTGTTTGTTTGGCTCAAACCCTAACGGCTGCGTGATGCCAAAAACATACGGTTCTTCCAATTCCTTTCCGTTAACAATTACTTGGTTTTTATCCCCGTTGATTTCAAGCAAATCTCCGCCTATGGCAATTACGCGCTTGACAAGGGGCTCCTCGCTATAGCGGTTTATAATAACAATATCACCGCGTTGTGGCGCATAATTAAAACGCGAAATAATAAGACGATCGTAATTGTATAGCGTCGGAAACATTGAATCGCCGTCAACACTTACTATGCGAAACAAAAACATAAATACTATCGATACGCAAATCATCGAAAAAACAGCCGCTTCTACCCATTCGTATAAGCTTTTGATTGATTTGTCGTCAATTTGCAATTCTTTACTGTTGTCAGGATTATGCTGGTTGCCGTAATCTGTCATTAGGGTCATCCTTTTTATATGTCTATATATCCAACCGTATATTACTAATAATTTCTTCGGTGTGATGAGGGCATCGTGCCCGACAAATTCGTGGATGTCGTCGATTTACCAGTTTTATTATATCATGGTTAACGTATTACTGCTAACTTATTTTATTATACCTTAACTTCACCTGTTCTATTTGATTATAGTAGAGGCAGATTCCATATCCGCCCGGAAGATTGACAATTATCGTGAATACGGGCGGATATAGAATCCGCCCCTACACCGATTTAATCGGATTTGGTTTAATAGATATCGTGTCACCAAAATTTTTATTATTATATCACAATTTTATTATATGATAAAGAAAAAAGGGACAAGAGTCCCTTTTTTCTTAAAATACGTCAGATTATACCTGAACTAATATCAGTGCAGGCGCTCCTTAATCTTAGCAGATTTGCCCATTCTTTCGCGAATATAATACAGCTTGCTGCGGCGAACCTTGCCGTAACGAATAACTTGAACATCTGCAACGTTTGGGGAATGCAAAGGAAATACCCTCTCGACGCCGACGCCGTATGAAACGCGGCGAACAGTAAAGGTTTCGGCTACACCGCTGCCTTTTTTTGCAATTACGGTGCCCTCAAAAGATTGAATTCTCTCACGCTCGCCCTCACGGATTTTGACATCAACGCGAACCGTATCGCCGATAGAAAAAGCAGGAAGGCTCTCTTTCATGCTGTCGGCCGCAATTGTTTTTAATGCATCCATAAAACTAATATCCTCCTTAATTAATCAGACATTCGTGCCGTCAACGCGGCAGAGGACTGTCAGCTTTAGTGCAGAAAAAAGTCAATTCTGCACTAACCCCCACAAAGCAAAAGCTTTGAGGACTTTAAACACCGATTTATATTAGCACATAATATGCAAGAATGCAAGATTTAAAATTATTGATTCTATAATTTTCACATGCTATAATGGTAATAGGTGGTATTGCCACAGACGTAGTAGGCGGTTGTTCCCCCTTTTGTTCTCTAACTGTGGGGGTGAAACTTCTTTTTTGACCCCCGAAAGGGGGTGGTGCTATATGTACTTAACATTGTCTGATCTGTTTCAGTTCTGTTTAGTAATCATAGGCATTGTAAGCATAATCGCTTCGAAAAAGAAATAAACCGCCCTGCTCTCCAAAAGCGGCGGTCTATTTCTTTCGCTATTTTGGGGGACAACCGTCTATACGGCAGTACCACCTTCTATTTATATTATACAATACAATTTTTTTTTGTCAACAATCTGCTTTCCTCTTATATTATTATTTCCACATCATAGAAGCATAAAACAAAAAAGTCAAAAACGCACTACATGACGATAATAAAACAATATATAAAACTCTGTTATACCAATTTTTTATGTATCTCATTTTAATAATCGATATTACAATGATAATTAATGCGACAATACTCCAGAAAAGCAAAGTAAAATCATTGGCGTTAAAATGTGGATGGCATCCGCAACCAAGCCATTTCACTATAACAGCACCGTTTAGTATCAGGTATGGAATATACAGCATAGGAAAAATTAAAATATGCCAAAACAATTTTATTGCTTTTTTCAACCTAATGACCCCCTTGTTTTTATTACATACACTATTATTAACTATAAGTCAGGGTAAGCATATTTTGCTTAGAATTTTTGTCGAAATCTTGTTTATAAAAAAATTTATTTTTTGACCTTAAGCGAATTATCTCTTTGCATATGGCAATAATGAAATTGTCACCAAATGCAGAGAGGATGATTCTAAAATGTATAACAAGGTTGAAATTTGCGGAGTTAATACCTCGACTTTAAAGGTGCTTACCGAAAAGGAAAAAATAGATTTACTTAAAAAAATGCATAACGGTGACAAAACTGCCAAAGACGAATTGGTTACCGGCAACTTAAGGCTGGTTTTAAGTGTTATACAGCGCTTTACTCAACGCGGTGAAAATTTAGACGATTTGTTCCAGGTCGGCTGTATAGGCCTCATCAAGGCTATTCAGAACTTTGATCTGACTCTCAATGTGCGGTTTTCCACTTATGCCGTACCTATGATTATCGGTGAAATTCGCCGTTATCTCAGAGATAACAACAGTATTCGTATAAGTCGCTCAATGAGGGATATTGCTTATAAAGCGATGCAAGTAAAAGAAAGATTGACAAATGAAAAAGGGCGCGACCCGACAATTGAAGAAATAGCGGACGAAATTGATTTGCCAAAAGAGGATGTAGTGCTGGCTCTTGAATCAATTGTCGAACCTGTTTCACTGTACGAGCCGGTTTATTCCGACGGCGGCGACACGATTTATGTAATGGATCAGGTAGGCGATAATAACGACGATAAAAACTGGCTTGACGAAATCGCACTTAAAGAGGCAATTCGCAACCTTAACGACCGAGAAAAACGAATACTGTACCTCCGATTTTTTAAGGGCATGACACAAATTGAGGTATCCTCCGAAATAGGCATCAGTCAGGCTCAGGTGAGTAGGCTTGAAAAAGGTGCGCTTGACCATATCAAAAAACAGATATAATACTATTATCCAAATATTGCAGTGGAAAACTATGCTTGCCCGCAAATCCGCATATTATGAGTTGACCAATAAAGCTATTTGACTTCGCGCGGGCGCCGTTTATCCGTAAACTGCTTGTTTATATTTGTGAATTAAAACACCCATTAGGATATAAATAGTGGCGCTAAGTGCTGATGTTATGAAATTTAATAGTCCAAAATAGGAGGCTGTAGATATACTGACAAGGGCACCAAAAACCCCGATAGCTGAAAATCCGCCGATTATAAATGAAATAACCGACAAAGCCGTTGCAAATTTTTCCTGCGGTATGCCGGTGCGCACAGATGCAAGAACACTGCCGAGAAACTTTATTAAAATTACAAAATAACTTATTGCAACAGCACCGCCGCTAATAATTCCGATAAGCAAAGCAACACCAATTATATTTATAGCGTTAGCTATATTTATACCGTCAAAATAAATATATAATTCTAACTGATCAATTATCCTATCCAATAAGCCGCCAAGGCTGCCGCTTAATACTAATAACGAAACCATAAACAAAGCAAAAAGTGCAATACATATAAAGACAAACTGAATAATTGTGATAATCCGGATAAGCGAAATGCCCGATGTTGACATAGCGGAGTGCCTGTCGCTTGCAGAACGATTGACCATTAAAAGACCTATACCAATCAAAATTGATGGAATCAGGCCGGTAATGCTTGAAACCAAAGAGAAAATCGGCATAGTATCAGAAAAAATGCGTACAAGCTCTGAATCACTGGTTGTTGGTATGATGTATGATAAATCGGAAGAAACGGCACTTACAACAACCGATATCAGTATTTGGGCAAACCAAAGTATAACCAATATCAGCATAAGATTTGATGCAGCCAAATCTCTAATCCTTTGTATGCCGTTGGGGTCTGGCTGTGCAGGCGAAAAATAATAATTGTTTGGCTGCCCGTATGAAAAGGGAACCGGAGCAGAAGAATAAGGCTGCTGTATTGGGGGTACGGGCGGCATGGCATACTGCTGATCATCAAGCTTTCTGCCGCAATTGATACAGAACTGATTTTCATCTTTGTTGAATGTGTTGCAATGTTTGCAAGATTTCATAAAAAACTCCTGCCTTTTCATACTTAAAATAATATTTTGATTATAATATAATTTCATATAAATGGCAATCATTTAAATATTTTTTTGTCTATATCCAAAATGAAATGGTATCTACTAAGAGCTGAAATCAGAGTGTGCCCATTTCATCTCACATTGACACTTTCAAGCTTTTTTGCTATTTTACGCGCACACTTATAAACATCTCCGCCCCCCATTGTCAACACAAGCTCGCCCGGAACTGCATTTTTTGATACATAATCCGCTATTTCGTCAAATGTGGGAATATAACAAGCACCGGGAATTCGGTTTGCAATTTGTTCGGACGATACATTGTATGTGTTTTGCTCGCGCGATCCCATAATATCGCTTATAATAACTTTGTCAGCAGCAGAGAGGGATTGCACAAAGCCGTCAAAATGCCGCGCCGTTCTTGAAAAGGTGAATGGCTGAAAAATTGCCCACACGCTCTGGTACCCCAAGCCTTTTGCAGTGCTCAGTGTAGCAGCAATCTCGGTCGGATGATGGGCATAGTCATCGGCTACCGTCACGCTGTTAAACGTGCCTAAAAATTCAAAGCGTCGTCCTGCACCGTTAAATGCCTGCAATCCCTTTGCAATTTGCTCTGCGCTTGCACCGCACCAAAATGCCGCGGCGGCAGCGGCAACCGAATTTAAAATATTGTGCCTGCCCGGCACCCCAAGTGCAATTGACGAAAAGAACTTATCCCTATTATAAAGATCATATTGCCCATAACTGCCATCACGAAACGTGATATTTTCGGCGCGCCAGTCACAGTGCTCACTTGTGCCAAAGGTTACTATTTTTTTGTTAAGTCCACCGACGGCACTGATGGAGTTTTTGTCGTCGGCGTTAACCAGAACCTTATCTGAAGCAAGATTTGCAAATTTGCGAAATGATGCAATTACATTGTCAAGTGTGCCGAAGTAGTCAAGGTGGTCGGCGTCAATATTGAGTATAACTGAAATAGCCGGTTTCATCTCAAGATAATGGTCCTGAAACTCGCAGGCTTCACACACCATAATACGGCTTTTACCTGCACGCCCGTTTGCATTTATAAGCGGTAATCTACCGCCAATGAAAACGGTCGGATCAAATTCGGCCATCAGCAGTATCTGTGACAGCATTGATGTCGTGGTAGTTTTGCCGTGTGTTCCCGCAATACAAACCGTATCCGGAAACTCACGTGTAATCAGCCCCAGCAGCCGTCCGCGTTCAATCAAAGGCAAATTAATTTTTTTTGCATATTCAAGCTCCGGGTTTCGGGGATTAACTGCAGACGTATACACTATAAGCTGAGCATCTCCGATATTGTGTTCATGCTGTGTAAGCGAGACGGTTATGCCCAGCTTTCTCATTCTGTCAACATTGTCTGATTGATTGATATCCGAACCGGTGACAGTATATCCGCGCGAATGCAAAATTTCGGCAAGCGGGCTCATACCCGAGCCTCCTATGCCCACAAAATGAATACGCTTTACGCCCTGCAGCAATTCTTTTCTTTCCATATAAGCATTTCCTTGCCTTTCCGGTTAAATACTTCCTGATAATTATTATATTGTCTTATAAGACGAAAATAAACACCGAATTCAATAATTTAGCAAATTATATGATATAATTATAAATCTTAGGGGGTGAACGCTTGGTTTTTCCAAATGAAGTTATAAATATTATAAAAAAATTAGAATCTTACGGTTATATTGCATGGGCTGTGGGCGGTTGTGTCCGCGACACGCTTATTGCGCGGATACCTAAGGATTATGACATTGCATCAAACTGTCCTCCTGCCTCGGTTTGCAAGCTGTTCCCAAAATGCGTGGTAACAGGTGCCGCATACGGAACAGTGACGGTAATAACACCTACAATGCCTGTCGAAGTAACCGCTTTCAGGCTGGAATCGGATTATTATGACAACAGGCATCCAAAAACAGTAATCCATATAGATGATTTAAAAACCGACCTGTCACGCCGCGATTTTACAATAAATGCAATCGCGTGGCATCCGCACCGCGGCATTTTTGACCCATTTGGCGGCAAAATAGATTTGGAAAACCGGCTTGTGCGCACGGTAGGCGATGCACAGCTGCGTTTTGGCGAGGATGCTCTGCGCATATTGAGATGCTTGCGCTTTTCGTCTGAGCTTGATTTTGATATACACCCATCGACACTTGACGCAGTGCGTAGTCTTGCACCAAATCTTTCTAAAATCAGTATCGAACGAATTATCAAAGAGCTTTGCGTGCTTATTACAGGCGCGCGCCCTGAGCTATTAAAAATATTGATTGATGCAGGTGGTCTTGCCCATTGCGGATTAAACAGACTTAACAACGCAAATCTGCTTGCCCTCATTCCTGCATCATTACCGTTAAGGCTGGCCGGTTTAATATGGCTTAGTCTTGAAAACTTTTCATTAACCGAGGCTCGGCGGGTGCTGCGAGGAATGCGCCTTGACAATAAAACAATAAACAATGTAATAAGACTGCTTATTGCTCTTTGCCGCCCGCTCCCAAAAGATAAAGTGTTGTTAAAACACGAGTTCAATATTCTGCCGCCCGAACAGTGGAAAGGGCTGCTGTCGCTACGGTCGGTGCTGCTTGATGAAGATACAAGCGATGTATCGAGGCTTTTACAACAAGTAAAAGATCAACCATGGAACCGCACGATGCTTGCCGTTTCTGGTAACGACATATTAAGGCTTGGTGTTAAGGACAAAAAAATCGGTGCGGTACTGACGACATTGGTGGACGAGGTTATTAAGAACCCAAGCTTAAACAATCAAGATATACTATTAAATATTGCAAGCAAGTATGTCAAATGATAAATTAATTTTCGTCGGCTGACGTCAAAAAGTGGCAAAGCCCGGTATAGCGCCTTGCTTTCTTGTTATTTTCCACCATATCATAAACGGTCTTGCTGCTGCCCACAATAATAAGCAGCGACTTTGCCCTTGTAAGAGCGGTATACAACAGGTTTCGGTAGCAAAGTAAGGGTTGCACATAAAAAAGCGGCAAAATCACCGCGTCAAATTCACTGCCCTGACTTTTATGCACGGTAATGGCATATGCCAATTCAAGGTCGTGCGCCTGCTCTCCGACATATAATGCAACACGGTCATCGTACCGCACGCTTAATGTTCTGTCACGCTTATTCACCTTTTCAAGTATCCCAATATCACCGTTAAAAACTCCCTGTCCTGTTCCCCCGCCATCTTTTGTCCACACTATATCATAATTGTTTCTTATATGCATCACCTTGTCGCCGGTACGCAACGCCATTCCCTCGATAACAAGTTCGGCACGGTCGCTGCCGGCAGGGTTTATAAGATCTTGAAGACGGCGGTTTATCTCTCTTGTACCCAATTCGCCCTGACGACCCGGACACAATATCTGAATTCCGTTTTTTATATCATACTCGTATTTGGCCGGCAGTCTGTTTATTGCTAAATCAAGTACAGTTTGTACGGCTTGATGCGTATTTTTGACAGGCAAAAAGAAAAAATCACCTTCACGGTAATTCAGAACCGGCATTTTGCCTGCCACAATTTGGTGGGCGTTTAGCACTATATTGCTTTTGAGTGCCTGTCGAAACACCTCTGAAAGCTGCACACAAGGCAGCTTGCCTGATGCAATGAGGTCATGAAGAACGCTTCCGGCACCAACTGCCGGAAGCTGGTTAGAATCCCCGACCATAATCAAACGGCAGCCGTTTTTTAATGCGCGCAGCAGGCTTTCAAACAACAGCGAATCCACCATCGACAGCTCGTCCACGATAACCGCGTCAGCATCAAGCGGATTTTTTTCGTTTCGTTCAAACAGCGGCAATTCCTCGTCATCCCATTTAACTTCAAGCAACCGATGTATTGTTTTTGCCTCTCTTGCCGTAACATCGCTTAGGCGCTTGGCAGCTCGTCCTGTCGGCGCAGTAATATCAACCCTGTGTCCCATATCCTCAAGCAGTGTAATAATTGCGCGTAGAGTCGTCGTTTTACCTGTGCCCGGACCTCCCGTCAGTATCAACACGCCCTTATTCAATGCCATAGATATTGCCTGCCGCTGATGCTCTGCATAAGTGATTCCCAAACGTTTTTCCACATAATCTATTTTAAGCAGTGTGTCGGCAACAGGCTCGGGCGGATTTTCAAGCATCGTCAATATTCTTATTGCCGCATACTTTTCAGCATTGTGCACATATGGAAGAAAAATAAAACTTCTTTGTGTAAATGTTTCTTGCTTTACACTAAACTTCAGCACCATATTCTCAAGGCTTTTTGCAACCTTGTCGTGCTCAACTCCCAGCATTTTAGCAGCTACACTTATTAGTTTGTCGGCCGGAAGGCAAGTATGCCCGTTTCTTAGGTTGTGCCGCAGAACATATAAAAGACCGGCCTCGAGCCTGTTTTCATCATCGGCGGGGCGCCCCATATCCATGGATATTTTGTCAGCCCTATCAAAACCGATATACAGTCCGCTGCTGCACAGCAAATAAGGGTTGGAGCGAATGCGGTCTATGGATTCGGCGCCCCACTTTTTCCAACAGCGCAGCGCTTCATTAGGCGTAATTCCATAATCCGAAAAGGCTAAAATCACCTCACGCAACCCGAACTGCTGAGCAAATTGCTCGGCAATTCTGCCGGCCCGGGCAGGTGATATACCCTTTATTTCGGTAAGACGATGCGGCTGATTTTCAATTATTTCCAGCGACTCGTCACCAAATTTTTTAACGATACGCAAAGCGGTAGCTTGTCCCACTCCTTTAATAACACCGGACGAAAGATAGCGCAAAATGGCATCTTCCCCAACCGGAAGATGCCTTTCGCAGTATTCAGCTTTAAATTGGATGCCAAAATTAGGGTGTTCAACCCATACGCCCGACAAATTTAGGATTTCTCCGACGCCTACCATCGGCATTACACCGACAACTTTATGCAGTTTATCACCCGATTCGAGCTCTAAAACCGTCCAATTATTTTGATCGTTGCGGTAAACGATACGTTCAACGCTGCCGTTCAGCGTTTCGAGGCTTTTTTCCTCCAAACCGCACGCACCCTTTGTCATAATAATCCAATGCAGTTATTATAACGCAAAGCCGAGTCTATTGCAAACTTGGTGCGAATAATTTTTCGCAATCTTTAGGTGCGCCAAGACTTACGTTTGAAAACTCATCGCAAATTTTTTTGGCAAGCGTACGCGTTTCATCGTCCATTCCCATGTCAATTATAAGTACACTGCCCGGATTGTCCGAAATCCAGCGGCTTCTTGAAACCGCTGCGCGGACAACAAACTCCATGTCATGGCAATGACCTGAAACGGGCAACACCAATACCGGCGATACCGAATTGTTTATTTTAAGTATTCGCAGTGCAATACAGCGGATAAGTTCGACGCATCCGTACAAAGAAAGCAGCAATACCGCAACCATAAGAATGCTTTCGCCCATTTGTCCCACCCTTTCCCACAACCACATAGATCGCTGGGCCCCATATATCCGGAAATGCGCGCCCACCTCTTACCCACCCGGCATTCCCCATCTCGCTCCATATTATGCCGTGCTAAAAAGAAGTGTGCATATCTTAGGTTAGGGTGTGATACTCTCATCACGTTGGTTATTATCCATAATACTAATCAGAATCATAATAACAATATGCGGGCGAACTGTGTTCGCCCGTTGTCTAATTTACAGCTTTAATACACCTTGTTCCAACATTGACTGGGCGGCAAATAAAATGCCGATTTTGCCTGAATGATAGTTAAGACCGCCCTGCATATAAGCGGCATATGGCTGTCTTAACGGTGCGTCAGCCGAAAGCTCAATTGAGGCACCCATTGTAAATGCACCTGCTGCCATTATCACAGGGCAATCATATCCCGGCATTTCCCAAGGTTCCGGACACACAAATGCATCGACAGGCGCACCCCTTTGCATGCCCTGGCAAAATGCCGTCAATGCCTGTGGTGTGCGCAGCTTTACTGCCTGAATAATATCGGTGCGTTTTTCGTCTGCAATGGGTGTAACCTCAAACCCAAGCATAGAAAACAGCGACGCACAGAAGATCGCTGTTTTTAAAGCTTCACCGACAACATGAGGTGCATTAAACAGCCCCATGAACAAAGAGCGGTTATGGCCAAGCGACGCGCCGACCTCACGACCCGTTCCGGGCGTTGTCATTCTGTTTGCGCATTGCGTTATTAAATCTGCTCGTCCGCAGATGTACCCGCCGTTTTCTGCGATACCGCCGCCGGGGTTTTTTATAAGCGAACCGGCAATCAAGTCTGCCCCAACCTCACTTGGCTCACGCGTTTCGACAAACTCACCGTAACAGTTGTCAACAAACACAATCGAATTTGGCGAACAACGGCGCACGAGCGATACAATCTTGCCGATTGTATTAATATCTAACGATGGGCGAATGTCATACCCGCGCGAGCGTTGAATATGCACCATTTTTGGACGCAGTTCCGATAGCGCTGCCGATATAGCTTTAAAATCCGGACGACCATTTACGTCGGGTTCAACTTGTCGGTAATTTATATTAAAGTCTTTAAGAGAACCCGTATCCCCTTTTTTATCAGTACCGATAACACTATTAAGTGTGTCATACGGATTTCCCATCACCGACAACAGTGTATCGCCGGGGCGCAAAACTCCGAACAATGCAATTGTAATCGCATGTGTGCCCGAAACAATACTGTGGCGCACAAGTGCATCGGGAGCACCCATAATTTTGGCAAAAACCGCATCAAGCGTGTCTCGACCACGATCGCCATAGCCATACCCGGTTGTCGGCGTAAAATGGCTTTCACTAACACGGTGCTCAATAAAAGCAGATAAAACTTTTTGCTGGTTGTATTCGATTATCTTTTCTAAACGTTCAAAAACAGGCAATATAGCTTCATGTGCTCTTGTTGCCATATCCAAAAGACGCTTGTCAATTTTAAAAAAAGGTGTGTCCATACCTGCCTGCTCAAATCCTTTCAGTCAATATCATATCTGCCCACTCACCGCATCGCACAAACCCAATTTTAAAGTATAGCTTATATGCCGCGTCATTTTTAGGCGACAAAAACACCTTTTTCTTTTCGCCCAAAAGCTGATGCGTCTGAGTCAGTACATTTGCCGAGGCAAATCCCCTGCCGCGCGCACGGGGCAGTGTTGCCACGCCGCCGATAACCGCTGCATTTTCACATTCAGCGGTTGTCATCGCACACGCAACCGGAACACTGTCTATGCAAAACCCCACCATGCGGCAAAGCCCACGCCTTAAACGGTGCGAAACATCGACATACCATGTGTCAAACTCGGGCAGTCCTGTATCAAAACAGGCTTTAAGCAATGGATACACGTCACGTGGGGTAAGACTTATCGGCTTTAAAACCGGTGATTGCAACTCTTTTCCCGCAGTCATAACAATCCCGCTTTTATATTTCCACCCTCCCGCAGCGGCAAGCTTTTGAGCTGCAAAGCGGCTTGTTCTAACGCTTTTTATATCCTGTTGCATTGACAGGAATATGTACAGCTCATTAAAATCAATATTAACATCCACAGATATGACAGCATGCGAATCCATGGCAGCAATAAACAGTTGTCTATCGCTGTCGCACCAAAAGCGAATAAACTTACATTCAACACCGTACGACGCTGCAAGGGCAAGAATACGCACTGCCGCCTCATTATGTGGTTTTAAGTGTTTAAAGTCTTTTGCCTGTGCAAGCCTTATCATACCGTATCCTCTATTGCAGCAAAATCTGTCACCAATGAATCAAGTAGTTTTGCCGTTTGCTCTAAATCCTTTTTTGAAATAACACTGCTCGGCGAATGAATATATCGGCACGGTAACGATACTGCCGCTACACGCACCCCTGTACGGGATAGGTGTATCGCCCCCGCATCATTGCCGCCTGCAACTGCAGTTTTTGCTTGCACAGCAACACCCTCACGCTGCGCGGTACAAAATATTTGGTCATATAAATTTTTGTCATACAAAGTCCTTTTATCCATAAACGAAATAACAGGGCCCGATCCTACACGGCACACGTGTTTTTCGGGCTTTACTCCCGCGGTATCGGCTGCCGTGGTTGAGTCAACGACGACAGCAATATCGGGGCTGACGCCGAAAGCCGCCGTTTTAGCCCCGCGCAAGCCCACTTCCTCTTGAACGGTAAAGGTTAATGTAATATCGTATTGCGGCGTGTGCGATGCAAGATACAGCAGCAACGCACAACCGGCACGGTCGTCTAATGCCCGAGCTTTTATTAGTCCGCCCGGCAGTATTGTAAACTCACTGTCAAATACCGCAACATCTCCCGGCCTTGCAATTTTCAGTGCGTCTTCACGGCTGTCTGCTGCAACATCAATCAAAAGCTTATCAAAATCGGGTACGGTATTCTTTTCATCATCTTTGCACTGGTGCACGGCTTTGCCCGCAATAACGCCGATGTGCTTATTTATACGCACACGCCGTCCGAATACAACGGCTGAATCAATGCCGCCAACAGGCGAAAAGCGCAAATACCCATCATCGGTTGCATCGGTTATTATAAACCCAACCTCGTCCATGTGGGCGGCGAACATTATTTTTTTATGTGTACGGTTGTTGCCCTTTACATCGGCTATCACATTACCGAGTGCATCAACGCTAACATCAATATCAGCCGGCGATGCTTTGAGACGTGCAAGTATAAACTCGCACACTTTGTTTTCACGTCCGGAAACACCCTCAATAGAGCAAAGCTTTTTTAATGTATCAATCACAGCCTGCTCACTCCTTCCTGTGCGAACAATGCCATCAGGTGTCCGGCGTTTTCTATGTCGCGAATATCTACTATTTCGTTTGGTGTGTGCATGTATCTTAGCGGGATTGAAAGCAACGCAGTTTTAGTACCTGTTCGCGCATCAGAAATGCTTTCGGCGTCTGTACCGGTAGTGCCGCCCATCACTTCGTTTTGATAGGGTATATTATTGTCATCTGCAAGACTTCTTAGCTTTTTTGTCATATCAAAGTCCAAGGTCGGTGAATATCCAATCATGGGTCCCTTTCCAAGCACTCCGCATTTTGATTTGTCGGCATCCGGTGTATATGCAAAGCTAACATCGACTGCTATGGCAAAATCGGGTGCAACACGATATGCCGAAACAGCCGAACCGCGACATCCAAGCTCTTCCTGCACTGCAAATACGACTGCGATATTGCAGCAAAGCTCAATTTTGCGAAGAAATTCAAGGCAATAAATAATTGATGCAACGCCCGCCCGATCGTCCATTGATTTGCCACAGACATGAGTGTTGCTTAATTTTTTAAAATTAGGACGAAAAGTTATGCAATCACCCGGGCGAATACACTCTCGTGCCTGTTTTGCGCTCATGCCAACATCAATACCCATATCGGAAATATCGGGCAGCTTATCTTTATCCTTCTCTTTTTTTAAATGAGGCGGTGATGAACAAAACACGCCAACATAAGGCTTGTCCCCGTGAATTAAAACCTCTGCTGCTGCAAGCGCGCGCCTGTCTACACCCCCGCAGTTTTCGGCATATACAAACCCATTATCATCAATACGCGTAACAATTAGGCCGATTTCGTCAATATGAGCCTCAAGCAATAACAGCTTTGCATCTTTTTTGCCGCAGTCTATCCGACCAATTACACTGCCTAATGCGTCGCGCTCTACCGTATCGCAGTATTTGCTCAAAATGGCCTGAGCGGTATCTGCCGCATCTGTCAACCCGCCTGCGCCGGCGGCATTGCTCAAAAGTTCAAGACTTTTTATCAATTGCATTCATTTCACCTTTCATTTTTCAGATAAGGACATCACAAGACGCCTGAAGTGCTCGCCACGCTCTTCAAAATTTTTATACAAACCAAAGCTTGCACTTGCGGGCGACATAAACACAATATCACCATTACGCGCAATCTTTCTCGCAGCTTTAACCGCCTGTTCCATCGAATTTACCCGATGCACAGATATATTTGAACAATCCTTTATCGCTGTCTCGATTGCATCGGCCGTATCTCCCATAAGAACAGCCTCTTTCACGGTTTTTGCGGCAACCGGACCTAAAGGTTCATATGAGATATGCTTATCATACCCGCCCGCTATCAAAATCACTTTTTGTTTAAAAGCTTCGAGTCCCGCTATTGTTCGTGACGGGCTGGTGCCAATCGAGTCATTGTACCATTTAACGCCGTCAAGCTCGCGCACAAGCTCACAGCGATGAGGCACACCTGCGAAGCTGTGTGCAAATTCAGCAATGATTTGGGGCGAAACCCTACCCCACACCGCTGAGATTGCTGCAAGATAATTCTCTGTATTATGAGCACCCGGCAAAAATATATTTTCTTGTGCTACAATCGGAATATCAACGCCATCAGCGGTCATGATAAGCTGTCCTTCGGGCGAAAGCCATGCCCCGCGTTGTGGCTTGATGTGACGCGAGAACAATGATACCTGTGCTTTGGCATTTTCGGCAAATCGCGCAGTATATTGGTTATCTGCATTGAGAACCGCGCAATCATCGGCTGTTTGCCACTCAATTAAATTCTTTTTTGCGTTAATATATTCACACATATCAGTATGCCAGTCAAGATGATTGGGCGCTATGTTTGTAATTACAGCGGTGTTCGGGCTTTGCGTCATTCCTGTTAGCTGAAAGCTTGACAGCTCAACCACGACCTGGTCATCCGGGATTATTTCATTAAGTACCGGCAACAAAGGGCGCCCGATATTGCCGCCCACATGCACGCGATATCCCGCTGCTTTCAGCATTCCCGCAACTATTGTCGTGGTAGTCGTCTTGCCGTCCGAGCCGGTTACGGCTGTTATATGTGCCGGGCACAGTAAAAAAAACAGCTCCATTTCGGATGTCACAACAATGCCGCGGCGGCGCGCGGCTTCGAATTGCGGAAGATACGGCTTCATGCCGGGCGTCCGCAATATTAAATCTACACCGTCACGCTCAAGATAATCAAGATAATCAGAGCCAAGGCGAAGCCTTACGTTTGCACATTCAAGCTTGCTTGCAGTTTCTCCAAGCTGTTCACGGGTACGGCAATCGCAGGCTACAACATTCGCACCGTGTTTTAATAGCTGAAAAATAACCGGCACATTGTTTTTTCCAATGCCGCAAACAGCAACCCTTCTGTTTTTAAGGCTATCGAAAAACTCTTTTTTTTTCAATATAATCATCCTCTACCAAAGAGCAGTTTAATTTTACCAATGCTTTTATATTATACTTGCGTGGCGAATAAATATCAATCAAAGCAATAAATTTCTTTGCATTTGTGTAACAAGTCAAGGACATGAAAATTTATACATAAAATGTGCGTTATTCCTGTTTAATGCGCACTGAATATTATTTTATTATAAATTTATTGTATATTTTGTATATAACCTATAAATTTTGAGGGGGTTTATTTAAGTAATAGTAGAAAATAAAATAAAGCACTTGTAAATTTATATAAATGAAAGTATAATT
Organism: Oscillospiraceae bacterium; assembly: GCA_028697255.1. GTDB lineage: Bacteria > Bacillota > Clostridia > Oscillospirales > Acutalibacteraceae > Avimonas. Next base: position 30,648 of record JAQVFM010000019.1, read on the forward strand.
AATAGAAATTATAACCATTAAGGTGAACATACAATGTTTTTTCAGGTGCTGCTGGCGGTAACAGTCGCTAAACTAAAAAAATATCGCGTTGGACAAGCCCTGTTAAATAAATATTTTTTACCCTTTTATATTGCCGAACTTATATATATAGCATATCAAATTAACATATTTTGTGGTAACTACTTTTTTATCCCATATGGGCCATATTTAAAAAACATCACTCTTTTATCCTTGCTTATTCCTATTTATATATACAAGCTCTATCTTCCAGCATTGGCGGGTTCGGGATGTATTGTTGCAGGATCTTTACTCAATAAGCTTGTAATATTTGCAAACGGCGGCAAAATGCCGGTTTATGCCACCATCTCCCGTCTAACCGGTTATTTCAATGAAGCTGCTTTTGAAAAAGTCGAATCAACTCATGTTATAGGTAGCGCTGATACAAAGCTTAAAATATTGAGTGACTTTATAGACTTAGGTTACAGTGTTATTAGCATTGGTGATATTTTTATACATATTTTTGTTTTTATTATTTTTTATTTCAGTATCAAGAAAGTCAGTAGCCAACAAATGGAGGATAAAGTATCTTGATTGTATTTTTACAACGTGTATCGGAATTTATTTTTGTTTATTTTTTTCAAAGTTGTTTATATGTTGGAGGAATTTACCTTATTAGTAAAAAAGAAATTCAGTGGAAACGGTTTTTTCTCTGTGCTTCTTTATCTATGATTGCAACATTTACAATTAGACAATTTCCCATTAATTTTGGCATACATACAGTACTCAGCATGATATTACTAATATATCTTGCAATAGTAATTCTTAAAATAAAAGCTCAGTCGGTTGTTAAAAGCGCATTAATTGTTACGGTTTCCATACTTGTTCTGGAAGGTTTTTATTTGTTGCTTTTAAAGACAGCATTGGGTAAACAAGGATTTGACAATCTTATAAATAATGAACATCTAAAAGAAATGTCAGGTATTCCTGTTAATTTGGTGCTTTTACTGTGTTTGTTTTTCTTGTATCTTTACAGAAAAAAAAGATCAAGGGTGGGTAAATGAATTCTCTTATTCAAAGATTTTCTAAAATAATAGCATCGCCATTGAACTATAACGAGGAACAAACGGCGGTTATCCAGTATGGCTTATTTGCAATCGTACAGATTGTTTTAATCGGATTGTTAATCACGTTGATTGGTATTCTTGCCGACTGTGTTTTGGAATGCTGGATTGTATATGTTGCGGCCGGACTTCTCAGGAAATCCACAGGCGGCGCTCACGCAAAAACAGCCAATGCCTGTTTAGTAGTGAGTGTTATCGCCGTTTCAATAATAGGGATGACTTCGCGCTATATCACTTTTTTGCCCTACGCTTTACCGGTTTCAATTATTATCAGTCTGTTCGCATTTACATTTGGATGTTTTTTTGTATTTAGGCTTGCCCCTGTTGGGCATCCAAACAAACCGCTTAACAAACCGGAAAAAATCAAACGTCTTCGCCGTCAAAGCCTCATTATATTGCTTATATATGCGGCATTTGCAATACTTTTTCTGGTTTTATCGCATCGTTTTGAACGAGGTATATCACTGCTTGTGAGTTTGTGTCTTTCAGTCCTTTGGCAAGCGATGACTTTGGTGAAATCCGCCGGTAGTTCAGTCGGTGGTTGTTCATAAAATTCCACATTTTTATGAAAGGAGAAAGAATCATGAAAAAGTATTTAAAACAGACGCTGGCCGTTGCCGCAATGGTTTGCTCCTTTGTTGCGACAGCCATGGCTTCTTCCGCTTGTCTTTGGTTCTATTATCAGCCGGAAGAGCCCAAATCGCTTCGCGATTAATGGATTCTTAACTCCGAAAAAGAATATGGGCGGACACATGCCCTATGGCTGTCCGCCCATATTCTTTAGAATATTTTAAGGGTTAAGTATTCGCATTTATATGACAAGATTCTATCCGAAAGATGGGTTTTCGCCATGGATAAATCCTATAATAAAGCAAAAGCTGAACAAATTCATTCAATGTTTTTTATTTCAAAAATATTAACATTGTTTTTTTGTATATTTCCTTTATTTCAATATATATTCAAAGGAATTACTTCACGTGATGCTATGCAGATTAATTTATATGCGGTTGTAGTATCTTTAGTATTATTAACATTTGTTACAGTATTATGGTTTATCGTTGACGAAAAAAAGAAAAAAAATAAAGGCATAATTATTGTCGAACAAATAATATTTTTTTCACTTTGCTCTTTCTCTATTTATATAAGCGGGTTACATGAGAGCAGTTATAAATTTCTATTTGTTTTCCTTATTGTAGCAAATACAATCGAATACAACATGAGAATCGGCATAATCATCGCCTCTTTGTCTTCCGCATTTATATTAATAACAGACTTAATATATAAACCCGGCCAAACGGTGAATGTCTATTTTGAAAACGACTTGGCACTGTCCTCAATGTTCTTTATAATAGCATGGACTTTGGGGCACTACGTCAACCTTGAACGAAAGCATATAGACATATTGCTTGATTCCGTAAACCGAGACAGCCTAACAAATCTTTACAACCACCGGTATTTTCATGAATATCTTAAAGGCTATTATGATAAAAAAAATCATATAGAAAATCCGGTATCTCTTATTATGATGGATTTAGACGAGTTTA
>JAQVFM010000053.1 GCA_028697255.1 Oscillospiraceae bacterium
GTTTACGGGTAGCAAGTAACAATCTCTCGCAGGTGCCAGATCGTGGATGCGCCTTAAGGCGCTGCTAGTAACAGAGCCTTTAAGGCGCATCTGAAATACCACCGGCTACGCCGGTGGATTTTTATTGCTTTAAGTATCTCATTTTAATATAAACTTTGTCGGATTTTACAGGCTTAGTGAATAATTTGGAGCCTCTTTTGTTATATGAATATCGTGAGGGTGGTTTTCTTTGAGTCCTGCACCCGTAATTCTTACAAATTTCGCATTTTGTTTTAGTTCATTAATATTTGAACAGCCGCAATAACCCATACCGGCGCGCAAGCCGCCTATCATCTGATATACCGTATCGGACAAATAACCTTTATATGGTACACGTCCTTCTACGCCTTCGGGCACCAGCTTTTTGTTGCCCTGTTGGAAATACCTATCGCGCCCGCCGTGAGCCTGTGCCATGGAGCCAAGACTGCCCATACCTCGGTAAACCTTGAACTGACGACCTTGATAAATTTCGTTGTCACCGGGCGATTCTTCACATCCTGCAACAAGGGATCCGATCATTACAACGTCTGCTCCGGCCGCAATGGCTTTTGTTATATCGCCGGAATACTTAATGCCGCCGTCGGCAATGACCGGAATGCCGTATTTATTTGCTACACATGCAACATCATAAATCGCCGTTATTTGTGGCACTCCAATACCGGCCACCACGCGTGTGGTGCAAATTGAGCCAGGTCCCATACCAACCTTTAATGTGTCCGCTCCTGATGCAATCAACTCTTTTGCAGCATCTGCGGTGGCGATGTTTCCCGCAATCAGTGTAATATCCGGATAAGCCACTTTGATTTTTTCAATTGTTTTTAATATATTGGTACTGTGTCCGTGTGCCGAATCGAGCACAAGGGCATCTACCTGTGCCTCGACAAGTGCTGCGACGCGTTCCATTACATCGGATGTTGCCCCGATTGCTGCAGCACAAAGCAGACGACCACTGTTATCGCGCGCGGAATTGGGGTATTTTACAGCCTTTTCAATATCTTTTATTGTAATAAGCCCTTTTAAAAGTCCGTTTTCGTCAACTAATGGCAGTTTTTCAATCCGAAAACGTCTTAATATATCCTGAGCCTGCTCAAGTGTAGTGCCTATCGGAGCCGTTATTAAATTATCCTTTGTCATTACCTCTTCAATTTTTTGAGAGAAATCTGTAAGAAATCGCATATCTCGGTTTGTTAGTATGCCTACGAGCTTGCCTTCACGGCAAATCGGCACACCCGATATCTTATACTTTGCCATGAGTTCACTTGCATCTCGAACAAGGTGATCGGGAGAAAGGAAAAACGGATTGACAATAACTCCATTTTCGGAACGCTTGACGCGGTCAACCTGGTCCGCCTGATTTTCAATCGACATATTTTTGTGGATAACCCCTACCCCACCCTCTCTTGCTATGGCGATTGCCATTCTGGCTTCGGTAACGGTATCCATTGCCGCTGTCATCAGCGGAATATTAAGACTTATGTTTTTAGAAAGTCGGGTGTTAACTGCAATATCAGCCGGCAGAATATCTGATTTTGCCGGTATAAGCAGTACATCATCAAATGTAAATCCTTCCTTTAAAAACTTTTCGTTGTTTAGCATTTTGTATCCCCCTCAGTCCGGATAGTATAACATCGGCTCGCGGTGTTTATAATTTTTAATATAAACTTTATTTTACCATAAATTTCGAGTGCATTGCAACACTTAAAATAATAAAATATAAAAAGCGCCGCTTTTAAGGCTGCGCTTTAATATTAATACCTAATATACTGTTCAGCGTACGGCGGCCATCAGCAAGGCGCCCACAAGCATGCCCGCCGCACCAAATCCGCCACATTTAAAAATCAATTCGCGTATGCGCCGTTTTCTGTTAAGCCGCAGTCCGGTATATCCACCGGCTTTTCTGACAAAACGCTGCGCCTCATCACTAAGACGCGTGGGCGAAGTATCAGCAAAACTTGGTCTTACAACAAGCAGCGCCCGCTCAAAATATTCATTTCCCGTATCAGTCACTTCAATAATTTGCCGGTTGACTCCTTTTATCATCTTCCGACTCCCCTTTTAAAGTATCCTTTTATTGCATTGGTTTCGATTTACAGTATTTGCGGATTTAATCCTTTTTATACCGAAAATACAAGTCAAATTGCATATAATCTTAACGCATTGATGGCAATAAAAGGAAAACATTTCAGGTGGAATATACAGTGTGTAAATTAGCTTTTAATGATCGAATGTTGAAAACTCGGTTGAAAGTGTTGAAGAAACGGCTGTTTTCAGCAAAATTTACATTGTGGAAACTGTTAAATGGGTAAAATTTCCATATAATTTTCATACAGGCGGTTAAATCGCCTTTACGCTGACAAAAATTTCTTCATTCGGGACGCCGTGTTGTAAGAAACCATACGGCTCTTTCAATCGAGTCTTTTGAATTGCCCCAATCGGCATCCTCTTTGCTGCTGCGGTAGTCAAACATCCGGCAAAAATGAGTTACATCACCCTGTAATTCAGTAAGATACGATTTACACAATGCAGAGGCTGCTTTGATAAAGTCAGGTGCTTCTTTTTTGCTCATTTCGTTTTCAGCAGTATCTTTTAGCATAAAATAATGCGGCAGGCAGATAACGGGCTGCTGGTCGAACAGCGAACGGAATTCTCTTTCTTTGCTCCACAAGCGACAGACGGTAGACAGCATGCGCTGCATTGCCCAGTCAACCTGCTTGCAGACAAAGCAGGTGCAATCGTTATCAACTGCAGATTTTCGCGATCCGGCCTTAAAAATTCTTTTTTTGCCAAATACATTTTTTTCTACTTCAGCAAGATGACTTTCCAAAATAAGGGCTAAACCAAGCCGGTTGCGCTTATTTATCATCATCTCAAAGTGTTCATAGCAAAATCCCAGAGCGTTTGTTTGCTGCCTGACATCCGGCTCCATCATTGCTGCGCCCATAATATAATCGACAACGCGCATATCAAGCGTGTCGCGCATACGGCATATAGGACAGCCTTCGCGAGGCTCAAACACTTCGCTTACCGGGATACTTGTTATGTCTTCGCGCATTATTTTCCACACCTTTTTTATTTTTTTTGACTATGTTATAATATCATTAAAATCACATATTGTATAGCATTTAAGGAGCGCATATGCAAACAAAGATATTGCCGCAGGGTATATTATTAAGCGAGATAAAAGATTTTGATTTAAAAAAGACACTTGATTGCGGGCAGTGCTTCCGCTTTTATCAAAATAATGACGGCTCATGGCACGGTGTGGCAGGAAACCGGCCATTAACGCTGTATCAAACAAACGACGGTATAATGTTTAAAAATATAACAAAAGAAGAATTCAACGCTTTTTGGCGCATTTATTTTGACTTGGACAGGGATTATGAAGCCATTTGTCGCGCATTTCCCGATAGCGTTTATATGCGTAAAAGTGCCAGGTTTTCTTCCGGCATGCGAGTGCTTAGACAAGATGCATGGGAAACACTGATCTCTTTTATCATTTCGCAAAACAACAATATACCGCGCATTAAAGGTATAATTGACCGGCTGTGCCGCAATTTTGGGCAGCAGTGCGGTGGAGATTTCGGCTTTCCCTCCCCCACTGTTTTAGCCGAACTTGATGAGCAAGATCTTGGCATTTTAAGATGCGGGTGGAGGTCCGCTTATATACTTGATGCTGCGCGACGCGTGTCAGCGGGCGAAATTAATTTAAAAGAAATTGCTAAGATGCCAATTGACGACGCGCGAAAAGCATTGCAAAAAATTAAAGGGGTTGGTCCGAAAGTAGCTGAATGTGTGCTGCTTTATGGCATGGGGAGGTATGAAGCATTTCCGCTTGATGTCTGGATGAAGCGCGCAATGTCAGAGCTTTTTCCCGGACTTGAGCCCAAAAGCTTTGGTGAATATGCCGGCATTGCTCAGCAGTACATATTTCATTTTAGCAGATGCAACCCCGATTGCTTTACAAAGTGTTAAGTCAAAGAACCGGCGGGCTAAAGGCCCGCCTTGTCGTCATTCTTGATTGACACATGCAACCTTACAGAGTAAAATTAAAAATAGCATGTATAAAAATGGGGAAACTAAATGAAAGAATATACAATAAAATTTTTGGTACGGGAGCTTTTATCACTTTCGGTATACAGGGAATTATTAAAACGCCCGGCAGTATCATTGATTACCGATATGCTGTGTGCGTTTGAAAAGGGCGACGAGCTTACTGTGTTCGAAAAATGGGGCTGTCTTTGTAATCTTGCCGGTGCAGATGGATATGTGCGCAGTCTCCCGCAAATTGTAGCAGATGAAGTGCTGTCCGATCAAAACGCTTTTACGCAAATGATTGCCGCAGGTAAATCAGAAAGCATCTCGGATGAAATAACCTTGCTTGCAAAGCGAGATTTAGATATTCTTTACCGTGCGGCGACAAATGCTCCCTTATTACTGCGAGCTTGTCTTGACAACCGGCTTGCATCTCTTTTGCCGCCAATCGACAATGCTCAAGCATCGCCACCGTTAAATTTACCGTGGGATAAATGCATTGGTGCACTAATAGATTATCATTTTATTAATGGCGTCGGTGTATTCACTAAATATACAGCATTTGTATGGCAAAACTGTGACATAAAACCGGTCGTGCATCCTGACCCAATTCGCCTTAATGACCTAAAAGGCTATGAATCCCAGCGTAGCATTGCGATTGAAAACACACTAAGTTTTCTTGATGGATATGAGGCCAATAACATGCTGCTTTATGGCGATCGCGGCACAGGAAAATCATCTACAGTAAAGGCCCTGCTAAACGAATATTCATGTCGCGGACTTCGAATGGTTGAAATACCAAAAGAGTCATTAAACGAGCTTGCAGCTTTGACAGAACGACTTGCGGCTATTCCGATGAAATTCATTGTTTTTATTGACGATTTATCTTTTTCGGGCAATGATGACAGCTTTTCGGCTCTTAAAGCCGTGCTTGAAGGCGGGCTGTCGGCGCGTCCGAAAAATGTGTTGGTATATGCTACATCCAACCGTCGCCACCTTGTGCGCGAAAACTTTGGTGACCGCGGCAATGACGATATTCATCGTGAGGATACATTGCAGGAAACAGTCTCGCTATCCGATAGGTTCGGCATAATTTTAACATTCCTGTTGCCGGATAAAAAACGCTTTCTTGAAATAATTGAGCTGTTGGCTGCTGACCGCGGCCTTGAAATTGACCGAAAAACACTTCTTGATGCGGCCGAGCGCTATGCTTTAGAACGCGGCGCGCGTTCTCCGCGTTTTGCACGGCAGTTTATTGCGCAGGTGCAGGCGCGAATTGGCCGTAATAAACCAATTTAATAGAAGGAGTGGTATCAATTGTTTGGCAGCCGTCGAAAACAGGATATTCGCGACAACCAAAAGTTAATTGAAAGGCTTGACGGACGTGCAGTAAAATATGTGGCACGACGTGAACCTGACAGCACTATAGAAAGCGTTATCGGACGTGCCGGCCGCATAAACACAAAAAACGGATTTATCACAATAATTTGCAATGGCACAGAGGTTTTTAGATGTCCGGTAAACGGCGCTAAGTGTGGTGAGCTTTTAAGCCTTGAGGGTGTGAGAATACACGGTCAAGATATAAAAACAGGCGAGCAAACACAAATTATCGCTTATTACAAGTACTATCGCTGAATACAGGACATACTATTTTTGTTGCCGGGAAAGGAGAAAGGCATGAAAAACAAAATTGCAATCCTTTTTGTATTTGTTATGCTTATATTAACTGCCGGATGTGCTCAAAGACCATCAGGTTCAAAAGAAATATTTTCCGAGGACTACAACTATCCTGTTGAGGTATGCGGTATCACACTTGAATCCGCGCCAAAAAGAGTGGTTGTGCTGTCTCCCTCGCTTGCCGAAATCATATCAGACATGGGATTTAGTGACACGCTTGTCGGTCGGTCTAAGGAATGCGACTATCCCGAAACAGTGTCGCAGCTTACGGCAACGGGCAGTGTTCTTTTACCCGACATTGATGAGATAACAAAGCTTAAGCCGGATTTGTTGCTTGTGCAGACTCAACCGTCCGATTCAATTAGCAAGCTGTTTAAGGAAAAAAACATTCCGGTTATTGTTGTTCCGGCAGCAAGGAGATTTGAAGAGCTGCAAACGGTGTATACTAATATAGGGAAAATATTTTCAGGCGATAAGACGGGACTGTCAAAAGGCATTGCACACATGAAGGCTTTGAGCGATGCCCTTAAATCCATTACCGAGGCAACAGCGCCTTTTTCGGCTGAAAAGCCAGTTGTCGCCGTATATATTACCGATTCTTTTGGGCATGCCGCAACAGGCGACACGGTTTTGCATCATCTTATTACATCGGCGGGCGCTGTTAATGCAGCGGGTAGCGGCAAGGAGTGGATTGCCGATAAAGATATGCTTTCAAAAGCAGATGTTGTTTTTTGCCCGGACCAGCTAACTGAAAACATTAAAGTCATGGCAAACCTTGCAAACAGCCCTGCAATAAAAAATGGGCGTGTATACGGCATACAGGCGGCTGCAATGGAACGTCAAAGCCAGCGCATGATAGACGCTGTCAAGGTAATGGCCCAAAAAATGTATCCCGACGCTATTGCCGCAACGACCGGACAGCCGTCACAGACAAGCATGAGGTAACGCAGCGGTATTCCGTTTTGAGGAGTTGATTGAATGCAAACGCCCCTTGCGGTGAAGAATATTGCTATATTCCAATATGATTTGCAAACGGGCGGTATTCAAAAATCACTGATAAATCTTCTCAACCTATTGAATCCAAAAAAATATAAGATTGATTTGTTTCTTTTTGAAGAAAATGATTATTTTGATGTGCCCTTTTCCAATAATATAAATATTGTAAGAGTTAAGAAATGGAATCCCTTATTTAAGGTGATTCCATTTGGCTTAGCTATGGCGTTTTGCCGCCCGAATTATACTGATAAAAAATATGACATAGCGGTTGACTACAACAGCTATAAAAATCAGTGTGCCATAGGTGCGCTAAGTGTGGATGCAAAAAAGCGTATTATGTGGATACACAGCAATATTGAGCAAAAAGTCAAGCATGAACCTCAATATCGTTTGCTTTGGTGGCTGTCTAAGGCTAAGTTTAAACACTTTGATGAGTTTGTGGCGGTTTCTGAGGGGATTGTCGAGCCTTTTCGCAAAATCAGCGGTATATCATGTAAACCAATAACCGTTATCCAAAACTGCATTGACGCCCAAAAAATAATTGAGCAAAGCAGGGCCGATATCGGCGAGTTCGGACTTGACGGGAACAAAAGATCGGAAGA
>JAQVFM010000054.1 GCA_028697255.1 Oscillospiraceae bacterium
CAATGCGCGGGGTCGGTTCCGTTTCGCGCGGGCGCAGCATTGACGGTGGCGGCGAGCAGTCGTCCCATTCGTCGTCGGTAGTACAAGGCATTTTTGGTTCAATGCGCGGCGCCGGTTCCGTTTCACACGGGCGCAGCATTGACGGCGGCGGCGAGCAGTCGTCCCATTCGTCGTCGACAGTGTAAGGCATTTTTGGTTCAATGCACGGCGCCGGTTCCGTTTCGCGCGGGCGCAGCATTGACGGCGGCGGCGAGCAGTCGTCCCATTCATCGTCGACAGTGCAAGGCATTTTTGGTTCAATGCGCGGCGCCGGTTCCGTTTCGCGCGGGCGCAGCATTGACGGTGGCGGCGAGCAGTCCTCCCATTCATCGTCGACAGTGCAAGGCATTTTTGGTTCAATGCACGGCGCTGCTTTTGTTGTTTCGAATGCAGGTTCAGTCTTCAAGGCATCTCTTTTTAAATCTTTAGTATCCTGCACAACCGGGCTGATATCCGGGGTGTGTTCGGGAACGGAAAGTGTTCTTCGTTCATAGAATTCCAGCAGCTCTTTTTGGTACTTTAATATAAGCGACTTAAGCTGCGAAGCGGTATACTTTTCATCATTCACTCAGCATCACCTATCCTTTCAATTCACAAGGATTACCGTATCATGTATATGATATAAAAGGACAAAACATGCCCCCGGCAGGCATTTTACAGCAGCGAAATGCCAAGCAGTTTGTGTTGCATTTAGGGCTCTTGCAGTATATAATATTGTACTGATACAATTCCGATAACTGAGGAAAGAAAGGCACAATATGACAAACAAAAACCAAACCACTAAAGACAAAAACCATAAAACTAAAAAGCGTCGCAAAGGTCGCTTATTGCTATTTGCAGCTACGCTGTTTCTTGTACTGCTTGTGACAGTTATTGCGTTTCGTCTATTTGGAAGTGTAGATATGGTGTCATCGGATATAAGCAGCCCTGCTTCAACTGATCCTACCGACACAACCGTCTCGCAAACTACCCAAAGCAAAAGCACAACATCGCAAACAACCATACAAAAATCCGAGACAACCACTTCGACCAAAACACCGGGCAAGCATTATATACAGCCTGCCGGGGCAGATTGGAATCTTAAGCTTGTCAATAAGTGGAACCCGCTTGACAAAAATTATAAACAGCCTCTTGTTACCTATTTGGGCGACAACAAATTTGACAGCAGAGCAATTGATAAACTTAAAGCACTGGTAAATGCGGGCAAGGCATACAATATCCGCGTTGCTTCTCTTTATCGCACGCACGAGCTGCAGACAAGCCTGTTCGAAAGACAGGTGAAAAGAGAAATGGCAAAGGGGCATAGCCGTTCCAAAGCCGAGGAGCTTGCAGCCACCGAAGTTGCACGCCCGGGCACCAGTGAACACAATCTTGGTCTTGCGGCGGATTTTTTGTTTGAGCGGTATTCATCTCTTGAAACTGCATATGAAAAGACCGAAGCTTATTCATGGATGCTTGAACACTGTGCGGATTACGGGTTTATTCTGAGGTTTCCTAAAAATAAGCAGTCAATAACCGGTGTTATATTTGAGCCGTGGCATTACCGCTATGTCGGTGAGCAGGCAGCCAAAGAAATTATGTCGCGTGGGATTACACTTGAGGAATATTTGCAGGAAAAGGGTAAATAAACGAATTGGAGGCCACTGATGAAACCGTTGAATCACATTCCTGTATACCGTCTTACTCTTGGTGCGCTCTATATAGCCTTGTTTGCCCTTGCCGGTAATGTCCCGTTTTTATCTGCAATATACATCATCCCAAATGTACCTTTGACTTTGCAAACCTTTATTATTGCAATGATGGGGCTTACATTGGGGCTGCGAAGCGGCATGATATCCTATGTATCCCTGCTGGTGTTAACCTTTTGCGGACTGCCGATGATGTCGGGGGGCCGGGGCGGTCCTGCCGTCTTTGTCGGCCCGACTTGCGGATATATTTACGGCTGGATTTTCGTTATTGTTTTGCTTGGTCTTTATTCTTCATTTTTTATAAAAAGGCTTATTAATAAAAAAGTATGGGGCATATCAATACATGTGCCTATTTCTTTTTTGCTCGGTATTGTGGGCATACTGCTCGATTATGCGTGTGGATCTCTCGGCCTTATTTTATCCGGTGCCGGTAAAACAATATCGGCTTTTCCGGCGCTGCTTTTGTCAAACATTATTGCATTTTTGCCGGGAGATACAATTAAATTGCTGTTGGCGTCCTTGCTGTCGCTTTCTTTGTTTGCAAAACCCGTTCAACGCCGTATTTTTAATTAAAAACTAATACTAACACTTGACTGAATATCACTGTTGAGGTAATATATAAATTGCCGGATTAAATGAACCGGCAAAATTTAATAAGATGTCTTCGGGGCGGGGTGCAATTCCCCACCGGCGGTAATGCGGCTATAAGCCGACAAGCCCGCGAGCGTTTTGCCGATTTTGGTTAGATTCCAAAGCCGACGGTATAGTCCGGATGGAAGAAGATGCACGTTTTAAAGCGTAAATTCGCCCCGCAATAATATTGCGGGGCTTTTGTTAGCTGCAAATGTGCCCGAGGCATCAAGACAAAGGGAGGAAATATTGTGAAATCATCTCAAACTGTTCGTCTTGTGTTAATGGCTATGCTGGCAGCAATCTCAGTTGTACTTGTGATGCTTTTGCGCACGCCGCTTTTAATGGCGGCACCCCACCTTGAGTACGATATGGCCGATGTGCCCGTGCTGCTGGGCACTATGATGTTCGGTATATTGCCCGGACTGTGCATATTACTTATTGTTTCTGTTATTCAGGCATTTTTACTCGGTGGAAACGGCTGGATCGGTTTGCTGATGCATTTTGTCGCATCCGGTGTGCTTGTCGTGGTAGTAGGCTTATTTCATTGCCGTAACATTAAATGGTGGAAAACTATTCTGGGAATGGTTTTAGGAACAATCGCAATGGCTGTCGTTATGGTGCCCATGAATCTTATTATCGCTCCGATTTTCTTTGGCAGCTCAATGAAAGATGTTGTTGAAATGTTAGTTCCTATTATTATTCCGTTTAATCTGTTAAAAGCCGGAATAAACTGTGTGATAACTTTCGTTTTGCTAAAAGCGCTTACACCTATCACAAGTAAAAATTCTCAGTTGTTCTTAAAATGTAAAATTAACCAATTGAAAAACGGTTGAGAAAATTTCGGTAAATTATTGACAAAATACTCCATTATGTTATAATCTGCGCTGGACAGAGTGGTATTCAGCATTTATTGATACTAAAAATAATTAATCCTTATCAAGAGAGGCTGAGGGTACAGGCCCTGTGAAGCCCGGCAACCTGCATTATGCAAGGTGCCAAATCCTGCGGCAGAATGCCGGCAGATGAGGTGTTTTACGCGCCTTGCATCTTGTAAAGGCGCGTTTTTATTGTGAAACAACAAGGACAGGTACCCGCTCGCAATCTCTGATCGCGATAGCGGGGTGAAATAATAATGCTCACTGAATAATACCATTTGCGACATAAAAGTGAGTTTAGGATAATTGTCTCGCAAATGTAAAAATTAATTCTGTTGACCTACACTGCGCAATGCTAACTTATAAGGGGAAGGAAAATAAATATTATGACAAAACGATTGTTCACATCCGAATCCGTAACAGAGGGACATCCTGATAAGGTCTGCGACCAGATTTCCGATGCGGTGCTTGATGAAATTTTAAATTTAGATCCCGATGCACATGTTGCGTGTGAATGCATTGCAACAACCGGATTGGTGCTGGTAATGGGAGAAATATCGACTTGCTGTTATGTTGACATTCCCAAAATTGCACGGCAGGTTATACGGGATATAGGTTATGATAACGCTGCACAACGCTTTGACGGCAACACTTGTGCGGTTTTGACATCTATTGACGAGCAGTCACCCGATATTGCAATTGGTGTCAACCGAAAGATAACTATAAATGAGCATCAATCAAATTTGGATCGGATTGGGGCGGGAGATCAGGGTATTATGTTCGGTTATGCTTGCGACGAAACAGATGAGCTAATGCCCCTTCCGATTTCTTTAGCGCATAAGCTTGCAAAAAAGCTTTCTGTTGTTCGGAAAAGCAATAAATTAGCATATCTGCGCCCCGACGGAAAAACCCAGGTCACAGTAGAGTATGATGGAAATAAACCGTTGCGCGTGGATTCTGTCGTTGTATCGACACAGCACAGCGAGCAGGCTTCTTTGCAAACTATTCATGACGATGTCGTAGAGCATGTGATAAAACCGGTAATTCCGGACGCACTTATAGATAATGAAACCAAAATTTTTGTAAATCCCACCGGCCGTTTTGTAGTCGGAGGGCCTCAGGCAGACAGCGGATTGACCGGCAGGAAAATAATTGTTGATACTTACGGCGGGTATGCGCGCCATGGCGGCGGCGCATTTTCGGGCAAAGATCCGACAAAGGTTGACCGTTCAGCAAGCTATATGGCGCGCTATGCCGCAAAAAACATTGTTGCTGCCGGACTTGCAAAGCGGTGTGAGCTGCAAATTGCTTATGCTATCGGTGTTTCGCGACCCGTTTCAATTTTAGTTGACACATTCGGTACCGGTATTGCCCCGGACGAGAAATTGTCAGCCGTCGTATCCGAGGTTTTCGATTTTCGCCCCGCGGCAATTATAGAAGAGCTGGATTTGGCTCGCCCAATTTACCGCCCGTTTGCGGCATACGGTCATTTTGGTCGTGATGATTTAAATGCTACCTGGGAAAAAACCGATAAAGTCGATGAACTTCGCTCAAAGCTTGGGGTCAAATAAATCGTTTGATTATAACAAGACAGCTTAGCTCTGGTATAATGGATACCTGTGCTATCGGATATTAGTATTAAGTATTCACTTTGCCGCAATTTGTAGGGTAGAATAAACTCATCAAGTTTTACCCAAAGTAATAACCCCGCGTGTTATAACGCGGGGTTATTACTTTGCATGTGACTATATCGCAAGTACGCCGGTTTCGTCATCTATAATAATAAGAATTTGTTCTTCCATACCGTTTTCAACATTTACATAGACAAGCACCTGGTCATCTTCTTCACCGCGGCAGGAGAATTCATAGCACAGCGATTCGGAGAGACCATCTGAGGGCACAATTGCTAAATCTTGTGACACGACGGTCAGGCGCTTGCTCAAGTTTTCGCGTGCTTCTTGTTCCGACACCACGATTTTCGGAAAGTCACGCTTGTGATGATTCATTATATATCCCTTTGCATCATAGGATACAACACTGCCGTCATCGAGTGCAATTCCCACTTTGATAAGATCAGGGTAAAGAATAGTACCGTTTTGCGTTGCGGCAAAATTCACAACTAAAATTCCGTTATTAATAGAAAAATAACGGTATTTAAAGCCGTTCATACCCATATCGCTCAATGCTTTTTGTGCAAGCTTTATCGCGTTTTCATTGGTAATTTTAGGCTCACCGACTGATCTTGAATTTAAAAAATAGTTAAGAACGCCGCCTGCCTTTGTAACAGATGCACGAACCGAACCGTCTGTAAACTCATAACATGGAAGATTTCCATTTGAATCACCTGAGTGCTTAAGATTAGATGCACCTGTGGTTTTTTTTGCAACCTGCAGAGCCTTATCAACCGAAACCTGAGATTTTCCCTGCAGCAATTTAGGTTTTTGCTGTTGTATATGGTCTGAAAAAGGTCCGTCATAAATCATTGTTGGGTAGTCTGTGAATCCGTCTTCTATTTCGCGAAACCCGTTTTCTATATTAGGTGTATCCTGCTTATCCATGTTATTTTTGACGGTCTTTGAAACTTCTCCTATTCTGAGACTGCCGTTTTCGACATCACTAACCATTTTTCTAAGCTGTTCAGAAATTGAAGACGCATATTCAGATAACATGTCAAGTGTTTCTAATTCTTCATCAGAGATGGTGCCGCCTGACGCTACGCGGTCGGACAACGCAATACAAAAGTTACCAACCTGTGACAAGAACTTATTTGTGGTTCCAATCTCATTGATCGAAACAGGAAGCTGGGAAATTGCTGTTTTGGCATAACCCGCATCCTGCCACAGTTTGCTTGACAGCCCCTGAATCTGCTTTGGTGTAGATGCATACTGCCCTTTTTCCAATGTCGTGTTAAGGTTGTTTATATATTCGGATAATTGACTTAATGCGCGCTGATATGAGTATTCGACCGTTGTACGGTATGCGCGCGCCGCCGCAAATGCGCTGATTGAAGACGCCGTAAGTGCGACAATAAGCGCAACCGTAAAGCTTATAGTCCGTATAAGTGACCGGCGGCTCATTTTTTTAAGCGTACTCATTTTGATGCCCCCATTTATCGTTTTGTGTTATTTTTTCCCGATTTGTCAGGGCATATTACGGTAAAATAAGGAATGATCCAATTTTATGATATGTTATATAATTAAAAAAATAACCGGCAGCGATATACTGCCGGTTTATTAAGCGGTTTGGTTTTTTTGCCTTAGGCAAAAGGACGCAAAAAACACAAGCGCTGCAATAATAACAATAACAGGCCCGGTAGCAATGGCATTGCGGTACGAAAACCACAGGCCAAGCATGCCGGAGAACAAACCGAAAACCAAAGCTGCAAAATGGTACTCCCGAGCGCTGCGCGCAAAATAGCGCGCGGCAGCCGCAGGCAGAATCAGCATTGAATTTACGATAAGCAGACCAACCCAACGTATAGCAAGCATTACAACAACAGCGACCGCCGCCACAAACAAGTTATCGAACAGTTTTACACGAATTCCCTTGCTTTGAGCAAGGGATGGACTGATGCTGATAGCATAAAAACGGTTAAAGCACAGCAGCCATATAACAAGAAATACTGCGAGTGTGATTGCAAGCAATATAAGCTCGTTTTTTGTTATGCTTAATATATCGCCTATTAAAATGTTTTGGTATCGGGAAAAGCTGCCGCCGAGCGACAACAGCACAAGACCCAAAGCAACTCCGCATGCCGAAAATACTCCTATTACCGTACCTGTGGAAGCAATATGAGAATGGCGAATACGGTTCATTAAAAGTGCAAACACCACTGCGAATATCACCATTGCCGGCGTATAATCTGTGAGTCCAAGCAATATGCCGATACCGACACCGGTCA
>JAQVFM010000020.1 GCA_028697255.1 Oscillospiraceae bacterium
GTGCCGCAGCAACCCGCCGGGAAACCCGTGTATCTGTTGAAATTGACTGATACTGGTTAAGCCGTGGCCAAAAACAACCGCTGTCAATTGACAGCGGTTGTTTTTGTATTATTATTGATCCTATGCTATCGGAACGCCGGACGGCGTTTTCAACAAATTGGTTTTGCCGCCCGAATCTGTAGCGCGGGATGCCCTTATCCCGCTGATTATAAAAACAATTAATCTAAAATTTTCTTTAAGTCCTGTTCGGGAGTGGATATTGGGGTAAGATTGAAGTTTTCTACAAGAAAGTTTAGTATGTTCGGAGAGATAAAAGCGGGCAGGGTGGGACCAAGATAAATATTTTTTATCCCTAAATACAGTAATGTGAGCAATATACATACAGCCTTTTGCTCATACCACGAAAGCACCAAAGTCAACGGCAGTTGGTTGACATCGCATTTAAAGGCCTCGGACAATGCGAGTGCAACGCGTATGGCGCTGTATGCGTCATTGCATTGTCCCATATCCATAATTCGCGGCAGATCGCCAATTTTGCCCAAGTCCAAATCGTTGAACCTATATTTTCCGCATGCTAAAGTGAGAACTATGCTGTCGTCCGGTGCTTTTTTTACAAACTCAGTGTAATAGTTGCGCCCAGGCTTTGCACCATCACATCCGCCGACAAGAAAGAAATGACTGATTGCTCCTGATTTTACGGCATCTATTACATCATTGGCAACTGATAGCACGGTGCCGTGTCCAAATCCCGTGGTCACCTGTGTGCCGCCGTTTATGCCGGTCAAACAATGATCATTTTCATATCCTTTAAGCTCAAGGGCTTTTTTTATGACCGGAGTAAAATCCTTGTCGTCGCCTATATGTACCATTCCGGGATATGCGACCACTTCGGTGGTGAATATACGGTCTTTGTAGCTGTCCTTGACCGGCATAAGGCAATTTGTGGTGAACAATACAGGAGCCGGAATGCTGTCAAATTCCTTTTGCTGGTTTTGCCAAGCAGTGCCGAAGTTTCCTTTTAAATGCGGGTATGCTTTCAGCTTTGGATATGCGTGTGCCGGCAGCATTTCTCCGTGGGTATAAATATTAATGCCCTTATCGGCTGTTTGCTGGAGCAGTAATTCAAGGTCTTTAAGATCGTGGCCGCTTACCACTATAAACGGGCCTTTCTCAATTGCAAGTGGAACTGTTACCGGTATTGGTGTGCCGTATGTTTGTGTGTTTGCTTTATCAAGAAGCTCCATGCAAATCAAATTGATTTTGCCGGTTTCTAAAACAATGGAAAGCAGCTCATCTATGCTTAAATCCTCACCGATCGCGGCCATGCCCTTATAAAAAAAGTCGTTTACGCGCTTGTCGGTGTATCCAAGCATTAAAGCGTGATAAGCATAAGCTGCCATACCGCGCAAGCCAAATAGAATTAGCGATTTAAGTGAACGAATATCCTCGTTGTCGTTCCAAAGGTTGTTTATATCGTATTCATCGCTGTTGATGCCGTTTTTGGCTTGTATTTTGTTCTTGATATTTCGTACTGTTTCAATCTTTCTCAATACCACTTCGGGGTCAAAATTTACATTAGTAACTGTTGTAAAAAGCCCCTCAAGCATTGCACGATCTGACGACTCGGTTTTTTCACTGCTTAAAACTGCACGAGCAAGCCCTACAAGTGCAGATGTCAGTTCGTCCTGCAAGTTTGAAGTATCCGCAGTTTTGCCGCAGACTCCTGCCAGCCCGGTGCAGCCCCGGCAGGCAACAGTTTGCTCGCATTGAAAACAAAACATTTTTGACATTACAATTCCTCCAATATTTGTGATGTTAGCGAGATATCAGCATTATTCCTCTATTGATATTACCGAAACAGGGCAATTATCTCGCGCCTCAACGGCACATTCCAGTGTCGAATCATCCACTTCTGCATAAGCCTCGGCTAAACCGTCATCACCCATACGGAATACCTCGGGACAGGTTATTGCGCACAGCTCACAGCCAATGCAACCCGACTTATCGACAAATGCTTTCATTAAATCATCACCTTTCTGTTATTGATACAACTGTATTATACTTAATTTTCCTGTAAAAAACCGTTGCAAATGCAACATTAAATAAAAAAGCCTGCGAAAGTTTCACAGGCTCTCGAACATTCTGCCATAATAGGCGGTATATGTCATTATTCAACCGAAATAAGATAGTAATACACAGGCTGACCGCCGTTCACCAAAGTGATGTCAATATTACTGCCCACTTTTGCCTGAACAGCATTCCTAACATCTTCTGCTTCCGATTCATTGACGCCGTTTCCGTATATCAGTGTGATAAAGTTTGTTTCCTTGCCCGTGATTTTTCGGGTATTGATCATGCTTTTTGTGAGTTTGGCGACCGCATGACGGATATTGTTATCGGTGAAGATAACTTTACCGTTTTCAAGAGCAAGTATTTCACCCTCTTTGATTGAATGTCCCCCATAGTCGCTGTTGCGGACAGCAAAAGTAACCGAACCTGACGATACATTATCGGCTGCCTTCACCATATTAATAAGATTGTCCTCAACGCCGGCTTCAGGGTTAAAGTTTAGCATAGCAGCTATGCCCTGCGGAATATTGCGTGTTTGAAGAACATGTACCTTTCTATCTGCCAGCGGAATAGTCTGTTCGGCTGCAAGAATGATATTTTTGTTGTTAGGCAATACAAAGACAACTTTGGCAGGAGTGGCTTGAATCGCGTTTAGTATGTCGTCTGTTGACGGATTCATAGTCTGCCCGCCTGAAACAAGGTTGTCACATCCCAAGTCGTTAAACAGTGCATGTATACCTTCGCCTGCCGCCACGGCGACAAATCCATATTCGTTTTCAGGCTCACGCCTTACAAGAGCTGGTGCGGCATTTTCTTCCGGAACCCAAGCAGCATTTTCATGCTGTAATTTCATGTTTTCAACCTTAATAGATTCAAATTGTCCGTATTTAATCCCTTCAGACAGCACCTGCCCGGGGTCGTTTGTATGTGCATGGACTTTTATAATATCAGGGTCATCGACCATTACAACGCTATCCCCGATCGATTCAAGAAAGGCGCGCAGCAGCAACGGATCGCGTGTATTATCTTTTTCACGGTTGACAATAAATTCGGTACAGTAGATAAATTTAATTTCCTCGTCTGAAGCCCCGGCTGCGCTAATGGTCGGTACATTAGTATCAGATGCCGCATCACTGGCGTCAACGATATCGCCGCCTTCAAATATATGCTGCATGGCACGAAAGATTATACAAAGCCCCATACCGCCGGCGTCAACAACTCCTGCCTTTTTTAATACCGGCAACAAATCGGGAGTGCGTTTTAAAGAAGCCTCAGCTTCATTGCATATCTCCTGCCAAACATTTTGCACTGATGGGTCGACCAAGGCGGCTTCCCGTCCTTTTGCAGAAGCTTCACGGGCGACGGTTAGCATTGTACCTTCAGTGGGTTTCATAACGGCTTTGTAGGCCGCTTCAACTCCAAGCGTCAGCGCCTGGGCAAGATCTGCTCCGTTTGCCTCAACTTTATCTTTAAGACCTTTTGAAAATCCACGAAACAAAAGAGATAATATAACGCCGGAATTGCCCCTCGCGCCGCGCAGTAGGGCAGATGAGGCAACGTCTGCTACCTCGGATATGGTTGGATTATCAAGGCGTGAAAGTTCACGGCTTGCAGTCGAGACAGTCATTGACATGTTTGTGCCGGTATCTCCATCGGGGACAGGAAATACGTTTAATTCATCCACCGATTGTTTATCTTTGGCAATGCAGTTTGAGGCTGATATAATTGCATCGCGCAGTGTTTTACCCTGTATCAATATAAGCACTCCCTTAAAGGCATATAAACTTAATAAAAGGTCTTATTCTGATTTCATACCGTCAACAAAAACGTTGACTTTGCGTACCTCGAGGCCGGTAGCCTGTTCTATTGTATAGCGCACTTTATTTACAATACTTTTTGCGATTGCCGATATATTCATGCCGTAAATAACACTAATGTGTAAATCAACAACCAGCTTACCGCCCTCACTGCGCACGCGCACGCCTTCATCTGCGTAAGAACGCCGCGAAATAAGAGAGCGCAGACCTTGCTTAGCGCCGCTTTTCACCATTCCTGCAACACCGTAACAGGAGGATGCGGCATTGCCAACAAGATATGCAAAATATTCCTGCGATATTTCGATAACACCGAGATGGTTTTCCATTTGAATCATATGCGTTCCTCCTTAGAAACAGTGAATGTATTTGGTTATTTTGTGAAAACCCATTTGTCGAACTCATTGAAAATATTTAACGCTGTAGGGGCAACGCCCGTAAGCCTTCGGCTGTATGCAGCCATGCCGTCTCTCCAGCAAAGAGGGATAAACGGCACATCCTTAATGAATATGTCTGTAAATTCCTGAATCGGCATTTCACCCGACAAATATTTAAAATAAGCGTCTGCCGAGTCTGTATTTACATTTATTCCATATGAGGCGCCGGCACCTTTTGTAAAAAAGAACCGCAGGCTCATATCGGCGGGCAAGTGGATTTCACCAAGATAAAGGTCGAAATTACCGGCCTTGACTTGTTTCAAAAACTCTTTAAATGGCAGCTTTTTAACTTCAAGGCTTACTCCTGCCCGTTCAAATTGCGATACGAGAATTTCGGCACTTGCAAGCCGAAAGCTGTTTTCTTCGCTTACCAGTAATTTAAGCGCACTCTTGTTATTATAACCTGACTGTTCTAATTGTGCAACAGCTTTGGAAATATTTTCGCTTGATTTAAAGCCTTTTAGATTTACCCATGCAGGATTAAAAGGTGCTGTTGCCGGGCGTGCTCGTCCAGCAAATGCAACCGAGCATATGTCGGAGCGGTTTATAGCAATGCTGAGTGCTTCCCTCACTTCGGCTTCTGCAAGCGCTGAATGTTTAGAGTTGATACCAATAAACACAAGCGAGTTAAGTTCCACTTTTATGCTGGCATTGGAGGTGCGGGGGATGTTGCCGTCGGCTAAATCAGAATAAAAATAACTGATTTTTCCGCTTTCAAGAGCATAATGCATAGCGTCCGTGTCGGGGCAATCTAAAAGATGTATTTTATCAATTTTAGGTTTTAAATCACAATGTGTGTTAGTTTTTAAATGTGGAGTTTCACCGTCAGAAAAAACATAAAGACCGGTACCGAGCGGCTGAGTGTCTTTTTTATCCTGTTTTATTATAGGGAACGACAGACAGCTCTGTGCGTTTATATCGGGGGATGCAAGCTCGAATACTATATTTTCATCTTCATCGGCTTTTGCTGATTTTATATTTGATAGCAGCACTTTATAATTTTTAGAATTTTTTGCAAGTGAAAAAGATGCGATTACATCTTTGACTGTGACCGCCGAACCATCTGAAAACCGAATGTTTTTACGTAGCTGTGCAATAAGAGTAGTCTTTGAGGGCACCTTGATTTCAGACGCAAGCATGGGCTTTGCTTTGAGTGTATTATCAAATTTAGTAAGTCCTTCGTAAATGAGTGAACAAAGTTCGAGATTAACAGAAGTTTTTGCGGTATAAGGGTTGAGCGTATCGCTGCTGTTGTATGCGAGCGTAAAGGGCTGAGTTTCGTTTGATTCGGGTCTTTGAGCAACTGATGATGATTCGACCGCGGATGAGTTAGGAGTATCCCCGCCGTCTTTAAAGCATCCGGAAACCGCAGTCAGGCAAATTACAAAAACAAACACAATAATTCGTTTCATAACTTCCACACCCCTGGTCATTTATATGAAATAACAAGGTTCCCGGGTACCCGCCAGAAAACTATTTAATGCCTGCTGAATAATTAAAAAATACTGCTTTAGATACTCATTAATGAGTATCTAAAGATAATATCGTTCGCAAACGGTATTATTCAGTGAGCATTATTTGCAGGGGGACTCTTTATTAATCTATTCGGGAACATACGACAAGTTCACAACTATTTTTACTTTTTTAAACATTGACCTTGAGTTTATATTATTTCGGATTTTAGCGAATTAAGTCTTTTTACACAAATTGTTTTGCCCGTTTCTTCGGATATTTTGAATAATACAGCGTTAATGCTGCATGGTCCGCCGGCAACGCCGAAACGCACCGGAAGCTTATTGTGCATTTTTTTAATAGCGTGTTCGGGCCGTATTCCAAGTACCGACTCGATCGGTCCGGTCATACCTGCATCGGTAATGTAGCCGGTGCCGTTAGGCAATATTTGTTCATCCGCAGTCTGTATATGGGTATGCGTTCCGAATATTGCGGAAACGCGGCCGTCGGCGTAAAAGGCAAGTGCTTTTTTTTCGGCTGTCGCCTCGGCGTGGAAATCCAGCACACAGAATTTAGGGTTGCCCGCTTCTTTAAGCAGTGAGTCCAACGTCTCAAAAGGACAGGCAAGCGGTTCCATATATACAACGCCGCTTAAATTGATTACGGCTACTTGATATCGCCCTTTATCAATCATGAAAAGCCCACTGCCGGGAGCAGTTTTGGGGTAATTCGCGGGTCGCAACACCGTACCGGATGTTTCAAGTATATCATAAAGCTCTCTTCTGCGAAAGGTATGGTTGCCGCCGGTTATAACGTCAGCTCCGCTTGTAATCAAATGCTCGACCGCGGCAGGTGTCAGTCCGTTTCCGTCAGCTGCGTTTTCGCCGTTGACAATGCATATATCGACAGCATAGTGCTGCTTGTATTTATGAAGCTCCTGTCGTAGCAGCTTACAGCCTGCGCTTCCGACTACATCGCCGACGCATAATATATTCATGAGTGTCACCTCGCTTTCAAAGAAATAGCACATGATATCCGTATTGAAACAGCGCCCCTGTGCAAAGGGGCGCCGTAATATTGTCATTGACTATTTGGCATAATCTATGGCGCGGTTTTCACGAATTAGGTTTACTTTAATCTGACCCGGGTAATCAAGATTAGCTTCAATTTTTTTGGCAATATCCCTTGCGAGAATAATCATTTCATCATCGGAAACTGTTTCCGGTCGGACAATAATACGGATCTCGCGTCCGGCTTGAATAGCAAATGAATGTTCGACGCCTTCGAACTCGTTTGCAATTTCCTCAAGCTTTTCAAGGCGCTTGATATAGCTTTCAAGGTTTTCACGCCTTGCACCGGGACGGGCGGCAGATATGGCATCGGCTGCCTGCACAAGACAAGCTACAACGGTTTTAGCTTCGACATCACCATGATGCGCCTGAATTGCATGGATTACAGCTTCGCTTTCCTTGTGCTTGCGCGCAATATCAACGCCGATTTCAACGTGAGAACCCTCAATCTCGTGGTCAACTGCTTTGCCGATATCATGCAGCAGGCCTGCACGACGGGCAATCACCGGATCAATGCCAAGCTCGCTTGCCATGATGCCGGACAAAAAGGCCACCTCCATCGAGTGGTTGAGAACGTTTTGTCCATAGCTTGTGCGGTATCTAAGACGCCCGAGCAGCTTTAGAATTTCCTGTGAAATACCGTGCAGCCCGGTTTCGAGAATAGCCCGTTCACCTTCCTGTTTAATGGTGGCCTCGACCTCGCGCCGCGCTTTTTCAACCATCTCTTCAATTCGGGCGGGGTGAATGCGCCCGTCTGAAATTAGACGTTCGAGCGCAATCCGCGCAATTTCACGACGTACCGGATCAAACCCCGAAAGTGTAATTGCTTCAGGTGTGTCATCGATAATAAGGTCAACACCGGTCAATGTTTCAATTGCCCGTATATTGCGACCCTCCCGACCGATAATTCGTCCCTTCATCTCATCATTGGGCAGCGGTACAACCGAAACGGTTGTTTCTGCCACCTGATCGGCGGCGCATCGCTGGATCGCATGAGACAGCAATTCTCGTGCACATTTTTCCGATTCTTCCTTGAACCTTGCCTCAATCTCACTTATTTTTACCGCTTTTTCATGAATAAGCTCATTTTCAAGGTTTTTAAGCAAGTATTCCTTGGCTTGTTCGGATGTAAAACCCGAAATGCGTTCAAGTATTTCAAGCTGGCTCTTTTTTAAGCTTTCAGCTTCTTTTAGTTTTGACTCAATTTCTTTTTGCTTATTATTGATTACTTCCTCTTTTTTCTCATAGTTCTCAATTTTGCGGTCAAGCGTTTCTTCCTTTTGCTGAAGCCTGCGCTCCTGCCGCTGAATGTCAACACGGCGCTCCTTAAGCTCACGCTCGGTTTCGTTGCGGTGACGGTGAATTTCATCCTTTGCTTCTAACAAAATATCTTTCTTTTTTGATTCTGCCGCGTTTAACGCGTCGCTCATTATACGTTTAGCTTCAGCCTCTGCTGAGCCGATTGTACTTTCCGCAACTTTTTTTCTATGAGAAACGCCAAGTTTAAAGGCGATAATACCAATAATTATGCCGCCGACAATAAAGCCGGCCGCGCAGAACAAAATATTCACGACATAATCTGGCACCTAAATGCTGCACCTCCTTTATTTTCATACTTTCCTACTTTAATGTTAATACAAAAACGGGGAATGTACCCCTGTTGCATTCTCGGGTGGCTAATCCCGGAAAGCTAAAACCGTTCGTCGGCGCCACACGACGTACGGTAATAGGATGTAAACCTAACAATTATTGTATAACGGCGATATGTCCGTGTCAAGTACAAAAAATCCTTATTATGTGCGGATGAAGGCAAAGTATTGTGCAAACATCTAAAATTATGCGCATAAAACCGGCAAAAAACCATATGGGTAAACTAAAAACAAGTGTATTAGCAATGAGCTTGACGAAATAATTTGACAGGGGTATAATCGTTAAATACACAAGCTGCGAATTTAATTTAAGGGGGAAAACGCATGGACAAAAAGCGAATTGAGGCAGCCGTGCGTGAAATACTTATAGCTATTGGTGAAAACCCTGACCGCGAGGGGCTGGTTAATACACCTCGCCGTGTCGCTGAAATGTGCAGTGAAATTTTTGCGGGGCTTGAACAAGACGCCCGCAATCATTTAACGCTATTTAATGAAGAGCAAAACGACGAGATGGTTACTGTACGCGACATACCACTTTATTCGGTTTGCGAACACCATCTCGTTCCGTTTTTCGGTACTGCTCATATTGCATATATACCGCGCGAAGGGCGCGTTATCGGTTTGTCAAAGCTTGCGCGTATTGTTGATGTATTTGCAAGACGCCCCCAGCTTCAGGAACGGCTGACGGCGCAAATTGCAGATTTTCTATACAGCGAAATAAAGCCGCACGGTTTAGCCGTAATTATTGAAGCCGAGCATCTGTGTATGACAATGCGCGGCGCTCGTGCCGCCGGCTGCCGCACGCAGACTTCGGCGCTCCGCGGTCTAATGAAATCGGATGCGCGTACACGTTCAGAGGCGTTGTCGTTGCTCTCACCGCGTGATTAATGCTAATTTACAATAAAATAGTTATTTTGCGGTTAATTTCCCTTAGTGTCCTCGTCGTCGGCATGCCTGACAGCTTATGTTATTTCCACGCCGGTATAATAATATCTAAGTATTTCGTCATATGTCATGCCCTGGCGTGCAAGATAGTCGGCCCCGTACTGGCTCATGCCAACATTGTGACCGTAACCCAGCACTGTAAACTGGAAATTTCCGTTTTGGAATTTTACCGTAAAACACGCTGATCGCAAACCGAGTGCTTCACGAATTTCTCTGCCGGTGAACGGAGTTTTGCATATCGTCAAATATGTTACGGTGCCGGAGGTTGATGTCTGTATGTCGTTGCCAAGCCATGTATCAACAGAGCCGGTAAACTCAACGTCTTTTACCGTACCCAGTTTTGTCGAAAGCTCGTCAGGGGTAAAGGTTGTTATCGATTGATATTGCGGGGAAATCTTATCGCCCGGCGTTGCAACGGGTTGTAAATACGGATAGGATGTGCCCCAAACTACAGCAGCGTCCTCGGTTGTTCCCGAGCTGATTGCATGATAAACTGCGGTGATAGGCTCGTTGTCGTAGGTTATGAGTTTTCCTAATACAGCATTGACGGCATCGCCTATTTTTTTGTGATAGGTATCGTAATTTGCACCCCATCGCTCTTTTAACTGTTCATTATTATAATAAATCGGCAAGTCGGCCTGTTTGTCTGCAAAGTCAGCACCGTTCAGAGATTTATCAGGGTTTGTACGCTGCCGATTTCTCAGAACATTATAATACGTGTAGCTTGCAACTGCTTGTGCTTTAATTGCCTCGGTGTGGAAGGTTGGGTAAAGCTCGGCTCCCACGGCACCTATTAAAAAATCTCTTGCAGTCAGCTCAATAACCTTACCCGTTTTTGTGTTGAGCAATCGAAAAGTATCGTCAATTTTATTGCTCTTTTGTGTTGTTGAGGACACCTGTCTGCCCGAGCTGCTGCTACTATTGGCCTTGTCCGGTTTTGACTTACCGAGCAGTGGCAATGGAAACAAAAGCAGTAAAATATAAACCACACCCAGCCATATAAGATAACGTTTCAAAAGCCTTCTCCTTTCCATGCCTGAAATGAAAAATCCGAATACAAATCTTTCATTATTTATATAAATACACGCTGTTTTTTTGATTACGATAGATATATATGAATTTTATATCCATTAAAATTGCAATATTTCTTGACTTTACTTTATGGGCTTTATATAATAAACTTCATTGGCTCGGAGAAAGGGTTGGTTGTCCATGAAGCTTAACAACGCAAAAATCCCATATTCCACTTTATCATCTTTATGCGAGGAATTTAAAAAAAATAACTTTATAGACCCGGCAAAGTTTGATAAGTATGAAGTAAAACGAGGTCTTAGAAATGTGGACGGCAGCGGAGTTGTTGCCGGTCTTACATTGATATGCAATGTTCACGGGTATGTGTTAAACGAAGGTGAAAAGTCCCCGGTTGAGGGGCGATTGACATATCGCGGTATTGATGTTAAGGATATTGTAGCCGGTTGCGAAAATGAAAAGAGGTTTGGGTTTGAAGAGGTTGTATGGCTTCTTCTTTTCGGTACTCTTCCAACCGCAAAACAGCTAAATAATTTTTGTAGCCTTTTATCCGAATGTCGTGAGCTTCCCGAATATTTTGCCGAGGATATGATAATCAAGGCGCCGTCGCCCAATATTATGAATAAGATTGCACGATCTGTGCTCGCGCTTTATTCATATGACGATGCCCCCGATGATATTTCAATGGAAAACGTTTTAAGGCAGTCTATCGAACTTATTTCGATGCTCCCGACGATTATGGCTTATTCTTATCAAGTTAAACGCCGTCATTATGACAGGGAAAGTATGTTTTTTCACCCTTCACTGCTGGGTCTTAGCACCGCCCAGACAATTTTACATTCTATTCGCAGCGATTCGGAATTTACCGACAAGGAAGCCAGGCTTCTTGATTTGTGTCTTATGCTTCACGCTGAGCACGGAGGCGGTAACAACTCCACATTTGCCGTGCGTGTATTGTCATCATCCGGCACCGACACTTATTCGGCTATCGCCGCAGCAATCGGATCCTTGAAAGGTCCCCGCCACGGCGGTGCCAATATCAAGGTAATGGAAATGCTTGAATACATCAAGGCCGGTGTCAAGGATTGGGAAGACGATGATGAAATAGCTGCTTTTCTTACGCGTTTGATTAACAGGGAAGAGGGCGACCGTTCAGGGCTGATTTACGGAATGGGGCACGCAGTATACACACTTTCGGATCCGCGTGCTGTGTTACTTAAGCGGGCGGCTTACGATTTAGCTGATAAAAAAGGGTTAGGTGCCGAGTTCCGTCTGCTTGAAAGGGTAGAAAAGCTGACGCCCGGCGTATTTGCGGCTGTTAAAGGCTGCGATAAGGCAATGTGCGCTAATGTGGATTTGTACTCAGGATTGGTTTACAAAACTCTGGGTATACACGAGGACTTGTTTACGCCTCTTTTTGCCGTAGCGCGCATGGCAGGCTGGTGTGCCCACAGAATAGAAGAAATAATGACCGGCGGACGCATTATAAGACCTGCATACAAGGCTTTGATGCGTTTACGGGAATATTTGCCGCTTGAGCAGCGCTGATAATATATCCATCACTAAAGGGGAGAGGTATAAATTATGCAAAAGTATTTGCGCCCTGCAGCATTTGTAATAACTTTAGTTGCAACGGTTTTAACAACGGTTATGCGTATTTTGCTGACGCCGGAAATGCAGGACACTCAAACCGGAACATTTCATGTGAGTTATATTGTTATAGGTGTGATGCTTATATCAATGATATTGATTGCATTTTTTTCGCTAATTCGCAACTCTGATACATTGCATATCGGGGAAATACCTCTTCATAACCGCGCACCTGTTAAAGTGGCGGGCGTGCTTCTTGGATTGTCTTTAATGGTATCCTCACTTTTCGACATGTTTATGTGGGCTGTTTATGGGCAGACCCCACCGCCGAATGAAACCGTAATCGGTCGGCTGGATTCAATTTCACTTACTTTTACATTGATTTTCGGTATACTGGCCGGAATGTATTTTTTATGGCTGGCAGTAAAGCTTAATGAAAATAAAATGCAAAGCAGCCCTGCAAGGTCTTTGGCGGCACTTTCGCCTGTTGTCTGGATATGGGTACGGCTTGTCCGGTATCAGGTATCATATGCGAGTGCAATCCAAGTAGAGCGCAGCTTTTATGATTTTGTAATGCTGATATTTACTATGCTGTTTTTATTTTCATTTGCACAGTATATTGCAAAGATTAATAGGCGTCCGCCGCGTATGTTGATTTTTTACTCATTGTGCACGGCGCTTAATTCGTTATCCGGACCGGTTGTCGTCGTCGCTTTGTTTTTAATGGGAGAAAGTGAAGCTTTCAATTCGAGCAGACTGGCGGGCTTAAGTGATTTTGCGGTTGGAATGTTTGCACTTTGCACCGCTATTTCATTAATTTTTGTTAATGAAAAAATTGATGATAATGCACAAGACAGCGTTGAAATGCAGCCTGACGACAATGTGAACAACGACAGTTCGCCTACGGTTGACGAAATCCTAAAGGATTTAGGCAAACAGGAACAAGACGAAAACAATCAGTTATAGTATAAATGATTGCGAGATTCACGGGCGACCGCAGTTCGCCGCTGCAAGCTGTGGTTTTATCAAAAACGCGCTCAATACAATGTAGTGGCGAACTGTGTTCGCCCGCAAATTAGCATATTACGTAATGTAACAAGGGAGGCGACACAGCCTCCCTTGTTACATTGCAATATATAAAAGAGCCAGAACCAGTTCAATGCGCGCTTCACTTTTTATAAGCAAAACAGCAAGAATTAACAAAAGTAGTTGCTCCTGGTCACCGATAAAGCCGCCAAGCAAAGAATTATCATTTTTGTTTGCTTGCAGCAGATTTTGTTTGGGGCATGATTGCTGTATGGCTTTAGGGTTTTTATTTGATGCGGCGTGTGATTCCGGCGCCTCGTCTTTTTCCACAAACTTGCGTGCGCGTTCTTGCATTTGGCGCACCCGCTCAACCGCCTCCTGCTGCATACGCAACATATTTTCATCCATATAAATCAATCTCCTTTCATATGGTGGTGTTTTAAGTGCGCCGTACTTTTAAAGTCGGGTTATAATTTTCCTTTATCTTTTAGCAAAGGCAAAACCTTAAGCATGTGCATGATTTTAATTGTTTCATCAAGACGCGTCTGGCGATTGTCCTGCAAATATGGACGGATTGCCTTTAGCAGCATAATATCCTGGTCATCCTTTCGAATGCCGTTAACTAAAGGCAAAAGCTTTTTGATTGCTTGCAATTCATCCTGAGATGAAAATCCAATGTCGTCTGCCGGCTGCTTTGCTGCAGGTACATACTGAGAATCTGCTTGGTCATCTTCTTTGAGTATTCCCAGCGATGCGGCCGCTGCCTGCAGCTTTTGCATGCCATCGGGCGAGTTCAGCAGTTCACTAATTTTTTGAGTTAAATCATCCACGTTCATCCTGCCTTTCGGTCTTATTGTGAAAGGTTTGTTATTAAAGTTATATGCGGGGTTTTTTAAATGAATAAAATATAAATGGCGGGATAGGTCATCCCGCCCTATATTTACGGGCGAGTATAACGTCGGTTGGCTTTTATTTTTCAAACAGTTTTTCAATCATTTTTTGTGCTTTGGGTGATTCGAGTATTTTGTCAAGCTTATCTTTGTCACCGACCAGCGCTTGAAATTTTGACATATCTGCCTGAGATATCTGTGACGCCAGTTGCTGCGCCTGATCACCTTCTATCGTTTTGGACAACTGTTCGGGGGTAACACCCAGTTTATTGCTTGCATATTGAACCAGCGCCCTTAGCTGATCGGATGTGAGCTTGTTATTTTTCAATTAAAATCACTCTTTCTTTACACATTGTGTCTATGATATAATTATGATGATTAAGCTTAAAATATGAAGAGGTATACGCAGAATGAGAATTTTGGTTGTATCCGATACACACGGTAATGAAAATTCATTGCGTCGGGCATTGTATGAGCAGCCCGGAACGGCATTAGTCATACATTTGGGGGATGGAGCAAGAGAAGCCGGTCTTATTGCCGGGGAAATCCCCCAAATTAACTTAAAGCAGGTTTGCGGTAACTGTGATTGGGGATATTCAAGGCTGCTTCCCGAAATCGGTCTTGAAATGGTGCAGGGAAGACGCATTTTTTATACTCATGGGCACCGGTACGGCGTCAAGCTCGGACTTGGACGCCTTGTTAGCGCAGCGCTTGAGCGTAATGCGGACATTGTGCTTTTTGGCCATACCCATACGCCTCTTATTGATAATATAAACGGGCTTCATATTGTCAATCCGGGCAGTCTGACTTATAAAGACACCTATGCAACTGTTGATATTACGCCGCAGGGTATATCTGCCAACATCAAGGAGATAAGATAATGCTTTCAGGCTTGACAACCGGCGAACTGGGACAAACAGCGATTTATCTGCCGAGGGTCGATTCCACTAATTTATGGCTTAAAAAAAATGGAGCAGATTTGCCGCACGGCGCAATTTGCTGGACGACGCGCCAAACAGCCGGACGGGGGAGGTTCGGCCGTGAATGGAAATCGGCGCAAAATCAAGCACTTTCAATGTCACTGCTGATTAAATCAGCAAACAATGTAAGTCTGCTGCCTCTCGTTTGCGGGATGGCTTTATGCCGCGCATTAGATAAGCTTGCTAACCAAACTTTTTTAATAAAATGGCCGAATGATATAATTTGTCAAAATCGCAAAATATGCGGTATACTATGCGAAAGCGTAAACGCCGAAACAATGTTTGTCGTTGCCGGTATCGGTGTAAACCTTTTGCAGACAAAAGATACATTTAAGCTTGCAGGCTTACCGAGTGCGGGTTCTGTTTATATGGTGTCCGGACGCAAGCTGAGGGCTGAAGAAACAGCGGCCGCAATTTTGAATGAACTCGAGCCGCTGTGGCAGACATTGACAGACAGCGGGTTTGGGGCATTGCGTTCGGAATATGAGAATAAATGCATAACAGTCGGACGCGAGGTTTGTGTAATGACGCCCGACGGTGAAATCTCTTTTCAGGGAACTGCGGTCGGCATAGCTTTAGACGGATGCTTGCTTGTCAAAAGCGGTGAAAATATCGTGCCTGTTTATGCGGGTGAAGTAACCGTGCGTGGTTTTGATGGATATATTTAGTCATTGCTTTGCTTTTCTCCCACACCAGGGCTTAACTCTTTAAGCTCAGAAATTACCCAATCGGTGAGAAGACTTGCACCCTGATGATCGGTATGCCTGGCATAAATCTGCCGTATTTGATCCATTGATGTTTTGGCCTTTGCGGCAATGCTCACAGCTTCGTTGACAAGCTCTCGTGCAGCACGCCGGTTAAATGAAAGTAACTGTCGGCGCATGCGCAGCCGCTCGGCGTCGGTAAAGCGTGCAGCGTGAATGCGACGGTATACCGGATAGTCAGCCTTGTGCCATGTGTTTGAAGTAATGAAACCTAATCCTATTGACGGTATTAAAAGATGTTCGGGCATATCGTGCGGGAAGAGCGGACAATAACAGCTTAACACATCGAGACCCGAGTCAAGTGCCCGCATTCTCAATTCGTTTATCAGTAATCTTGCCGATGCCCGGTGTTCATCTTCGATTGAATAAATGCGGGAGCAAAGATGCTGGATGGTTTCATGAAAAATAATCTCACCGTCCGGAGTTATTGCCGACAAAAACCGCCGCTTTTCGTGTCCTTTGCGCGAGCCGTTTATTGAAAACTCCCTGACGGCTATACGCGAAGCGTTGCGCCGTATTTTTGTCTCGTCCGTACACTCGTTTGCAATTCGCCATGAATCCGCGAGCAAGGATGCTGCCGCTTTGAGAAACCTCTGGCACTTCTCAATTAGATTTTTGTAAGCATATGCAGACTCGATGATTTCCGGCGTTCGCTTATACAGCTTTGTTGTATTCATATATGCACTAAAATTTACGATTTGCTCAACAGCACCATAGCATTTTGGCTCGATGGAATGCGGCAAATCGGCATTCAAAATGCAAACGCGAATGTCCGGGAATATAAGCCCGTCTAACGAATCGGGGTCGTTAGCGCATATTATTGCCTGTACTTCCTGTCCGTGCTCGGTCATGCTCTCATTTATCCGGCTAAGTAAAGCCGTTTTATCAATACCTGTACTGCCTTTTAGCAAATATGCACGCCAACTATCCCTTGCGTCATAAAAATCTTCCAAAAATCCGACAAATCCTCCGGGTGTGTTTGTTCCTATAAAAAATCGGACCGGTACATTTAAATCCAACATAACCACCCCTCCCTTATACCTGTCACTTTTACAGAATATTCTAAGTCGGGGCGATTGGTGATAAGTCCAATTTGATTTCGTCATGCAAAAATAGATTTAAACTTTTTTTATATTGAATTGAATTTCGAATACAATAATTTATTAGTATATTGTATATAATAGTGTCGCTTGATATAATATAATCCTTAAGGAATAATTTGACTTTTTGATATTTTAGGATAAGGGTGCGATGTACTCATCGCGCCGCGTTCCAAAGTCAATAGTGTTCACTGAAAAATACCGTTTGCATTGATTGCTGCACTATGACATAAGCTTATTGCGAAATGCATGGCTTTGCGGGCGAACACAGTTTGCCCCTACAGTATGCGTGCATTTCGCAATCGAATAGCAGTATGGTTGAAAAGGAGATGACTACAGCAATGACCGAATTTAAGTCTGGTTCATGGCAAAAATATATTGATGTGCGTGATTTTATAATACGCAATTATACACCGTATGACGGTGACGAATCGTTTTTATCCCCGCCAACGGAGCGTACAAAGAAGCTTTGGCAACAGGTTAAGCAGCTTTTAAAAGAGGAGCACGACCGCGGTGGTGTATATGATATAGATACACACACCATTTCTGATATCGACGCATATCCTCCGGGCTATATAAATAAAGAGCTTGAACAGATTGTCGGGCTGCAAACCGAGCGCCCTTTGGTTCGTGCTATAATCCCGTTTGGCGGTATCCGCATGGTGCGCAATTCGCTTAAAGCGTACAACAGGGAAATGGATCCGGCAGTTGAAACGGTTTTCAAGTACCGAAAAACGCACAATGACGGTGTTTTTGATGTATATACGCCAGAGATGCGCGCTGCTCGCAAATCCGGAATTATTACCGGTCTGCCCGACTCATACGGCAGAGGTCGAATCATCGGAGATTATCGCCGAGTTCCGTTATACGGAGTTGATTATTTAATCTCGGAAAAGAAGCGCTCTCACAGCGAAGCAGTTTACAGCGTGATGGATGCGCGCGTTATTCAACAGCGTGAAGAGCTTGCCGAGCAAATTCGTGCGTTGGAAGCACTCAAACGCATGGCAGAATCATACGGGTTTGATATCTCACGTCCTGCCAAAGATACAAAAGAGGCTGTTCAATGGCTCTACTTTGCATATCTTGCAGCGGTCAAGGAGCAAAACGGTGCTGCAATGTCGCTTGGACGGGTTTCAACTTTTCTTGATATATATTCAGAATGGGACTTGCAGAGCGGACGGTTTACTGAAAGCGAGATTCAGGAAATTATTGATCATTTTGTTATGAAGCTAAGGCTTGTGCGCTTTTTACGAACACCGGCCTATGATGAACTGTTCAGCGGGGATCCCACCTGGGTTACGGAATCAATTGCCGGGCTTTGTACCGACGGACGGCATATGGTGACAAAAATGTCTTTCCGTTTTCTTCATACGTTGACTAATTTGGGACCGGCGCCCGAACCGAATATGACCGTGATATGGAGCCCTCGGCTGCCCCATAGCTTTAAAAAATACTGTGCAAAAATGTCAATTGAAACATGTTCTATTCAGTACGAGAGCGATGAGCTTATGCGCAAGAAATTTGGCGACGATTATGGCATTGCGTGCTGTGTGTCTGCAATGCGCGTAGGAAAGCAGCTTCAGTTTTTCGGTGCCCGCGCAAACCTTGCAAAGGCCTTGCTTTATGCAATAAATGGAGGACGCGACGAAATCAGCGGTGTGCAGGTGGGACCCGAGCTGCTTGCCTGCCGCGGCAAATATCTTGATTATGATGACGTGATGCGCAAATTTGACTGGATTTGTGACTGGTTGGCAAAGCTTTATGTAAACACATTAAATATTATTCACTATATGCACGATAAGTACAGTTACGAAAAATTGCAGATGGCGCTACACGATGATGATTCGGTGCGTACCATGGCGTGTGGCGTTGCGGGACTTTCTGTTGTTGCAGATTCGCTGTCGGCAATAAAATACGCGAAGGTTCACCCGATACGAGACGAAAATGGACTTACGGTCGATTTTGAGATTGAAGGTGATTATCCGAAATTCGGCAACAATGACCCGCGGGTTGACGATATTGCGGTTGATGTTGTCAAAATGTTTATGAACAAGCTTCGCAAATGCCCCACTTACAGAGACGCTATTCATACACTTTCAATTCTTACAATTACCTCAAATGTTGTGTACGGCAAAAAAACAGGTTCTACACCCGACGGGCGCAAGGCGGGAGAGCCTTTTGCACCCGGTGCCAATCCGATGCACGGGCGTGACAGCCACGGCTGTGTTTCGTCAATGATGTCGGTTGCAAAGCTACCGTATGATTTTAGCGAGGACGGTATCAGCTATACTTTTTCGATAGTACCCGGTGCGCTTGGAAATCGTGAGCAGGAAAGAACGGAAAACCTTGTTAACTTAATTGACGGATATTTTGAAGAGGCCGGGCATCATATCAATGTAAACGTGCTCAATCGCGAGGTTTTAATAGACGCAATGGATCACCCGGAGAAATATCCACAACTCACAATACGCGTTTCAGGCTATGCCGTGAATTTTGTTAAGCTGACGCGAGAGCAGCAGCTTGATGTTATAAACCGTACTTTTCACACTCGTTTTTAAATTTTTTATCCACTGTTATTGACAATGATAAACTTTGATAGTATACTCCACTATAATGTGTAAAGGAGAGCAGTGTCTAATACTAATATCCGACTAAAAACTTATTATCTTTTAATCGGATATTAGTATACGGTTGTTGGATTGTTTTCCGGCAGCTTTAGCTTAAGAATTTTCAGCTCTATTTTTTAGCTCTATATTTTATAAGTTGGTTTTTTAACCTATGTGTATTCATCTACACTACACTTGTGAAACAGTCAATAAGAGTGGTAAAAGTAAAGTTCTTGCTATATAGACTCTGACGGCTCTGCATTGTGGATTATATAAACCTGTTTTGTAGAATATCCGCTCAAGTGATTATTGTGGTAGAATACCATTTTGTCACCTGGGCGTTTCTTAGTTTTAGAACTTTTTTCCTGAAAGGACAATGCATATGGAAAACAAACTTAAGCTTTACGGGTTTAATAATTTAACTAAATCTTTAAGCTTTAATATTTATGATATATGCTACGCTAAAACTGAGCGTGAGCAGAGGGACTATATTGCCTATATTGACGAACAATATAATTCAGACAGGCTGACAAAGATTCTTTATAACCTTACCGAAATGATTGGTGCCCATGTCCTTAATGTTTCAAAGCAGGATTATGAACCGCAGGGCGCAAGCGTTACATTTTTAATTGCTGAAGAAAAGATGATAGGCTCGATGATTCCCGACAGTGATGTGCCGGACATTCTAAAGCCGGAAACCGTAGTTGCACATCTTGATAAAAGTCACGTTACGGTTCACACATATCCTGAATTTCATCCCGAAACAAGCATTGCAACTTTCAGGGTTGATATAGATGTCGCAACCTGCGGCGAGATCACTCCGCTGAGCACGCTTGATTATCTTATCGGCAGCTTTGATTCCGACATTATCACGATGGATTACCGGGTCAGGGGATTTACCCGTGACATGAGAGGAGAAAAGCTGTTTATCGACCATAAGATTACCTCTATTCAGGACTACATTGATAAAGCTACACTTGAAAAATACGACGCAATTGATATAAACGTATACCAGAGCAATATTTTTCATACAAAAATGCTTATCAAGGAAGTGGAATTAAAAAACTATCTGTTTAATACCGATGTTTATGAGCTTGCTCCAAAACACAGGCTGCAGATTACCAACAGTATTAGGCAGGAAATGATTGAAATTTTCAGCGGTATTAATGTTTATTGAATTTGAGGAGGGTGCTGTTATTGTATAAATATGAACAAAACCGCGCCCCTATATCAGAGGCACTTGAACAGTTTAAAAAAATGCGTGTTGTTCCTTTTGACGTACCCGGTCACAAGCGGGGCAGAGGAAACCGCGAGCTTACCGAGTTTTTGGGCGAGCGTTGCATGTCCGCTGATGTGAATTCCATGAAACCGCTCGATAATTTGAGCCATCCCGTTTCGGTTATACGCGAGGCAGAGGAGCTTGCGGCCGATGCATTTGGCGCCGGACATGCCTTTTTAATGGTAGGGGGAACCACCTCCTGTGTGCAGGCGATGATACTATCTGTTTGCAGGCAGGGGGATAAAATCATATTACCGCGCAACGTACATCGAAGCGCAATAAACGCGCTGATTTTGTGCGGGGCAGTGCCCGTATATGTCAACCCGTCAATGAATCAGGAATTGGGCATTGCTCTTGGCATGTCAATTAAGGATATTGAAACCGCGATAACGGAAAACCCCGATGCCAAGGCCATTTTCGTCAACAACCCAACCTATTACGGCATTTGCTCGGATCTAAGGACTATTACAAAGCTTGCACATAGTCATGGAATAAAAGTGCTTGTTGACGAGGCGCACGGCACTCACTTTTATTTTGGCAAAAATCTTCCTGTCAGTGCGATGGCTGCCGGTGCGGATATGGCGTCGGTCAGCATGCACAAGTCGGGCGGTTCACTTACGCAAAGCTCTTTTTTGCTGTTGGGGCATGGCATAAACAAGGATGCTGTGCGTCAGTTTATAAACCTTACACAAACAACGAGCGCATCATATCTATTGCTGTCAAGTCTTGACCTGTCAAGAAAAAGGCTTGCACTTGAGGGCGAAGTCATTTTTGATAAGGTCGGCAAAATGGCGCAATACGCAAGGGAAGAAATAAACTATATAAACGGGTTTTATGCATATGCGAACGAGATAGTAAACGGTGACACGGTTTTTGATTTTGACAAAACAAAGCTGACCGTAAATACTTTGGGCGTTGGTCTTGCAGGTATAGAAGTATACGACATTTTGCGTGACGAATACGATATTCAGATTGAATTTGGAGATATAGGCAATATACTTGCATATATTTCGGTTGGAGACAGCTATAAGGATATTGAACGGCTCGTGGGCGCGCTGTCCGAAATAGCACGGCGCTACAGACGCGACAAAAGCGGCATGATGCGGCACGAGTATATCAACCCTCAGATTGTAATACCGCCTCAGCAGGCTTTTTATGCCGGCAAAGAGCCTTTGCCGATACAGCAAAGCGTCGGCCGCATATGCGGTGAATTTATCATGAGCTATCCTCCGGGCATTCCGATATTGGCTCCGGGCGAGTTGATTACATCTGAAATTGTTGAATATATAGAATACGCAAAGGATAAAGGGTGTTTTTTGACCGGAACCGAAGACTTGGATGTTATATATATTCGTGTGTTGTGCGACTGAAAGAATATATACTGATTAATTCTTTTGCACTCAGTATATTATAGGGGCGAGCTGTGTTTGCCCGCAAAGCAGGGAGGGAATAGTTTTGGATATATGGTTTTCTGAGAAACACACGTCGAACGTTAATCTGTCAATTAAGATTGATAAACAGCTTTTTAGCGGACAAAGCGAATTTCAGCGTATTGACGTTATGGAATCGTATGAATTCGGTAGATTCTTAGTAATTGACGGGTATATGATGCTGACCGAAAAGGACGAGTTTATTTATCATGAAATGATTGTGCATCCCGCCATGGGTGTGCACCCCGCTGCAAAAGATGTGCTGGTTATCGGGGCGGGAGACGGGGGTGTGGTGCGGGAGCTTGTTCGTTATTCCACCGTTAAGCATATAGATTTGGTTGAGATTGACGAAATGGTGGTAAAGGTATGCAGGAAATATCTGCCCTTCACGGCGTGCGCGCTCGATGATAAAAGGGTTAATATCCATTATCAGGATGGTCTTAAATATATCCGCAGGTGTGAGGATCAATATGATTTGATTATAGTTGATTCAACCGACCCGTTCGGTCCGGGCGAGGGACTTTTTACAAAAGAGTTTTACGGCAATTGCTTTAAAGCTTTAAAAGAAGACGGAATTATGGTAAACCAACACGAAAGTCCGTTTTATCCGCAGGATGCCGCAGCAATGCAAAGGGCGCACAAACGCATTGTCGAGTCTTTTCCGATAAGCCGCGTTTACCAAGCACATATTCCGACATATCCATCAGGGCACTGGCTGTTCGGTTTTGCATCAAAAAAATACCACCCTATTTTTGATTTTGATTCGGCAAAATGGCGCGCTCTTAATTTAAAAACACGCTATTATAATACACAGCTCCACATTGGCTGTTTTGCACTGCCAAATTATGTAGAAAAGCTGCTTGAGGATGTTGAACCGAGTTGAATAGAAATATTGAGCCGTTTATCGGCTGCGAAAGTGAATATCAGGATGCCTCTATAGTGCTTTTTGGCGCCCCGTTTGATTCGACAACCTCTTACCGTCCCGGTACAAGGTTTGCCGCAAAGGCAATGCGTGCCGAGTCGTTTGGGATCGAGACTTACAGCCCGTATCAGGATGCCGATTTATCAAACGCGATGGTTTTTGATGCGGGTGATATTGAGCTTGGGTTTGGTGACCCGTCTCCGGCGCTTGAGAGAATAGAAGAATTTACGGCACAAGTGCTTGATGATGGCAAGCTGCCCTTGATGATTGGCGGCGAGCATTTGGTTACGCTTGGCGCTGTTAGTGCAGCGATAAGGCGGTATCCAAATCTGTGCATACTGCATTTTGATGCCCATGCTGATTTGCGTGATGATTATCTCGGTGCAAAACTGTCACATGCAACGGTAATGAGGCGCGTGTGGGAGCTTGTCGGTGACAATAGAATTTTTCAGTTTGGCATTCGTTCGGGGGATAAAACCGAATTTTTGTGGGCAAAAGAACATATAGTGATGCATAAATTTAATTTTGATATGCTGCCCGCTGTGATTGAAGATTTGAATGACAAACCGGTGTATCTTTCAATTGATTTGGATGTGCTTGACCCGTCGGAATTTCCGGGAACCGGCACACCCGAGGCAGGGGGCGTAAGCTTTCGTGATTTGCTTGACGCCATATTAAAAGCACAAGTGCTAAATATCGTGGCTTGCGATATGTGCGAGCTGTGTCCGGTTTATGATCAAAGCGGTGCATCTACAGCAATAGCGAACAAGCTATTAAGAGAGCTTATTTTATCACTATCAAAACACAAACAGGAGGTTTAATGTATGGGTAAGGCATTGATAATCGGGTGCGGGGGCGTGGCAAGCGTCGCTGTTCATAAATGCTGTCAAAACAGCGAGGTGTTTGACGAAATAATGATTGCCAGCCGCACAAAGAGCAAATGTGATGCTTTAAAGCAAAAGCTTGACGGCGGCAGGACAAAAATTCATACTGCACAGGTTGATGCTGACAATGTCGAGCAGCTTGTCAATCTTATTGAGAGCTTTAAACCCGATGTGGTAATGCATCTTGCTCTCCCTTATCAGGATTTGACGGTTATGGAGGCGTGTCTTAAAACCAAAACAAATTATTTGGACACCGCCAATTACGAGCCTTTGGATACGGCTAAGTTTGAATACAAGTGGCAGTGGGAATATCATGACAAATTTAAAGATGCCGGCATTACCGCACTTTTAGGCAGCGGTTTTGATCCCGGCGTTACCGGCGTGTTTTCGGCTTATGCGGCAAAGCACCTGTTTGATGAGATACACGAAATTGATATACTTGATGCAAATGCGGGCGACCACGGTTATCCGTTTGCCACAAATTTTAATCCTGAAATAAATATTCGGGAAGTGACCGCAAACGGCCGCTATTGGGAAAAAGGTAAATGGGTTGAAACCGAGCCGATGGAAATAAAGAGAGAATATAATTTTCCCGAAATAGGCAAAAGGGATATGTATCTTTTGTATCACGAAGAATTGGAATCACTTGCGAAAAATATCAAGGGTATTCGTCGCATACGCTTTTTTATGACTTTTTCCCAAAGTTATCTTACCCATCTTAAATGTCTTGAAAATGTGGGTATGACATCGATCGAGCCTGTTATGTTTGAGGGCAGACCGATAGTTCCGCTGCAATTTTTAAAGGCACTGTTGCCTGACCCGGCCTCGCTTGGTCCGCGCACTCACGGCAAAACCAATATCGGTTGTATTTTTAAAGGAATTAAGGATAACAACCCAAAAATTCATTATATTTATAACGTATGCGACCATCAGCAATGCTATAAAGAGGTTGGTTCGCAGGCCGTTTCATATACAACCGGTGTTCCGGCAATGATTGGGGCAATGATGCTTATTACAAAAACATGGGACAAAAAAGGTGTCTATAACGTTGAGCAATTTGACCCCGACCCGTTTATGGACGCTCTTAACAAGTGGGGGTTGCCGTGGCAGCAAAGTGATACGCCCGAGCTGGTGGACTGATGGAGAAATTGAGGTTTGATATAAATGCACTTGATACGCCGTATTATATTGTCGATGAAGCGCGTTTAATTAATAATCTTGAGATTTTAAAGCAAGTTATCGACGACACCGGCTGTAAAATCCTGTTAGCTCAAAAGGCTTTTTCAATGTTTGCGCTGTACCCGCGCATAAGTGAATATCTACACGGCACTACTGCAAGCGGATATTATGAGGCAAAGCTTGGATACGAAAAAATGGGCGGTGAGACGCACATTTATTCTCCGGCTTATGACGAGCGGGAGTTTGCAGAGATAGTAAAAATTTGTGATTATATTATTTTTAATTCGTTCAGTCAATGGCAGCAATTTGGCGAGCGTGCTTTGAATGCAGGCTGCCGGTGCGGCATACGCATAAATCCCGAGCATTCGACGCAGCAAACCCTGATTTATGATCCATGCGCACCCGGTTCGCGTTTAGGTGTGCCTGTGCGCGGCTTTGACGGGGATTTGCCTAATGGCATCCGCGGGTTTCATTTTCATACACTGTGCGAGCAGAATGCCGATGCTCTTGTCGAAACATTGACTGCAGTCGAGCATAAATTTAGCAGATATCTTGACCGCCTTGACTGGATCAATTTAGGCGGCGGTCATCACATAACGCGCGATGATTATGATATTGACACTTTAAAGCAAACGATTATCCGCTTGCGGGATAAATACGGACTTGAAGTGTATCTTGAACCGGGCGAAGCCGTGGTATTGAACACCGGTTTTCTGGTCTGTTCGGTGCTTGATGTGGTCGATTACGGTGAAACTATTGCGATTTTAGACACATCGGCAGCATGTCATATGCCCGATGTATTAGAGATGCCGTACCGCCCGCCGGTACTTGGCGGTGATTTTCCCGGACATAAGGACTATACGGTGCGTCTTGGCGGACCTACGTGTTTGGCCGGTGATGTTATTGGCGATTATTCCTTTGACAGGCCGCTAAAAGCCGGTGACAAAGTAATTTTTGGCGATATGGCTCATTACACAATGGTCAAAAACAATACCTTTAACGGCATGAAGCTGCCATCAATTGCTGTTGCCGGCGTGGACGGGAGTGTGCGTCTTGTGCGCTCGTTCGGTTATGAGGATTTTTTAAATCGTTTATCATAAAAAGAAGCATTAAAGAAGTTTTTCAATTTGT
The DNA here is from genome assembly GCA_028697255.1 of Oscillospiraceae bacterium. Lineage (GTDB taxonomy): Bacteria > Bacillota > Clostridia > Oscillospirales > Acutalibacteraceae > Avimonas. The sequence continues at coordinate 26,248 of JAQVFM010000020.1, forward strand.
TATATGATATAATATACAAAATCGGTTAAATGTAGGGGCGGATATGGAATCCGCCCGTATCCACGATATTGAAGCACCTGTATCCCGAAATTGCCGCAGGTGCGCCCCTACCTGAAATTATCAAATGATTTTGACGCAAACGACAACCGAATATATCAATTTACAAAGGTCAATTATATGAAAAAAAATTATTTATGTGATCTTCACTTGCATACAATGTATTCGCCCGATTCGAACGCTGGCATGAAAGACATGTGTGATGTCGCGATAAACACAGGTCTTAAATATATTGCGTTTACCGATCATATTGAAATACCTGCATTTATCGCCGACGGCTATGACAAGAGTATAGCCCAGTCTTTTAATGAAGCGTGTAAATTAAAAAAAATATATAAAGACAGGCTGCACATTGCACGGGGAGTCGAGATGGGCGAGCCAATGCACGATTTAAAGACGGCAGAAGCACTGCTTGAGACATATGAATTTGATTATGTGCTCGGTTCTTTGCACAACCTTTTGGGAGAGGTAGATTTTTTTTATTATGATTATTCAGATGTCGATATAAAAAGGTTGATGGAACGCTTTTTTAATGAAACATTGGATATGGTGCGTTGGGGGCGCTTTGATACGCTTGCTCACCTGACATATCCATTCAGGTATTTGCCTAATACACAACAGCAAGTCAATTATGACCCGTGGATGGAAATTATTGATGAAATTTTTCGCGTGATGGCGGAAAAAGGCATTGCTCTTGAAATCAACACCTCGGGGTTTCGCCATGGCAGCAAAACTATGCCCGACGCTGAGTTAATAAGCCGTTTTAAACAGCTTGGGGGGCAGCGTGTTACGATAGGCTCTGATGCGCACAAGGTTGCTGATGTCGGAAAATATGTTGAAGACGGGATAAAGGCTGCTAAAAGCGCAGGGTTTGAATATATTGCCATTTTCCAAAACAGAAAAGCAAAAATGTTGTCGATTAACTAACTTTAAGCGTTTAAGTGGTTGTACACTTTAGAAACATTTGGTATAATAGCGATTATAAAAAGGAGCGTTTGTTATGGAAAAGCTGCTTAAACTTTTGGATTCAAATGCCCGTCTAACCGATGCGCAGCTTGGTGTAATGCTGGGCTGCAGTGAAAAAGAGATTTCCGAAAAGATTGCCGAATTTGAGCGGTGCGGCACTATACGCGGATATAAAGCCGTTATTGACTGGGACAAGACCGACCGCGCCTATGTCACGGCATTGATTGAGCTGCGTGTTTCACCCAAGCGGGATTTGGGATTTGAAGGCATAGCCGATACGATTATGCGCTTTGATGAGGTCGAAAGTGTGTACTTAGTATCGGGAGGGTACGATTTAGCTGTTATTGTGAGTGGCAGGACATTTAAGGATATTGCGATGTTTGTGGCCAAACGGTTGTCGACACTGGACTCGGTGCTATCCACATCAACGCATTTTGTTCTTAGAAGATATAAGGATAGCGGTGTAATATTCCTGGGCGAGGAAAAGGACGAGAGAGGAGTTCTATAATTCGATGAGCTTTCAGATTCGGCTTAACAAGACGCTGGAACGGCTTAAGCCCTCGGGTATCCGGCGTTTTTTTGATATTGCAAGTGAAATGGACGATGTGATTTCTCTTTCGATAGGAGAACCCGACTTTTCCACGCCGTGGCATATCCGCGAAGCGGGGATACAGTCGCTGGAAAAAGGCAAGACATGGTATTCGCCAAATTCCGGACTTTTTAAACTGCGAAAGAATATTGCCGGTTATATTAAAAAGCACAGAGGGCTATGCTATGATCCTAAAGATGAGATACTTGTTACTGTGGGCGGCAGTGAAGCCATTGATCTTGGTTTAAGGTCGCTGATTAGTCCGGGCGACGAAGTACTTATTCCGCAGCCCAGCTTTGTCTGTTATGAACCCCTTGCACAGCTGGCAGGCGGCACAGTAAAACCGATAGTTACTCGTGCAGAGGACTGTTTTAGATTGACTGCCGATGCACTGCGTGCAGCGATTACTCCACGCACTCGTCTGCTCATTATGTCTTATCCCAACAATCCGACCGGTGGGGTAATGCGTCGCGAGCACCTTGAGGAAATCGCTGCTGTCTTGCGGGATACCGATATATTTGTTATTTCTGATGAGATATACGGTGAGCTTACTTACGGTCAACAAAAACATGTCAGTCTTGCATCTATAGATGGAATGCAAGAGCGTACAATGCTTATCAGCGGTTTTTCTAAGGCTTTTGCAATGACCGGGTGGAGGTTAGGTTATGCCTGCGGCCCAAGGGTGTTGATGAAGCAGGTTATAAAGCTTCACCAGTATGCTTTGATGTGCGCGCCTACAACCGCCCAGTACGCGGCGATTGAAGCACTGGAAAACGGCGACGGTGATGTAGAGGCAATGCGTTCGGAATATGACATTCGCAGACGTTATATTGTGGACAGGCTTAACAAAATAGGGCTTACATGCTTTGATCCTGAAGGTGCGTTTTATGTGTTTCCGTCAATAAAGATAACCGGATTGACATCAGAACAATTCTGCAAGCGTCTATTAGAAGAAAAGCGTGTAGCTGTGGTGCCCGGGACGGCGTTCGGGGAAAGTGGGGAGGGCTTTGTACGCATTTCCTACTGCTATTCGCTTAAACATATTACCGAAGCGATGGACCGCATTGAGGAATTTATTATTAATAATGGCGGCTAAGGGGGGAGCGTGTTGATACGCGCGTATTCACCCGCAAAAATTAACCTTACGTTTGAAATTATTGGCAGGCGAGATGACGGGTACCATTTTGTAAATACTGTAATGCAGGCTGTAACATTATACGAAACCGTTGATGTTTGTAAAAATGGACTGGATAAAATTGAGCTGACGGTAAGTGGGAATGATATTGATCCGAATGAGTGCACAACCGTTTATCGGTCAGCGGATTTATTTTTTAAAAAAACCGGAACTGAGCAATTTGGGGTTAGTATAAATCTTAAAAAAAGTGTGCCTGTGGGTGCCGGTCTTGCCGGTGGAAGTGCAGACGCTGCGGCAGTGCTTGCGGCACTTAATGAAATTTCGGGTGCACGGCTGTCGGTTGCAGAGCTATGTAGGATTGGTGCGCATATCGGTGCCGATGTTCCGTTTTGCATTTTGGGCGGAACTGCCTTTGGTACGGGAACCGGAACCAAGCTGTCGCCACTGCCCAAATTGCCGGATTGTGCGATTGTGATTGCAAAGCCTGATGAAAGCATTTCGACCGCACATGCCTACCGGCTTATTGATGAACAAGGCGGCAAGCCAAAATCTATTAGCACGAAAATGTTAGATGCGATAAATAATGCCGATATTTTGGCTGTTGCAAATTTGTTGCACAATGATTTTGATTATGTAACAAATTTGCCGAAAGTGGACACTATTAAACAAACAATGATAAAACATGGCACACTCGGTTGTCAGATGACAGGCAGCGGGTCTGCGGTGTTCGGCATTTTTATAAATGATGATGATGCAAAGAGATGTTATGATGCGCTTAAAACAATGCATGATGATGTTTTTTTATGCCGTCCGGAAAGCAAAGGAGTCCGCACAATCAAAATAAAGTAAAATTTTACCATTTATTTGTATAAAACCTAAAATAACCGCCCATAATCCGTACAACATAACCGGAAAGGGCGGTTTTATTATGAATTTTAAAATATTGACTATAACAAGATTAATTCGAGCAGTAGCGGCAGCCCTTGTGCTGTCTCTTGCAGTATCGCTTTGCGGATTTTCGGGAGAGTGCAATCAGATTAGGGAACGCGTACTTAGACTGCATGTGCTTGCAAATTCCGACTCTGATGAGGACCAGCTGCTTAAACTCAAAGTTCGCGATACGGTAATTTCAACTGCTGCCAATATATTTGATACGGCACAAAGCGAAGGCGAAGCATTGGCAGTTGCGCAAGAAAGGTTAAATGAAATAGAAACGGCGGCACAGCAGTGTGTTTTTGACGAAGGCTATGATTATTCTGTCAAAGCATCATTGTGCGAGATGTATTTCACGACACGCCAATACGATAATTTGATGCTGCCTGCCGGCATTTATGATGCAGTTAGGATCACTATAGGTGAGGGCAAGGGTAAAAACTGGTGGTGTGTGATATTTCCACCTATTTGTGTGTCTGCTGCAACCGATGCTGCCGAATTGCCCGATGTGCTTGATCCCGCACAAGAACAAATTGTAACGCAGCCCAAAAGGTTCAAGGTAAGATTTAAAATAGTAGAAATATTTGAAGATTTGAGCCGGCGGTTTAAAAGCTGGTTTAATTAATATACTAATAACCGCCTTAAACGGCGGTTATCGTTTTTTGTAGTAGCTATGTAAAAACTGTAATTCTTGAGCAGGTTAAACTTGACAATGGAATAAAAATCCTATAGGATTCTATCAGTTATTGTTTTTATTTTAAGGGGGCAAAAGCATGCAGGACTTATTAAAACAGATTGAGGAATTGGGACTGGTTCCCGTCGTTAAAATCCAGCGACCTTC
>JAQVFM010000055.1 GCA_028697255.1 Oscillospiraceae bacterium
TTTGAAAAGCCTAAGCCTACCAAGATTTACGATTGTAACGAGCTTATCGCCCAAAACAACATCAAGCCTGTTAAAAGTCGTGGTGGTAATGTCGTTCCTTCTGATACCATTTGTCCTTACTGTGGAGCAACGCACGAATATATTTACGACAACAACGGTGGTCACGGTCAGTTTTTGTGCAAGGTTTGTAAATCTACATTTTTTCCTTTTAAACCAACCAAAGACGATGAACCATATTGTCCGTTTTGCGGTAGCAAGCTCGTTCGTATCAAGGAGCGCAAGGATTTTGACATCTACCGTTGCAACAATCGTGATTGCTCTTTTCGCAAGAAAAAGTTATCCGCTATGGATTCTTCGCAAAAGGCATTATATCGGCAATCCCCACACCTTTTTAAGCTTAGATACATCTATCGAAAGTTTAATTTCAACTTCACGCCGCTTTCCAAAGAAAACGATAATTTACCACTTGTCGATTTGCCTAATATCAAGGCTTCGCCGCATGTTTTGGGACTGATTTTGACCTATCGCATAAACTATGGCTTGCCGCTTGCGAAAACCGCCGCTTTGATGTACGATGTTCACTCTGTCAAGGTATCACACCAGACAGTTGCTAACTATTGCAACGCTGTTGCCCCAAGGGTTAAGCCGTTTGTTGACGGTTTCCCATACGAGCTTTCAGACTCGTTTTGCGGCGACGAGACCTACGTTAAAGTTGGCGGAAAATGGCATTATATCTTTTTCTTTTTTGATGCCGTTCGCAAGATAATTTTGTCTTATCGTGTGCAAAAACATCGTGATTGGCAGTCAGCGGTGCTTGCCATCAATGACGTTTTAGTAAAACTTAAAGAAATACCCAAAAACCTCAACTTAATCACCGACGGCAACCCGATTTACCTACTTGCACAACAACTTTTCGCACAGCACAACATCAATTTCGATGTCACACAGGTTGTCGGGCTTACAAACGATGACGAAGTTTCAAAGGAGTTCCGTCCGCTTAAACAAATCATTGAACGCCTAAACCGTACGTTTAAAGGCAATTACAAGCCCACAACAGGCTATGGTTCAGATTCCGGAGCGATTTCGCACGTTACACTTTTTGTTGCTTATTTTAATTTTTTAAGACCACATTCAGCACTTGATAAAAATGTTCCGGTGGTCATTCCGGAGCTTGAAACGCTGCCGAATATGCCCGCCAAATGGCTGAAATTGATTGCGATGAGCGAGGATTATATCAAAGCACAAACATTATCCATCTCACGAGCCTGAGGCAGCCTCGTTGTGCGGTCAACACCCTTGACTGGTGACGGCAAAAATGCTACAATGCCGCTTGCGAGGGTGTGTTTGCTGTGTCTGCTTATCCAAATCACTCACCCTCGGCATACATTGACAAGCATTTTTGTCGTTGCCTGTCAAGCGTTTGATTTTTCATAAGTTATTTGACGCTACCCATAAAAACTTCATCGTTTCTGCTTATACTAAGGCATATAATCATACAGCACCCAGTTGCTGCTCGAAACAATATCCAACTTATACAGGTCACTCCCCCGTGCCGGAATTAGCGTTTCATTAAATATATCAAAGGGGGCGGGGTACTCTTTTTTCAATACACCGCTTGGAGTTGTACCGAACACCTGAAACTGCGCTGTGCTTTGCGATGTTTTTCCCGCAGCCTTATTCATCGCCGGAAAGCCATACACCGTATATTTGTATGTGGTTGTGGACTGCTGTTCGTATGACAGAAGATTTATTTCGTTTTCTAAAAATCGAATCGCTGCAAGTGTCGGATATCCTTTCAATGTATCCCACGCCATCAGCGAAAAACCATTCTCGCATATGATAATATAGGTGGGCGATGCAAGTTGGGAATATGATGTTCCCGTTTCAAAGGTTAGGTAATTCGCCTTAATACGGTCATTTGACGAGGCAATCGAAACCATAACGGCGTTTGATGTGCCTATAGTACTACCCGTTTGGAATGCGCCGACATATGCACCGTCCGAAAAACGACCGCTTGCACCAAGTGATGTTTGAGCAGTCGAAAAAACGCTAAGACCTTGGTCAGCGTTCGGGTGTGCTGCCTTTCCGGCCCATACAAGTCCGTTTGCACTTACGGAGCAACCATAGAGCCAGCCTGTTGTACTACCACTCCCGGCATCCATTTCACCCACTCGCCAAACATATTTGGCAAGATGGTTAACCTTGTCAAAGCAGCAGAACACGGGAACTTGGGTAGAGGATATGCCCACATTAGCCACTTCAATCCCTGTCTGTACCACAGAACCGTCTGCACCCTTCACTATATCGCACATATTTACGGCGGAAGAAGAGCTTGGACGATAAAAAATATACAGATTGTCGTTATCAGGGTCATAAGCCACACCATTAGACGAGCGGGAATTGTTGGTGGAATTTGACTGCCTCACATCCCCGGAAGCCACATATAATAGCGACCATGTCCCCGCCGATATATCATATTTAAACACAGCCGGATAGTAATAATACGTGGTTGAACCCGTGGAAGTCCGCCCGCTTACCATTGATGGGACAAAGATGGTGTTGGTTTCCTCGCTGATTATCGACGAGGCTGTATACATAGCGTTTTGGTAAAATATCAGACCGCTGTCAAAGGGGGTAGTTGTGGCAACAAGAGGGGTCCAGTATGCATTGTACGGCGTATAGATATTTACGGCAGCGGGATTTAAGACCTCGGAAAAAGTCTCCAGTATCACTGACCGTAGGACGATATCCGTATTCTCGTCCTTGATTAATGCCCTGTAAATATTGGGTTTGAGTAAGGTTTTCGTTAAAAGTTCAGGGTTTTGCTGAAAAACCTCTGCAAAGTCTATATTATGAAGAATATCCAGTGTGTTTTGTGTGTCATCAAGTAAATCGTCCATGGTTTGATGTTCTGTCGCACCGACACCGCCTAAATAGCTGATTGCCGCCTCCTCAAAATATGGGCTCTCTGCCAAAACATTATAACAAAGGCGGTTTACCGGGGATTTGTAAAAGTCAGTGAATACTGCCGCCATTGCCGGGGTAGTTCGTACCAGACTATCCGCCACCGCATTGTCGTTTAGAAATGAACGAAGTAAGGTGGCTCCCTTGATATAATTTCCCTTGAATAAGCGGCTGTATTTAAAATAATCCATTTGTAAATTTGGAATCATATTGTGACACCTCCGTCATATACCGCCAAAACATCAATGGTTGCGGCGGCGAAGTCAAAATCTGTTATAAATGTGACCGATTTGTTCACCGTACCTCCACTGGTGTTAGCAACAAACCCGGTATCTGTAACGGCTATTCGGGCGGCGATTTGGCAAGACTCGGCTGTAATATTTCGCACTGATATGATAAGTGTGTCAGATGCACTTACAAACACCCTCGGAATGCCGGAAAGCTGTCGAGTAAAGTTTACGGTAGTCCAGTCTGCTGCGATGCTTACTTGCTGTGCATCTATTTCAATGTCATCCAGTGCGGTATGTGCAAACAGTTCTTCGTCAATGCTGTCAAACAGCGCTTTATTAACAGGCGTTCCGATTTCTAATGGCTCATCGGCGCGTTCCCATGTTGCATAAAAGGGTGCACCGCCACCTACGGGCGTTATTTTTATTGTCTGATTTATGAGCGCACCTGTATAATCGTAAGCGTAAACATTAAACAGAGTCGGATATTCACCTGCTTTATCATCAAAACGGATTGTAAGTCCTGTGCTGTCGCGATTTTCCTGCCATGTGAAGGTCAGGTGCGGAGGGTCATAAAAGATACCCTCCGCATCGGAAATACTATCGCTCCACCACCCGGTCTGATTTAAGTTTTCTTGCTCCGGTAGAATAAATGTGCCGTCAAGCATCCAATAATCTCGTTCCAAAGCTGCCACCTTATCGGTCATCTGCTCAATGCGGTCATGGGTTTGACGTAATTGGGATAGACCGCATTCATCGCTTGCGGTTGCTGTTGCGGCAAACTCGGCGTTTGTATCCAGTATCTCAAAGACGGCAAGAATATCACAATATCTCACATCGGCATAAGGATTGTATAATTCCATGGTTCTAACCACTGGCTGTCACTTCCTTTGCCGTAAATTCAAGGCTTACATCGTGCCATACCGCCAAACCATTTTTGTAGCAAAACACTTTCAAGGTGGGATACTCCACCTCAAACCAACCCTCGGCAAAGCCGGTGGGTGAAGGATATTCCACCCATACAAAGCTGTTTTGACGGAGCAGCGCCGATAACTCTGCCGCAAGCCCCACAGGGATGAAATCCCAATTAGCGTTTATGATTGCACGGTATCCTAAAATGTCCTTGACAATCTTACCCGACACCATAACAGAACGGCGGGATTCTTCTTTCGCACCAACAGTTATATTTTTAATGCGGGGCATGGTGATGCTTTCTGTTCGGCTCATATTTGAAATAATAATCCTATCCAAGTGCCACACCCCTTTGCCGCCCGACATCTCGAAGCGGGTCAAAAATTGTTTGTGCGATGGTTCTGCCATCAAGGTTGACGTTTAAGACTATCGGCTGATTATTTACATTGCCTAAAACACCGGACAATCCGCCAACCAGTCCGTTTACCATATCGGCAGTCACGCTGGTGCTCACATCTGTGTTGAATCCTGTAGGGATTGCCCTTTGCATATCACGGGATACTTGCTCCATTGACTTTTCAAAACCCTCACCCAATCCCAATGCAAGGTTACTGCCGATACCTGCAAACAGGGTGGAGGGTGAGCTTATACCGAAGAAACTTTTAATCCTATCTGTAATCCCATTGAAAAGTCCTCTGATTTTTTCCCAAAGCCAGGTCCCTGCATCGGATATACCCTTCCAAATACCTTTTAACAGATTGCCTCCGATTTCAGCCATTTTGGGGGCAAACCCGGAAAATGCTGCCACAATACCCGCAATAATCTGCGGTACTGCCTTTACAATTTCAATGATAATAGTGGGAAGATTGGCAATTAAGGCAACTAATAGCTGAACACCTGCATTAATAATCTGTGGGATGGAGCCAATCAAGAAACTCACAATACCAGTAATGATGGCGGGCAGGGAGGCTATAAGTTGCGGCAGAGCCTTCAAAAGTCCCTGTGCCAGACCGAGTATCAGTTGTAGGGCGGCATCCAGCAGCATAGGCAGGTTGTCAATCAAACTCTCCACTATCGTAATCACAGCACTCACTGCTGCCGGGATCAGCTCCGGCAACGCAAGACCGATACCTTCCACAAGGGCGGTTACCAGTGCTATTGCCGCGTCAATGAGAAGTGGCAGACTGTCAATTAATGCACCTACTATCGTCATTACAGCATCGATCGCCGCAGGGATCAGTTCAGGCAGAAGGTTTAGGAGTGTTTCAAGCACCTGCGTGAACAGACTTGTTACAGTCTTAAGCAGTGTAGGAAGCAGGCTACCGATCGCTTTCAAGATTGCATCAAATGCAGGAGGGAGTGCGGCTACAATATTCTCCAAGACCGGTACGATGTTAGCGACCACCGCCTGAAAAGCATCAACAAGATTTCCGGTGAGGTTTATCATGTCTGCATCGGCATTGCCAAGCCCGGCTGTAAAAGAGCCAAGTGCGGCTTGGAGCAGACCAATCGAACCTGTGATTGTTTCCGTGGATTCACGAGCAAAGTTGCCGGCATATTGCTCCGTATTCTCAAAAAACATCTGCATTGCGACTTCGGCTTTTTCTGCTTGTGTTGCGGTATTCCAAGTAAAATCCAGACCTTTTGCAAGGGCATAGGCTTGGATATTTGTGGCGTTCATTGCAACACCTAAGTTATCCATCATGGTAAAGTTGCCCTTTGCCGCACCTGTGACCGCATCCATCGCAGAGGACATATCAATACCCATAACGGATGCCATGTCCGCAGCACGCTGCATGGCTTTTTCGGTCAGCTCAAGACTTTTCTGTTGCTCAATGCCGGAGCCTTGAAATAGCGCACCCATTTTGTTGGCAGTTGCAAGGTAATCGCTTTGTGAAACACCGAGGTTTTTATATGCCTCCTCACCGGTTTTCTGTATTGACGTAGCATATGCGCCGAAAACCGCCTCAGAGCCGCCGAGGTTTTGTTCCAATTCTCCGAATTGCTGAATAACCTCTTTTCCTAACTTAATGGCCGCAGCACCGGCGGCAACTGCAACCGTTCCCATCGCCACGCCGATGCCTTTAAGAACGCCGCCAAGTTTGTCGAACTTTCCGCCGGCATCCTCTGCGCTTTTACCCGCATCATCTAATTCATCACCAAGATTATCCGCTTCTGTCGCCGATTGTGCCAGCTCACGCTCCATGCCATTTAGTTCCGCTTGTGCCTTGTTTAGTTGAATCTGCCAGTTCTGGGTACGACGGTCATTTTCACCAAAGGACTCGGAGGCATTTTGCAGGGCAGCACGAAGTGTTTCAATCTTATCCCTTTGCGCATCAATTTCTTTATTTAAAACCGCATTACGGGTAGCGACCGCCTGAATGGATTTATCGTTTTTATCAAACTGACTGGTTACAAGGGTCATTTCCGAGCCGAGCACCTTGAAAGACTGATTAATATCCCGCAGGGCACTCTTAAATTCACGCTCGCCCTCAATACCGATTTTTAACCCGAAATTGTCTGCCATGCCGTCTCACCTCCTTAAAAAAGGTACAAAAAAGGAGCACCCTTCATTCTTGAGGAATGCTCCTTTTTCGTATTGAATTCATGTTATTTTAATACACTATTTATTAAACCTCCACGGAAACTAAATCCGTGATTCAAAATTGATAATACCGCAGATTAAATTAGCTCGTAAATTATGGCGTTTTCTGCGGTTTCGGTACTTGTTCGCCATAATTTTGAATACCTTG
>JAQVFM010000056.1 GCA_028697255.1 Oscillospiraceae bacterium
ATAAGTATACCAGAATTTAGGCAGTGCTTCAACATTTTTCGAATCACATATTTGAGCATTGGTTGGTCAGTTGATTTTTTAATAATAATTTCATGATTAAAAGACAGTGTAGTCGATTGAGTAATATACAAATTTGCGGGCGAACACAGCTCACCTCTACCATATGTCAGGTGCGTTTTGATGTAGATCGCCAAAAAAGTAGGGCGCGATGCCCTCATCGCGCCGTTCTTTTTATATCATTGTGAAGCAGTGGTGCTTGTCGCCTGTGTTTGTGTTTGCTCGGTTGTAGTTGCCGCTGTGCCGGTGGTTCTTTCGGTATCCGGCTGTCCGCCTTTAAGCGTCAAAAATGCAGCCTGCATTTGAGGATCGTTCTTTTCAGTCAAAAAGGCAAAGCGTTTTTCCATTTCAGCAGGCATCGCTGCATAAACATCGGCTTGTATGCCCTTGCCCTCTATTCTACCACCGTCGGCAAGCATTAAAGAAGCAACCGAGATTTTTATTGCGGCTCCGTCGGCGGCCAGCTTGTAATATTTCTGAACCATACCATGTCCGGCTGTATTTACTCCGACGATCGTAGTTTTTTTGAAATGCTGCAACACACCCGCAAACAGCTCGGCCTCTCTCATAGTTGCACTGTTTACAAGTGTCACAGATGGCTTTGTTATTTCAAATGTACCATCAGACTCAATATCAACGGTCGAATTACGGTACTCGCACCGTGCATACGTACCTCGCGGTATTAAAGTGCTAATTACCTCGCAGGCAGCGCTAAGATCGCCGCCTTTGTTAAATCTTAAATCAAATATATAATTTTCTGCACCCTTCTCTTCAAGTGAGTTAAATGCAGTCCTGAACTGGTCAGGCGTATTGCTGTAAAAGGCAGAAATCCGTATATACCCGGTAGTATCAATAAGCCGACTTTCAACACTTGATAATGTATAGCTACTTGAAGAAATTTCAAAAGCCATCGGAGAATCGTCACGATTTACCGTAAGCTTAATCTTGTCGACACTTTCAATTTTTGAGCGCACTTGTGCAAACCCGGACGCCCGGACTTCTTTTCCGTCAAGCTGAGTGATGACATCGCCTTTCTTTATTCCGGCTTTGTCGGCAGGTGAATTTTTATGAACCGCCGAAATCACAATTGTACCGTTTTCAAGCTGTGTGACTTCAAGACCAAGGCCTGTCCATTTGCCCGATAATCGTTCTGTTTCCTTTTTGTATTCAGCCGCAGTCAGATATATGGCATACGGATCGTTCAAGCCGGCGATATATCCCCTTGCAATCGAGGCTCGAAGTAAATCCTCATCAATTTCACCGTTATAGTTATTGCGAACCTGCTTGTCGACTTCGTTTACATAATCAAACATTGCCTGACGCTGACTTACATTTTTTAATTTATAGTTGAATTGACGCATTGCAATTACCCAAGTCACAGTAACCGTAAGCGCCACAGCGAGAATAACAAATGTAGTGGCCGCACCGAGCGAAATCTTTTTATTCATACAATAACCTTGCCTTTCTATAATACTGTTCTCCATATGGGTTGAAATAGTTTGCACCCGTATTTGTAGGGGATTTTTGTATTATACACCCCTGTGCCCTCACAGTCAATTTGTGAAAGCCGGGCTTAAAAATATTTTCATATTATAAAAAGGAATGCAACATGATATACTGCATTCCTTTTTATTAAACAATCCTATTCTATCGATTAAATTTAATATACCCCTTGCCAATCGGGTCAACCGGAGTACCGTTTTCGCGAACTTCAAAATGCAAATGAGGACCGGTTACATTGCCGGTATTCCCCGCCAGAGCAATCACAGTTTCACCGCCGACCACCTTTTGACCGACACGGGCATAAACCTTGGAACAGTGAGCGTAAAGCGTCGATATTCTTCTTCCTTGTCCGTCAAGACCGTGGTCAATGATAATATAATAACCATAGCCACCGCCCCAACTGTTTGTATAGTTGGCATATATCACCGTACCACTTGCCGCCGCGACAATATTCTCTCCATAAATCGGAATGCTTCCGTTTGCAATATCAATTCCCTTATGAAACCCGCCCCAACGCGGACCATAAAACGATGAAATGTTACGCACCGTCGGAACCGGCCAGAACATGACGTTGCCATACCGGCCATCACCGCTGTTTTGGTCGATAATGCGTCTGATTTGGTTTTCAAGAGCTTGCTGCTCTTTTTTGGTTTGCCGAAGCTTTTGTTCATAAACGCTTTTGGTGCTTTGTATCTTTTTTAATGCTGCGTTGGCCTTAGCATGCAAAACATCGAGCTCGGCTTTTTGCGCATCCGATTGTTTCTTTAGCTTCTCGGTTTCGGCAAGCATCTTTTCAACTTCGGCTTTATCGGTATAAAGCTTTTCTTTTTCTGCGTCTATCTTTTCAATTTCCCGCTCCAATTCGTCCATCAGCTTTTTATCGTTTTGCGCAACGCGTTCCATCATCTTGGATTTTATAAGATAATCGGTGTAGCTTTCGGTGTCCATAAGCATTTGCAACACCGACAGATTTCCTGTTTTGGATATCGCACGCAGTCTTATACGAAGCGCCTCAAACTGCTCGTCGATTTCAAGCTCTTTTTGGGCGATTTCTTGCTCTTTTTGCTCTATGTTTTTATTGATCGACTTGATCCTGGCGTTTATTGCATCAATGCGCTCAATCAAAAGATCAATTTGTGCTGTAGTATTTTTTATTTTTTTGTCAAGCGTATTTTTGTAAGCCTGCTGATCAGTTAAGTCCTTTTCCTGACTGCGGATGATCGACTCAATTTCCTTTGCCTCGTTCCTAAGCCTCTCGCTCTCAGCCTGCATTTCTTCAAGCGTTGCCGCCCCTACGTTAATCACCGGAAATGCAGCAAATAACATCATAAAGACAATAGCAACCACAACAAGGGCAACAATGCGATGCTTCACTTGTCTACAATACACCAGAAATACCTCCTTGGTCTTTGAGATACTTTCGCATCGAAAACGCACTTCCCGTCATTCCGGTCCACGCACCGATAGCAATAAACCCGAAAAGAATTGTGTGCCACACCGAGTCAAAGCTTACAAGCCCTCCGATCATACTTGTACCGAAAACATCGTAAAGCTTGCTGTATAATAAACAAATAATACCATATGCAATTGCTCCGGCTGAAACACCAAGCACGATACCCTCAAGCATAAATGGAATTCGGACAAACGCATTGGTTGCCCCGACCGATTTCATGATTGATATTTCCAGCCGCCGGTTATAAACAGTAAGCTTAATTGTATTGGCAATTATAAATAACGATACTATCAATAGCATCAGTATTATCCACAAGCTGACCATCAGCACAACTTGGCGAATATTTGTAAGTTTATGGGCGATATCGTCGCTGTAAACAGTGCTGTCAATTTCGGGAATCTGCTTAATTTGTGTAATTGTTTGGTCAAACTTTCCCAAATCCGCAAATGTGATTTCAAATGCGTCGAGATAAGGGTTGTTTTCCCCCTGCATTTCTTCATAAACTGTATCGGGAATAGAATCCTTGTATTTTAGTAAAGATTGCTCTTTTGATATAAACTTAACTTTTTCAACATTTGTAATACCGCTTATTTTATCCATAAGCATATCAAGCTGTTCGTCGGTGCAATCCTCACGGGCAAAAGCAACAACAACATTTTGCCCGTATGCCCATTTAAAGATATGTTCTATATTAACAAACGCCATATAAGCGCCGCCTGTCAATAATAAGCAGGACACAAGCACACCCACGGATGCAAATGCCATAAGCCGGTTTTGCCATATGTTGCGAAACCCCTCGCGAATCAAATAACGGACACTGCTAAAGTTCATATCTCTCCTCCTTGCTTTGCAGAGGGAAATATGCCGGTTGCATCAACCGCCCCCGCCTCATGAAATGCGGCTTTGTCCGTCCTCTTTCTTGCAGCGACATCCGAAACCACACAACCGTCACGTATTTCAATAACACGATGATGAAACATGCGGACAAGATCGCGTTCATGCGTCACCATCAGAATTGTGGTGCCACGGCGGTTTATTTCGGTCAAAAGCTCGACTATCTCAAAGGAAAGTTCGGGATCTATATTGCCGGTAGGCTCGTCCGCTATGATTAACGAAGGATTATTAACCAGAGCGCGGGCAAGACCCACGCGCTGCTGCTCGCCGCCCGACAGCTCGGCCGGAAAGCTTCTTGCCTTGTTTTGAAGACCAACCAGCCCCAAAATGTAGGGAACACGCTTGCGTATATTGCGGTAAGAAGAACCTGTAACACGCATTGCAAACGCCACATTGTCGAATACTGTCATATTGTTGATTAGCCTAAAATCCTGAAACACAATGCCCATTGTGCGGCGGAGATAAGGTATCTCGCGCCGCTTAAGCTTAGACAGCTTATAGTTGTTAACTATGACCTCACCTGCACTTGGCACCTCTTCGCGCATCATAAGCTTAAGAAATGTACTTTTGCCGGCTCCGGACGCACCCACGATAAAAACAAACTCGCCTTTTTCTATCATAATATTTACATCTTTAAGTGCTTTCACACCGTTATCGTAGGTTTTATGTACCCCTTTGAATTCAATCAAAGGAACCCCTCCCAATTGATTAATCAAAGACAGCGCCCGCCGGTACATTATTATCGCAACCGGATACCACTGACCAAATACCCAATAAAAAGCGAACGGATGTCCTTATTTTATACTACCCCCCGCCCGCTTTAAATTCAAGTTTAAAAAATAACCAACTCAGACTTTACCACTTTGCAGAGCACTGTTGCAGGGCATGTCCGAAACCGCGCCGTCAATATTTAATTGGGTTTGATATTAAATATTTTTTAACCATAAGCGCTACCTTGAAGATTATTGCATCGTCAAATTCGCGCAAATCGAGACCGGTAAGCCTCTTGATCTTTTCCAACCGATAAACCAGCGTGTTGCGGTGGACAAACAATTTGCGAGAGGTTTCGGAAACATTAAGATTGTTTTCAAAGAAACGCTGGATTGTAAACAGTGTTTCTTGGTCGAGAGAGTCAATAGAACCCTTTTTAAACACTTCTTTTAAGAACATTTCGCAAAGTGTTGTCGGCAATTGATATACAAGGCGGGCAATACCAAGATTGTCATAGCTGACAATTGCTTTTTCAGTATCAAAAACCTTGCCCACTTCAAGTGCCACCTGGGCCTCTTTAAACGAACGAGCCAAATCCTTAATGTTATCGACGGCTGTACCGATACCCACGGTGGCTTGCGTATAAAACTCTCCACTCAATGTGTCAACAATCGAGCGCGCAAGCTTTTCAATGTCGCGGGAATCAATCCCGGAACGAATCTCCTTAATAAGTGCAATATCGTTTTCGTTAATATTTATGACAAAATCCTTATTTTTGTCCGGGAACAGGTTTTGCACAACATCATATGCAGAAATATCGTTTCGAGATGCAATACGAATAAGCAGTGCGACGCGGCTGGCATCATTGTTAAAGCGCAGTTCTCTTGCCTTAAGATATATATCGCCGGGCAATATATTATCAAGTATAACATTCTTAACAAAATTGCTGCGGTCATACTTTTCATCATAATACTGCTTTATGCTGGCAAACGAAATTGCAAGCAACGAAGCATATTTGGCAGCCTGCTCATCAGTTCCCTCAACAAACAAAAGATACTCGCTTTTTGGGCGGGAACCGAAAGTTTTGAAGGTGTAGCCTTCGCGTATAAAAGCCTCCTGTATGGAAAAGGATTCGGTGCCGATGCTTTCACAGGATTCACCTATTCTACCCAAATCACTGCATGCAATTGTCGACATGGTCTCATCAATCACACCAATAGTTCTGTCAATGGTGTCTTTCATTTGGTGAACAACACCCTGAAATAATCTGCTGGACATAAAAATTCCCCTCTTCTTTGTTTAATTAGGTGCTCTAATATAATAATCCAAGAACATTAAAATGCCTTATACTTACGCAAAATAAAATCAATGCGGGCATTATATACATTTTACACAATTCTTATATATTTTTCAAGGATAAATACCGAAAAAATCTTTTATATTGCCAATGTTTTTCTTTTCTTTGCAATTTAAACATAATATAAGGCTGATATTGCAGCACTTGCTATGAATTAAGGCTGCGTCAAGCAATATAAAAAGTAAAGATTAAAGCAAAAAGATGTTGATCGCTCTTTTATTTTGGTATAATATATGTTTTAATATACATAAAATTAGTTAATATTACTAAACTTAAATTTTATAGTGTTTTTTGAACGGAATATTAATTTTGATTCGTATTTAGTATAGAGGGGGCAAAGTTTTATGGCGATTGATCAACCGTGTTCTTACGAGCAAGTTTCAGCGGCTGTGGATAAGTATTCCGATATGGTGCGACGCATATGCTTCCTTTATCTAAAAAACTATTCGGATGTGGAGGATGTATTTCAGGAGGTATTTTTAAAGTTCATGCTTCATATTGATGAATTCGACAATGAGCAGCATGAGAAAGCTTGGCTTTGCCGGGTTGCTTATAATCAATGCAAGGATCTTTTAAAAAGCTCGTGGCGCAAAAAGGTTGTCAGTATTAACGATATTGAAATTCAGTATGAAACCGAACAGCAAAGCGAAATGATTTCCGTAATTATGAAATTGCCCCCGAATTACAGGCAGGTCTTATACCTTCATTATTATGAGCAAATGACTATACCTGAAATATCCGAAATATTAAAGCAAAACGAAAACACTGTTTACACGCACCTAAGGCGGGCCAAATCAAAACTTAGAAACAT
>JAQVFM010000057.1 GCA_028697255.1 Oscillospiraceae bacterium
GTCCTGCCCCCACACCGATAACCTGTCCGTCCTTTACATAACATACCGAATTTGATTGAGTGTATTTAAGCGCAATTAACGCGACTATTAAATCTCTTTTTGCGCTGTCGGGCAATTCCCTGTTTTCTGTAACAATGTTCGAAAACAGAGAATAATCTATTTTACATTCATTGCGCCCCTGCTCAAAAGTAATTCCGAACACATCCTTGTGCTCAACCGGCAAAGGTTTATAATCCTTGTCGATTTTAACAATGTTGTATGATCCTTTGCGCTTTTGCGTTAATATCTCTAAAGCTTCGTCAGTATAACCCGGTGCAATAATGCCGTCCGAAACCTCGTTTGACAAAAGCTCGGCTGTTGGCCTGTCACACACTTCGGACAACGCCGCCCAGTCACCGTATGATGACATCCTGTCAGCCCCTCGCGCCCGTGCATAAGCGCAGGCGATCGGCGAAAGCTCGGCATTATCATTTACAAAATATATTTTTTTAAGCTTATCGTCAAGCGGCAGACCCAGCGCAGCACCTGCCGGGCTTACATGCTTAAACGAAGCGGCAGCGGGAATTCCGGTTGCATCTTTAAGCTCTTTTACAAGCTGCCAGCTATTGAGCGCATCCAAAAAATTGATATACCCCGGACGCCCGTTCAGCACTTCAATTGGCAGCTCGCCGCCGTCTTTCATAAAAATGCGCGACGGCTTCTGGTTTGGATTGCAGCCGTATTTAAGCAACAGTTCGTTCGACATAAAGCACTCTCCTTATTTATTGGTTGTTTAAAGCCGATTGTGTAATGCACAAATTTGCGTGCGAACATAGTTTGCCCCTGTGATATATTAAGCGCACTCTACTGTATTTTATTTACAATTCGTGTTTGCGTTTGTGCCGTTTTTAATGAAATAAAGCGAGTAAACAATGACACCTTGTTGTCTGCGTCAAGATTATCCCACACATTTTTTGTAAAAGAATCAATATCCGATGATATTGTAACCGGCGTCGGTTCGCCCTCAAACGACGGCAACGGCTGTCCGTCGCCTTTATAGGTGTGTATGTAATAGCCCGTACCCGATGATATATTTTCATATTCAAAGAAAAACCGGTTTGTGCCGCCTAAATTTTCACCCGCCGCTTTAATTATCGAAAGATAAACTTTGTCGTCTTTCGGGCACACAAGTCCTGATATACGCGGCGTGTAGTTTGGTGCATCCGGCTCAAATGTCCGCGTACGCAACGCATCGGCAAAGGATTTTCCCTGTTTTAAGAATTCATATATCGTGTCGGTCTGGTCACCGTTTGTTACAATCGTAGCATCGCCAAAAACCCGTACAGGGGAATAAATGATAAGCGACGGATCCACCATTTTGCTTTCGTCAAATGCCTTTGTACGAATGCCGTCATCCGTTTGTTCAAATATGCGGTTACGGCTGTTTTGACTGCGTCCCATTATGAAGTAGGCAATAACAATATGCTCGCCGTCATCACTTTTTCCAAGAATTATACCGCGCCCGGGATATGATGTGCTTTTCAGCTCTGAGGCCAAGTCAATCACTTTGCATCGCTCCAATATATTTAATCATTTATAGTTGCAATATTATCTTTCACGCTAATTTTACCCTGACAAAACAGTGATACCGCCCGGGGTAAAATCTCCCATTCGGCTTGACGCATTACCCTTAGCTGCAGCGTTTCGGGCGTGTCCGTGGCAAGCACAGGCACAGCCTTTTGCATTATAATTGCCCCGCCGTCCGGAATTTCGTTAACAAAATGCACTGTCGCGCCGGTCAGCTTTACGCCGTATGCAAGAACTGCCTTATGCACGTTTAGTCCGTAATATCCTTTTCCGCAAAACGCCGGTATTAAAGACGGATGGACATTGATAATACGGTTTTGATATTGCCGTATGATGCTTTCGCCTAAAATGCACAAAAAACCTGCAAGCACAATTAAATCCGGTTTGCAGCTTATTAAAACATCGAGCAGCTCTGCATCAAACTCTTTCGAAGTATCAAATGCACGGCGATTAACCACCGTTGTGCTAATTCCCGACCTGATTGCGCGTTTTAACGCATAGGCATCAGGATTTGACGATATGACATGCATTATGCGTCCGCCGATAATTTCACCTTTCTCCTCGGCATCAAGCAGAGCCTGCAGATTGGTGCCGCCTCCTGACACAAGAACGACTATGTTCAGCATATATCAACACCCTTGTCGCCCGATACCGTATGCCCGATAATTACGGCTTTTTCACCCGCCTGCTCAAGCACGCGCAGCGCCTCGTCCGCTTTTTCGGGTGCAACTGCAATGCAAAGACCGGTTCCCATATTGAAAGTGCCAAACATATCCTCTTCGGGTATGTTTCCTACACTTTTTATCAAATCAAATATTGGCAAAACCGGCACTGCTTTTCGTTCAATAACAGCGCGCACTCCTTGAGGAAGCATACGCGGGATATTTTCATAATACCCGCCGCCTGTGATATGTGCAATACCGTTAACGCCCGTGGTACTAATAAGCTTCATAATCGGCTTAACATATATTTTTGTCGGAGTAAGCAATGCATCTCCGAGTGTGCACCCTAAATCGTCTAAATAAACCGACAGCTTAGAAATATTGACACCGAGAATCTTGCGTATAAGCGAAAAACCGTTTGAATGGACGCCGCTTGAAGCAACACTTATAAGTACATCGCCCGGTGCAATTTTGCTGCCGTCTATTATATTGTCATAGTCGGCCATCCCAACGCAAAATCCGGCCAAATCGTATTCATCTTCGTCATAAAATCCGGGCATTTCGGCTGTTTCACCGCCAATCAGCGCACAGCCCGCCTCGACGCAACCCTGGGCGATTCCCTCTACGATCTCGGCAATTCTTTTAGGCACATTTTTACCGCATGCAATATAATCAAGAAAAAATAAAGGCTTAGCACCCGAGCATGCAACATCATTTACGCACATTGCCACACAATCAATCCCAACGGTATTGTGCCGATCAAGAAGAAAAGCAAGTTTGAGCTTGGTGCCTACTCCGTCTGTGCCTGATATAAGTACCGGACGCTTCATTCCGGTAAAATCAGGCTCGAACACACCACCAAAACCACCCAATCCGGATAATACGCCGGGTACCGTGGTTTTTGCGACATGTTCTTTAATCAATTCAACAGCCTTATATCCGGCATTCACATCAACGCCGGCGGCCGCATAACTGTCATTCATCGGTAATAACACCGCCTTTTTTTATTTTTTCCTCAAATTTATCTTTTGGAATGTATTTGGGAATTTCAACCGGATATTTACCGGAAAAGCATCCATCACAAAATTTACATTTTGGATTTTTTGCAATTTTGTTTACACTTTCAACGCTCATATATCCAAGGCTGTCTACCTCGATTTTGCGTGCAATCTCATCAACCGATTTCAGACGATGCGCAATCAACTTGTCACGGCTATCAATATCGGTGCCGAAATAGCATGGATTGATAAAGGGCGGCGAGGAAACAAGCATATGCACTTCTTTTGCCCCTGCCTCCCTCAAAAGCTTGACTATGCGCGCACTCGTAGTTCCCCTGACAATCGAATCGTCAATCATAATAACACGTTTTCCATCTACAACCGAGCGCACGGCATTAATTTTGATTTTTACCGCATTTTCCCGCTGCCCCTGTGACGGTTGAATAAAGCTGCGCCCAACATAGCGGTTTTTTATAAACCCGACGCCGTAAGGGATACCCGACTGCTTTGAATACCCAAGAGCGGCATCAAGTCCTGAATCGGGTACACCGATAACCACATCGGCCTGTATTGGGTGCTCCAGTGCAAGAAAAGCGCCTGCGCGCTGGCGTGCCTCGTACACGCTTGTACCGTCAATCACACTGTCGGGACGCGCAAAATAAACAAATTCAAACACGCACATGCTGCTGTTCTCACCACAATGCGTTTCAATCGATCGAACACCATCATTTGATACCACAACTATTTCGCCCGGTTTTAAATCGCGTGTAAAGTCGGCGTTAATGCAGTCAAGTGCGCAGCTTTCGGAAGCAAAAGCTATGGCGCCGTCTTTAGTTTTGCCCATACACAGCGGGCGAAAACCCTGCTTGTCACGCACTGCAATGAGCTTTTGGGGCGACATAATCACAAGCGAATAGGCGCCTTTAATAACATTCATCGCCTTTTCAACCGCCTGTTCAATTGAACCGGTTTCAAGCCGTGCCCTTGTTATCGCATAGGCTATAACCTCGGCATCACTTGTACCGTGAAATATTGCCCCTTCAAGTTCATACTGCCGGCGCAGCTCATATGCATTAGTAAGTCTGCCGTTGTGGGCAATCGCCATAGTGCCCTTAACATGCCGCACCACAAGCGGTTGTATATTATCAATGTTGCCGTTGCCCGCTGCCGAATAACGCACATGCCCTAAGGCGATATTCCCTTTGCCCAGCTTTTCAAGAGTATCTGCTGTGAATACGTCGGGCACCAGTCCTCCCGCGCGATGCGCCCGAAACACTCCGTCCTCATTGACAGCAATGCCGCAACTTTCCTGCCCGCGGTGCTGCAGCGCATACAATGCAAAATATGTTGAACGTGCAACGTTGCTTATAACAGGATCAAAAATGCCGAATACGCCACATTCCTCGTTTAACTTACAAAACATAAAAGCCTCCGTATCTATTTGCCACTTAGGCGGCGCATAACCTCGTTGTATGCTTCAACCTCGCCGCCCATGTCGCGGCGAAATCTGTCCTTGTCCAGCTTTTCATGGGTTTGCACATCCCAAAACCGGCAGGTGTCAGGAGATATTTCATCGGCAAGCACAATTGCGCCGTCACCGGTTTTACCAAACTCAAGCTTAAAGTCAACAAGCTCAATACCGATTTTTAAAAAATACGCCTTTAATACTTCATTAACTTTAAACGCATATTCTGTTATCAAATCAATCTCTTGCCGCGTAGCCAAACCGAGCGCAAGAATATGGTACTCGTTTATAAGCGGGTCGCCCAAATCATCGTTTTTATAGCTGAATTCAATACTCGGCTGTTTTAACGGTGTGCCCTCGGCAACACCATACCGCTTTGAAAACGAGCCGGCGGCAATGTTGCGTACAATAACTTCAAGCGGCACGATGGAAACCTTTTTAACAACCGTTTCACGCGGTGATATTTCTTTGACAAAATGCGTTGGTATACCTTCTTTTTCTAAAATACTCATTAACATATTACTCATACGGTTGTTGACTTCGCCCTTACCGGCTATTGTGCCCTTTTTTTTACCGTTAAAAGCCGTTGCGTCATCCTTATAATCCACAATCAAAAAGTTTTTGTCATCGGTAGTAAATACTTTTTTCGCTTTTCCCTCATAAAGCATTGATAACTTTTGCATATATGTCCCTCCTAAAATTTCCGGCGGCCGCCTAAATGCCTTGTGACAATTTTTTATCCTTTATATCGATCATAGCCTCCATGTCATTTTTCATGGCATTAAGCCTGTCCCGTAAATCAACATCATTTAGTGCCAATATCTGTGCTGCGAGTATTGCAGCATTTTCGGCTCCATCAATTGCAACCGTTGCAACCGGAACGCCCGACGGCATCTGCACCGTCGACAAAAGCGAATCCAGCCCGTCCAGCGTAGACGACTTTATCGGAATGCCGATAACCGGCAAAATTGTATGCGCAGCAATCACGCCCGCAAGATGAGCAGCCTTTCCCGCAGCGGCAATGATAACGCCAAAGCCGTTATCTTCAGCACGCTCGGCAAATTCCATCACGCGCCGAGGTGTACGGTGTGCCGACATAACACGCGCCTCAACCTCAATGCCCAAACCTTTTAGCTTGTCAATCGCCTTGGACACGACAGGCAAATCACTGTCGCTGCCCATTATAACGGCAGCCTTCAACTTACGCATATTTATTCTCCTTACTTTTTACTTTTCTTAACCGATTGCGAAATGCCCGCGCGGCCACAGGTCACCCGCTAAGCTATATATACTTTATCTCACAGCCGCAAAAACAAAACTCGGCTGCAGGCGCAAAGGCTCCGCAGCCGTTATCTCTTTTTTATTTTATTCATAACCGATTTGCATTTTTGCTTTTTGCTGCAATATGCCCTATGAAACGCATTGTGAAATAGCCATTTATCAAAAAGCATTTTACAGCCCCCCATACAAATATGATTTAATTTTATTGCATATGGGGTGTAATTTCAAGGGGCGTAAATAAATTTGTAGGGTTATGGTGACCAAGACAGCAAAGAATGCATAATTTTGTATATTTTCGCCTTTCACGCAACCCGGGCACTCGTGACATCACAAGCCCACTGACAACGACAACGAGACAGGGCGGAAAATAGGCCGACAAGATGTCTTCGGTTTCTGAGAATAGTATAAGTAAAAAAATCCTGAAACATATGTTTCAGGATTTATTGGAGCGGCTTACGAGGCTCGAACTCGCTACCTCCACCTTGGCAAGGTGGCGCTCTACCAGATGAGCTAAAGCCGCATATGTCAGGTTGAA
>JAQVFM010000058.1 GCA_028697255.1 Oscillospiraceae bacterium
CTTTATCATCATCCACTTTATGCATACTACAAGGACAAGTATAGTTGCGTTCTGGAATTTAACATAAAAGTGGGCAATTGATTATTAAAATAACACAGGAGGGGAGAATGTTGCCGAATGTCGCAACCAGTGCTCCCGTAAAACCGCCCACCTTCTGACCGACAAATGTTGCGGCGTTAATTGCTATTGGTCCGGGGGTCATTTGAGATATTGAGAATAAATCGATAAACTCCTCTTGTGTTAGCCAGTTATTAATTGTTACCACCTGGTCTTCTATCAATGGCAATGCGGCATATCCTCCGCCAAAACTAAAAAGTCCTATTTGAAGAAAGCTCCAAAACAGTTTTAGATATATCATCGACTAAATGTTGTCCTTTCTGTGCTTATTGTATAAGCCCGAAAACGCGCCCAAAGTGCCGCAGCCCAATATTATAAAAAACACATTGATTTTAATAATAAAGGCCAGAACAAACGATACCAACATTACAAGTATGGGGATTAACCGTTTGTTTTTTATAACTGTCGACACCATAGAAACCACCACATCGACAATGACGGCACTAACCGCCACCTGCAAGCCCCACAGCACCGATCTTACAATTTCATTTTCTTTAAAGGCAAGGTAAAACAGTGAAATTATCGAGATGATTATCAAAGGAGGAAGTACGGTGCCGAATACAGTAAATATTGCTCCGGGTATTCCGGCCAATTTGTATCCGACCAAAATAGAGGCATTAACCGCAATAGGTCCGGGGGAGGATTGTGCAATGGCTGTGATGTCCAACATTTCTTCTTCTGAAAGCCAGTTGTATTTTTGCACAAATTTCTGCCTCATTAACGGCACAATTACATAGCCGCCGCCAATGGTAAAGGCGCTTAATGTAAAGGTTGATAGAAACAGTTTTGTATAGAATGAAAGATCCTTTTTCAAAACATTCGCTCCATATTAAAAAATTTAAGAATAGTATTATTATAATTTTATTGCATGATAAAATTCTAGAATTTTATCTGGTTAAAATACGAAAAATCCCCGTAATTTATATATTAACGGGGATTTATTAGGGTGTCAACAAGTATTATGACTGCAATTTATTAAGGAATTCCTTTATGGGCTTATAGAAAAACAGCAACAGAATGGGCACCAACAAAAAGATAATTCTGCCCCATAGTGTGGTGGCGACCATAATCATGGCTCCAACCCATCGGTTTTTATAGACATAAATGCCGAATATCTCGTCTCGCGAGACGGTTTTTATCATGGAGCCAACCTCGGACATAGGGGGATAGTAGTCGATATCCACGACATAATTATTCTCATCAGAACCGACAATTCGCTCTACATAGACCGTGTTGCCTTGTTTGAAGATTACAATCTGACCGTCCCGAAGTTCGACATCGTCCTCGAGGGTCTTAAAGCATACAAAGTCGTTTTTGTTTATCTCGGGTTTCATGGTATCTGACATGAAAATGTAGGGGATAAGTCCGGTAAAGGTATTTCCATCCGGTTTAGAGATTGAAACCATTATAACAAAAATATTAAATATAATGGCAAAGCTTATTATACAAATGATTATGGAGGAAGTAAACCCATTGATTAGCTTGGTACGGCGTTGCAGCCGTATAGCGTCGTATAAATATTGCAGCTTGCCGGTTTGCGGCTCCATTTTTAAAATTTTGGTTTCCGCCGGCAGGTTGTATAGGGTGTAGGTTTCGGTGGGTAGGCTGTAATATTTTGCAATGCTTTTTGCTCTGAAAATACATATTATTATGCAACAAAGTATTATTATAAGGGTCAGTGGCATATAAAGGCTGTTGCCGATTAAAATTAAATTTATTGGATTTTGCATTGCTACTCGGCTTGTAACGAGGGATTTAAATCCTAAACTGTCTCTTAATACCATCTGAGAAATATATACAAGCAACGAAAAGTATCGGGCAATATTAATTTTTTTGATAAATAAAGAAGCGGTTAGCAGTATAAAACTTAAAAACAATAGGTCATTAAGACCCGCGAAATACAATGATGGGATATATTCATATCTAAAGTCATATTTTAAAAGGGTAGTTAGAACAATGGTGGTTATAAATCCGGTGGTATAGATTGCGATTAGCGAAAAGAGCAGTGCCATAAGTTTTGAAAGTATCATCACAACCGGTTTGTAACCCATTTTACAAAGCAAATACCAACAGTTTCTTCTGATTTCCTCGAAGGTCAGGTCGTTGTAGTATACAATAATATAGATAACAATCAGAAAAAGCGACATAAAATTGTGGGTATACAGGGTGGTAAAATAGCTTCGCTGTACAAGGTATGGAGCGGCGTCGCTTAATACACTGTCGGTTAGCGTTAGCAGCAATAGATGCAAACCAACCGAGAAAAGACCGATAAAAAGGCCGAATACATACTGTTTACCCGTACTTATGTTTTGAATATATGACTGTCGCAGTTCCTTTTTAAAATAACTGTCTTTATAAATCATATTTTCTCAAAATTCCTTCAACCGCATTTTTGACCGTTTTAGTATTCATCCTAACTCGGTAGGGGTTTAGTCCCATTTTAAAAATCACATTGTAGATCGATTCTACATTTACTCGACTGTCAGTCGAGGGCTTGCTGATTATAAGACGGTCATCTGAAACTTTGTACTTGTACTGTGGCAGTGCTTTTTGCATAGATTCCATAATCAGGTAGGGCTGTTGGTCGCTTATGGTTAAAATAATGTCGTCGTACTCTTCGCAGAACTCGCTAATTGTACCGGAAAACACAATACTACCGTTAATTAAATATGCGGTATGTGTGCATATTTCTTGGATAAGGGCGCTGTCGATGCTTGAAAACACCAAGGTTTTGCCCGAATCACTTATTAGCCGAGCTATATTTTTCATGGGAGTAATTTGCTGATTATTATATTTAAGCTCCGGAACATTAAAAATAATAAGCTCGCTGCTCGAAAAGTATGCCGTAAGCAAAATAACAATTACCCTGAATTCACTGGGTAGCGTATGGATGGGGGTAAGGGATATGTTGCCGAGCCCTATATCGATTAGCAGCTTAAGAAGTTGTTTTTGGCGCTTTACCACTTCGATTTTGCTGTTGGCCGTTGCAAACATTAGATATTCGAGCACATTCATATTGTTATATATCATATTTACGGTGCCGATGTAAAACACATGGGGAAGAATAATCCGTTTGCGGCGCATCATTCCAATTTCAAGCAGCACACATCTTCCGTCGTAATAGGGCTTGATGTTGGCCATGATTTCAAGAAGCAATTTAATTTCCAAAAGGGATTTTCCGTTAAGACCCCATACCTCACCTTTATGGATTGATAGGTTTATATTCTCGAGTATGCGGCGGTATTGACCTTCGCGCAAGTATATTTCGCAAGAGGAAAGCTGGTTCATATAGACTGCCATTGGGTTTTGCTCGGGTGCTACAGTGCTTGTGTTTTCCATATATACTCTCCCTTGTATAGACTTATTAGGTCAGCGGAATTTTAAACACATAGACCGAAATAACGCGCTCGGGGTCTAGCAGCTCGGAATCGGGTGAATTGAGGGGATTGTCCCCTTTGGTTCGGTATTTAATGCTGCCATCTTCATCAGTAACTACTTCTATAATTCTATGTGTTACGATGGTATCGTTTAAGCTTTTAAATGTTACCACATCCCCAACCGACAGATTGCTGGGGTCGGAAGGCTCTTTCGATAAAATAACCGTTCCGATATCAAATGTGGGCTGCATACTTCCCGATTCTACTATAAAAAGTCTGTATCCAAACAAACTAGGGGTTTTACCGTTGGTCTTGGCTGTAATAATAAAACCTAGAACCACCAGTAAAAATATTATAAACAGGTTTAAAAGTATATTGGTTGCTCTTTTTATCCAGAGCATTGTACCCTTGACGCCCTTGTTGTTTTTCTCGAGGGCGTTGTCCAGCTCTTGAAACATTTCGGCAATTTGCTCTTCGGTTGTGTATTGTATTTTTTCCACTTTACTCACCTGTACTATTTTAACACAGAACAATAAAAAAAGCTGTTAAAAACAGCTTTTTTTATTGCTTTTGATGGGATTATTTTTGGGTGCCAGTTACAGACACGCTTAAAGCATTACCAAAGCCGTATCCGGCATAGTTAATGTCAACCTCATCGTTGCTTGGCCATTCGATGACGACCTTATATGTACGAGACTGACCTTCGTCCGACAATGCGAACTCATCTTCGGCTTCCAAGGTTCCAACGCCGGTGCATTCGCCAACAACAACACCGTCTTCTCTTACGAGAGAAACCTTAAGAGGTTCGATAGCCTGTTTTCCATCGGCAGCTTTTACGTCGA
Organism: Oscillospiraceae bacterium; assembly: GCA_028697255.1. Lineage (GTDB taxonomy): Bacteria > Bacillota > Clostridia > Oscillospirales > Acutalibacteraceae > Avimonas. Next base: position 4,337 of record JAQVFM010000058.1, read on the forward strand.
TCTTTATATCAAGATCCATTGCAGTTTCTGAAATAGCAGTTCCGTCATAGTTTTTAATTGCGAATTCCCATTCTACAGTCTCGCCAGGAGCGATTTTTACATTCTGCTCGAAGGTATCCTCGCCGTCTTCCAAGAGAATGAACTCTTTGGCAACTACATCGCCTTCTGCCAGGTTATCGAGGGTAATGGTGTACAGTGCGAAGGTTCCGGAGATGAGGGACAAGCAGATGATAGAGATTAGAACAAAGATAGGTAGTTTTTTCATGTTTTTTTCCTCCTAAAATTTTTTAATCGGTATTCCTAATTGTTCGCAAGCAGCTTTGGGGTTGGGGCAAGCGAACAAATTAGGATTACTTATTAAGGTTCGATCTTTTCCGTTTACTGTGTATAACGAATCGTCAAACAAATCCTGACCGGGTTTTATGTAGTAGAAACCGTCTAACCAGGTTCTGGTACCGTCGTAAAAGTTTATTTTTATTCTGTTTCTAAAATATATTAGGTAGTAACCTTGTTGGTCGTTGGGATTGCCAATAGTAAGCGAAATTTCATTAAGCTGATACACCTGTTTAGTAAAAGCAACGAATGAATAGGTGTTGTTAATGTTCAGGTCTTCAGAGATATATAACATATCCATGATTAGGTTGCTTGGTAGTTTTTTTAGATCGGGCTCAATTTTTTTATTGCCGCCGCCCGGTTCTTCATAATACATGGATTCGATTCTTTCGATATCCGGGCTGATATCTGCATTGTTGTTAAATCCGGTGCTAAACGCAGACCAGGTGCTCGTACCTGCGGAAGATATAATAACTAATAGAAGGACAGCAATAATAACAATTTTAATTTTCATCAAATCCCCCCTAAAGCTATTATACCTTTCAATCAATCAGTATTTCTATACCATCACCGTTAAGGTATGCCGAAGTGAACTGAATGTTTTCGCCATTTCCAGTCGCAATTCCGCCAAGCGTAAGGGTTTCGCCAGGATTAATAACGCTGTTCCAGGAAAGGTTTTCGATTATGTAGTGGTTGACACTAGGGTTATGTTCTTTAATATTTGCGTGCCAGATGCTGACAATCGTTTCAGAATAATTGAAGGCTAATTCCCAGCCGTTAATTTGCTGATCGGATAAGTTTGTTATATTAATATCAAATGAATGAAAATGGTCGCCGACAACTGTTTGGGTTTCGGGATCCCATACTCCATTAGATATCCAACTGTTGATGACTTTGTATGAAACTCTTGCAAATGGAGGCTGTGGGTCCTCAGGTTCTTCAGGATTTTCTATTTCAGTCGGTGGTTCCAGATCAAAAGGCACCTGGGACGCTACAGCCGATACATTTATCGAGGTGCCAAATTCATGTCCGGCATAGTTAATGTCGATGTCTTTGTTGCTAGGCCAATGGATTTCTACGGTATAAAAATCGCTTTGACCGATTGTGCTAAGCGGGAAAAAGTCATATATATTAATGCTTCCGGTTCCTTTAATGGTTCCGACTACTTCTTGGTTTTTGTTCTTGATGTTAATTATCAAAGGGTCTATGGGGCTTTTGCCCGGGGTTGCGGCGGCATTAATTGTAACTTTGTAGTACATATCGGTTTCGGTTACATATTGGTCGTTATAGTTTTTAATGCCAAACTGCCACTCGACCACATCGGTGGGCGCAATTTTCAAAGCCTGGGTGAAATTGTCCGAGCCGTCTTCTAGGAAGATGAACTCTTTAGCTACAACGCTTCCGGTGGCGACATTGTCTAATGTAACTGTGTAGTTTGCAAGTGTCCCGGCAACTATTGAGCCGGTAATTATTAAAACCAGAATGGAGATTGCAATTAACTTTTTGATATTAATCACCCTCCCAATAAAAAAAAGCTGCCAAGTGTAATAAAACACTGGCAGCTGGCTGTCGTATTCCAAAGGGAATTTAGACCCTATAGCTTTGCGCCACATACTTTCGTATGTTTTGCCTTTTTCAAATTCTATTTTTTATTTATCTAGATTATACTTTTCATCTCAACAAAAGTCAACAGCT